>DUKH01000049.1:4825-10945 GCA_013329415.1 Methanosarcinaceae archaeon | reverse complement strand
TTTCAATTTCTATTTTTCAATTCTCATTTTTCAACTTTCAATTTTCAATTCCCAGTTCTCAATTTTGGAAAAGGCCGGTCAGCAAGCTGACCGGTGAGAGCGCCGGTACCCGATGAGCAGATCAAAAAAGGTTTGTGGGAATAAGTTATTGCCTGGATTACGGTTGTTTCGTCCGGTATAAGACCAGATAAGGATCGGATATCGGACCGGATACAGGACTTTCAGGTTGCTGCAAATTTTGAATGTTAAATAATTTCACTCGTACAGATCGTCATTATATCTCTAAATTTTTATAATCCGTTTTATATAACATGTATGAATTTTATCATCCTCTCTTTATAAACTAATTTAAAAAATAGTTATTTATTGATATATGAAGAATTTGAATAGGAATATTAAGTTCAATTGAAGACCGTTTTGGGATGGGGATGTTTTCAATTGAAGGTCATTTCGGTATGGGGTTGTTAAGGTCAGTTTAAAGGTCAATTTAAGGTCAGTTTAAAGGTCATTTCGATACGGGGCTGTTAAATCCAGGCTCAGGTCATTCAGGTCTGGAGATTAAGGTCAGTTTAAAGGTCATTTTGATATGGGGACATTAAGCTCGATTAAAGGTCGTTTTGATATGGGGACATTAATTTCAGGTTTGGATCCTTTTGATAGGGGGTATCAAATATGGGAGCGAGGGAAGCGAGGGGAGCGGGGCATAAAGCTGTTTGCGTGATTGCGTTAGGTTTCCTGGTATTCCTTCTGTTTGCGGGTTCGGGGGTTGTGCTGGCAACCCAGATCGAGGTGGAGGGAGAGCTTCCCGGGGAGGTTGAGGAAAAGCAGGTGATGAGCCTCGTCCTTACTATTAGCAATATTCCCGCTGCTGCGGATTTGATCTCTTTTGATACGGACCTGGTAAGGTATGGGGAACGGCCTATCTATAATTTTACGGGGCTGGAACTTCAAAGCAATAATAGCAGCATTGTGCTTCCTGTTGAGGATAACAGGGAGAAAATCGTTGTCCGGTTAAATGGGCGGGTTCCGGTAATAAGGGAAGTTAAGCAGTGCGACGAGCTTACCCTGATAAAATACGATCCCAAGCTGACAGGGTACGCTTACTACAGGGTCAGGTTGACCGATGAGGACGGAAATCCCCTGGGGGAGAGCGATACCCGCACGTTTACGATAGTGGCTACCGGGATCGAAGAGTTCAGGGGAAAAATGACACTTGTGGACGACTCTTTTTTCAGCGTATACCTGCAGGACATGTTCGATAAGGGGCTTGTGACCGAGGCAAATGAAATCGCGGACCATGTGATCGAAGAAGAAGAAAAGGAAAAGGAAAGGGAAGAAGAAAGTTCCTTTAGCTGGGGCTATGTGCTCGGGGGAATCGCTCTTCTGGCAGTGGGCTTTATCCTGGGGGTCAGGTTCGGCGGTTCCGGAGAGGAGGAAGAGGAATGAACGGAAGGGAAAGTAGCTATTCTACATTGCAGCTTCCTACGGACCTTACCATTGTTGGGATCGGGGGATGTGGAAAACGCCTTTGCGGGGAGATCTGCAGGCACGAATGGATTCTCGGCAATTACCTTGCTTCAGGAAAAAGGCTCAGGATCTATACCATGGATACGGATGCCAACGAGAAGGTGGAAGATGAGGTGCAGAGAAGCGAGTTTCGGGCTGGGATCCAGGAAATGGGGGCCAGGGGGAATATCGAATACAATTATTATTACCTCCCTTCCCTGGCAAACATAAACCAGGTCTCGGACCTGGCAAGCCAGGAGGTCGCACCAAGATCAAGGAGAGGAAATCGGACCCCGCCGTAAGCACCTGGTGGCTGAACGATCCGGGGGGACAGGGGCTGAGTTTTGAGGAGCTCAGGACAATCGACCCCTTTTTGATTGACGATTTCGGAGGGGGCGTGCACCGCCGAAGGGTGATTTCAAAGGCGATCTTCTACAAGGTCCTGAGCCAGGGGCAGGCAAGCGGCTTTCCGACCTTTCCGAGTACCGGGACAACGGCAATTATTGTCGGGCTCGGGGGAGGGACCGGGGCAGGGATGTTCATTGACCTTGCACGGCATATCCGGGCTCTGAGGGGGGAAGCTACCCAGATCTGGCTCTTCGCGGTGATTCCTACCACAAAAGAAGGGGAAATGGAGCAGCTAAACGCCGCAATTGCGCTTACCGAACTCGAATACCTGAACATTAACGAGAGGCGTTTCAATTATGTGGTGCTCAGTTCCCTGGGCCCGACGGGCTATAAAAAGGGAGAAGAGGCCAGGGTAGAGGTGCATGAGTTCAATTCCATGTTCCCCCACATCCTGACGAATTTCTTCCATATCGAAAAAGGGGATATCAACCTCAGCGACTCGAAACGCCTGTATTCCTCGTTTATTTTTGCAGATGCCCATGTAATCCAGTACCCCGTCGAAGAGCTGAAGACCCTGAAAAAACAGTATGAGGAAATCATCCTCGAACTCGAAAAAATCAGCGGGGCAAGGAAAGAAATCAACAGGGCCGTAAAAGCCCTGCTGGACAGCTCCGACATGTTCAGGGAAATGCCTCCTACCCGGACAGATTCCGAGTTTATTAAAAAGGAATACACAAACGCTGAGAAGGTCTGGAAAAACGAAATCGGAAAACTCCTTAACTACCAGACCCCCGGAGCCGTGGAGTTTTTCATACGCAACAACATCTCGGCAGACGCCGGGATTGAAAACATAAGCAGCTATGAAGACCTGCTGGACTTTATCTCCAGGGTAAAAACTTTTACCAGCAGCGTAAAGGAAGACGAACTAAAGGACGAAAATGACAAGAAGCTCTTTCGCCTGATTCCCGAGACCCTGCAGGGGATCGAAGATACGGCAAGGCTTTTCAAGCGGGTCGCGGGCATTGAGGAGGAAGCTGCAAGAGCCGTGCTCATAAATGTCCTGAAAGGCAAACAGGAACTTGTGGCCTCTGTTGACCGGCTCAACGCTAAAACCAGGGTGCTCAAGGAAGAGAGCCTGGTAACAAAAGCCGAAATCGAAAGCAAGCAGGTTGAAAAGGACTACCTGGAACAGGTGAACTCCCGGGTCGAAAAAGAAGTCGATAAAGCCTTAAGCGATAATGACCGGGACATTGAACAGTACTTTTCCCAGAAAAAGAAGCTGGATAACATCCGGGACCACGAGAAGCAGCTGAAATCGGAAATTGATATATTCATCGGCAATTTCGGGGCCGGAAACTTCAAAAGCACGGATAAGGAGACCTGGCTGACCCTGACCGGGGTCCCGGAACTCCAGAGAGAAATTACTGCCATGTCCCATGAGCTTGAAATAGACCTCCAGGTCCTTTCCAAACTCGCGGAATCGATTTCCCTCTACTACTATTACGATTACAGGATCACCCGGATCGAAAAAGGGGGCTTTAAGGAGAAACTGGTCGGAGCCGTAAAGGGGAATAAAAAGAAGCTTCTCAGGAGGTTTGAAGCCCAGAAACGGAGCATGGAGGATTATATTAAGAGCTCGGGAAGGGACTATGTCCAGGTAAACCCTCCTTTCGAATTTTATGTCCCTGAAAATTTCCTGAGTGAAAGCCAGAACAAAAAGGCCGAGGAACTTAAAACCGGGATCATGGACTCCCTCCTTTTCGACCTGAACAGGAAAGCCGCCGATCTTGAGGAAATCGACCGGGCGTTTAAGTCGGGGGACAGGCCGAAATTGAGGAGCCTCCTGAGAGAGGTCCTGACCCGCTACTACCTGCAGAGGGAAGACTATTCAGGGAAACTGGATCGGATCGAGACGGAGTTTCGGGAACTTGAAGGAAGCCTTGAGGCTCAGAATTTCCTTTCCGATTTCCTCGGGAAAACCGAGGTCCTTACTGAGGAAACCCTTGTTTACAGAAGGGACCTTTCCAGGGAATACGATAAATTTTACGAGCATTTCACAAAGCTCAGCGATGTCAGGGCTTCGGGGAGCAAGGCTGGCAGCAAGACCCTGAGCAGCCTTTACATGACAAAGTTCGGGGATATCAACCCCAAAATCCTCTCCCTTATCGACGAGAGCTCCGATATGAGGGACCTTGACTGGGACGAGAGCGGGAAACGCGAACTTGATAAACTCATCGGGGAAATCCTGGTAACTTACAAAAACCTGATTGAAAGTTACAAACTCGGGATCCATAACCTGATGATCCCTATCAGCACCACCGAACGCTGGAACTTCGGAAAAGCCGCCCTGGTGGTTTCATCAAGGTCCTCGTACATTTCAAGCCGGATCGCAAGCGAACCCATAGCCGACGGGATAAAAGAAGAAATAAACGGGATCCTGGCTCTCAGCAACAGCAACGATGCCAAGCTTGCCACCCACAGCCACACAAAGCCCTGGGACATTGCCCTGACCTTCTTTTCCGCCACGGGTTTCCTGGACAATATCTCACCCCTGACCGCGGGGGGAGGCTTCTGGGAGGTGTATGAAAATAAGAAGGATAACCTGCTCCACCATGTGCTCAAACTCCATGAAGGAAAATACGTAACCCGAAAAGCCCTGCTTGACCTGAAGGAAGCGGGGGAACTGGCAAACCTGGAAAAGAAAGGGGTAAACGTAGGGGCAAGGATCAATGAACTGTACGAAGAAAAAAGCTTGAGAGAGGCTTTGAAAAATGAGGATACACAGCAGCCTGAAACTCCTCTATGAACTTCCGGCAGTAGGGCTGGTCCTGCTTTTATCTTTCCTTTTTTTATGGTTTGCAGGGACATTAGCTTTCTCACAGGTTTCCTGGCCAGGAGCTTTTTTGCTGAGTTTCTTTCCGGCATTCTTCGTTGCAAGCGCTTCAGGGATGTTTTTCCACGAACAGTCGAGAAAAGGAGGTTTCTTTTTAATTGCGGTCTTTTTGCCTTTCCTGTATTTTCTTTCTTTTGACCTGGGGGTCTTGAAGGCCAACGGACTGCTCCTGGGCCTCCTGGCAGGGGGACTTCTGGACTGGCAGGCCCTTCACAATAACAGGTTCAAGCTGCTTACGGGCTATGCAAGGGCAGGTGCGAGGCTCTTTTTTTTGCCCTGGGCGTCTACATCCTTGTCCTTGTCCTGGAACTTATGTACCCGTTTTCAGGTGAAAGGCTGGGGGCTTTCCTTGAAAGCGGGTCGGAAAGGCCCCTGGACCTGGGGCTGGCCCTGCTGGTGGTGCTTTCCCTGTACCAGCTGACAGGGCTTATCCGGGACGTCCGGATTTCCGATGTCTTCATATACGGGCCTTCAAGATCGGGAAAGACCTTTCCCCTGCTTGCCCTGTACAACCATTTCGTGAACTTTTACGCAGGCACGCACAGGGAAATCATCCTTTCCTATGACACGCAGGGGAAGCTCTCGAAAGCAAACGAGGACCGGCTGAGAATCGAGTCCATGCTTGCGGAAATCGAAGCCGGGAACATGCCAAAGAGCACCAGCCGCGCGGATATGGCAATGTATGTGCTGTCCGGGAAAAAAGGGGCAATACCCATAGAATTTTCTTTCATCGATTACAGCGGGGAGTATACCGATGACCTGGACCCTGAGAACTACGCCCTGGCTGTCAATAACCTCGATGAAAAACTGGAACGTTTTAACATAAACACCATCTACAGGCGGATAGGGACTATCAGCTTCCTGGAACAGCTGAAAAAAGACTACGCAAAGGAACTCCAGGGAGAATTCCACGACCTGATCCTGGCCTCCATATACAAAAAAATGGAAACTGCCGGGAAAATCATTTTCCTCGTGGACGGGGACTACCTCCTGGACTACCACCTGGAAGGAAGAATGGAATTAACCCGTCTCTTCGGGCTTTACTCCCGGCTCATGGACCTCCTGGGAAGCGACAAGTCCTACGCCCTTGTGGTAACAAAAATCGATAAGTTCAAAGACCTGTCCGAAATTCCGGAAGAGTCGGCAGAAGCCCGGGAAGTCGAAGAGGAAATCTACAAACTCCTGAGCAAAACCGATACCTTCAGGGAAATCCTCCACAGGGCCCGGAAAGTCCCCATCTACTTTTACACTGTCAGCGTGGACGCAACCCTAACTCCCCAGTTTTCAAAAGAAGGAAAAATGATCGAAGAACAGCAGAGAATTACCCAGATTTTCCCATGGATGGTCGGTGAAATTGCGAAATTCGGCTTCTG
>DUKH01000049.1:0-4464 GCA_013329415.1 Methanosarcinaceae archaeon | reverse complement strand
CCGGTTCTGGCTCCGGTTCTGGTTCCAATCCCGGTTCTGGTTCCGGTTCCGGTCATGGTCCTGCTTTCGGGGTATTCAGCTCAACCGGAAAGCTGCTGGCAGGAAATAAGGACTTTAAAGAGTACTCCGAACTTGCCAAAAGGCTGGACATTAAAAGAAGTGCCCTGTATGTCGAGACCGGGGGCGGAGAAGTCCTTCTCGGCTGCAGCCTCCTGGCGAAAATCAAGCTTGGCAGGGAAGAAAGAGTTGTCTTTATCTCGAAAATCCCGCAGGAGGGGCTTGACCGGGAGGGCGCCTGGTTCAAGAGGTTCTATAAGGAGGCCAGGGCGAAAACCGAAGCTCTGGAGTCAATCCGGTATGACGTCATAGGTTTGTGGAAAGCAGGTGATCTGGATTCGCTGGTCTCCCCGGATTTTCCGGGGTTTCTTGATTTTTCGGGTTCCCTGAATTCTTTTTCTTCCCCGGAAAAATTCCCTGCCGGGTCCCTTGCCAAATCCCTTGCTCAGCTTGCGGGAGTCCTTCTCTCAAACCGGCCGGTCTCGGTCAGGACTTCTAAACTGGAGGACGGGCTTTTGCTGGTTTTCGGCCTGGTTTCGGGCTTGAAGCCTGCTTTTCACCTGCCTTTCAGGTTTGCCCTTTCCCTCTATCCGTCCGGGGTTGACCTGTCAGTCGGGCCTGGGGAGCCTGACCCGGACTTTTTCTTTGAAAACGGGGACCTGAGGTTCAACCCGGCTTCGCGGGGTCCGGAACCTTCCTATCCTGTGGAATATTACGAATTTCTCTACAGGGCTTTCGTCCGCATGGCAGAGCAGCAGGAATACCCGGGGTATGAGGAGAGTTTCCGGGAAAGGACCGGGGACCGGGAGGAGCTGCTGGAGGAAGTCCGGAGGGGCATGATCGAACACTTCGGGCCCGAAATAACCGACAGTTTCATGGCAAAGGGAGAAATCGAAACCCTCTTCGAACTTTACCGGGAAAAGCCCGAGTCCCTGAAAGCGCTGGCTGATGCCCTGGTTGCCAGGGGCTGGGCTGACAGGGTCTTCGTGTTCCGGGACAAGGAACTTGCAGCTGAAGTGATCAGGAAACTGAGCGGAACGGATTCCGTAAGCAAAGGGCTTGAAGCCTTCATGCTGGAGCTGTACCGGGGGCTTAACATCAGCAGTGAAAAAGAAGGAGTCCAGCGTCACCTCCTGGAAAACGGCTTCTTTTTCGAAGACTTCGTCTCCGAACTTGCCCTGATGCTCGAAGAAGGCTTCCGCAAAGGCGAGCCCTCCCCTTCCCTCCCTTCCCTGCTCACACTAACTGCCGACGTTTCCTTTTACGGAAACCCCCACGGAAAGGAAACCTTCACCTGGGGGCTTCGCAAAGGGTTTGACCCCCTCAGCCCGCATGAAGCTGTGAACTTTTTAAAACATGTCCTCTCAACCCTGCCCGCAGTAGGAGAAGGCGGGAAACTGCTTCTCAAAACCCTCATAGAGCAAAAAGCCTCAGCCTTCAGGACCACGGATAAACGTGCAACAGGGACAGGGGACGATTTTGTCCTGGAACTCAGCGAAAAGCAAGCCGAAAAGCTGGACTCCTGGCTCGGAAGCAACTACGCCGGGGCAAGGAACGAAAAAATCCATACCCGCAGAAAAAAACTTATGAAAAACGTCCGCAGCGTTATCCTTATCCTCCTGGCTTTCGCAGTCCTCGGAGCCCTTGCCCTTGCATTCCTGAACTACGGCCCCCAAATCCCGGGAATGGAAAATGTCTCCCCGGAAACCGAAAACACGTCCGGGGCTGAGAATGAATCCATCGTGCAGGACGGAAACGCTTCAGAAAGCGTCGGAGGCACCGGGTCTTCCGGTTCCGCTAATTCATCGGGCTCCGGCAATTCAACGGATGATGCTAATTCATCGGGTTCTGGGAATTCTACCGATTTTGATGGCTCTGTAGATTCTGCCGACTCTGTAGATTCTATTGATTCTGCTGACTCTGCCGATTCTGCTGACTCTGCCGATTCCGTGAGTCCTGAGAATCTTTCCGATGAGGAATCCAATCAGACCACCGCCGATAACAGTAGCAATGAATCGGACCTTAAAAACAGCAGTAATGAATCGGACCTTAAAGCCCAGGAACCTGATGACCCTGAAAACACGACTTCTGAAAACACGACTTCTGAAAACACGACTTCCAAAGAAGTCAACTATGATTCCCTCTCACACTGGCAATTCCCGTAAAAATGAAACACCTCACTCCCTTAAAATGTACGGTTCAGCGGTTTCCGCGCAGAGAGGACGGCAAAGCCTCCTTTTCCGGCGCCTTCCTCTGGCAGCTCCACTTCCTCAAGCTCCTCGGGAATTCCTGAAAGGCTCTGGCAGCTTTCGAGCTTTTCATACCCGAGTCCTGCCAGCAGTCCGGAAACCTCAGCCGCCGAAAGAAAACGGACGCCCGAAGAAAACCTGCTCTTCTTCTGTTTCGCCACGTAATACTGCCCGAGCGGGCTTTCCCTGTCAAGCATTCCGATGATGAGCTGCCCACCGGGTTTCAGGACCCTTGCAGTTTCCCTCAGGCCCCGGGCCGGGTCTGTGAAGAAAGCGAGGGCTGTTACGATCAAAATCAGGTCGAAGGTTTGGGTTTCGAAGGGCAGGGCTTCGGCAATGCCCCGGACTACCTCTATGCCTCTTCTTTTAGCGAAAACCGCCATTGCCTTTGAAGGTTCGAGCCCGTATCCGATTCCCAGGGGGGAGGCGAACCTCCCTGTACCGACCCCGATTTCCAGGGCTCTCAGCTTTTCCGGGTGAGCGGGGAGGAATTGTTTCAGGGCGAGGAGTTCGGACTCGTAGGCAGGCCTGTATTTATCATACCAGGCATCGTATTCACTGGCGTGTTTTTCGAAAGCTTCGAATGGTTTTGTGGAATCCGGTTTGTTCATTTCTACAGGAATATTTGTGCCGTGGGTTTTTAAGTTTAAAGGACGGGGCTGGGAACAATCTTCATCTTATCAATTTTGTAGAAAGGCTGCACTTTTTGAGTTCAAATTCTGGAGTGCTGCAAAGAGGCATGAAAAGTTCGAATTTTCGGTTATGGGATTTTCTGTTCTATTTTTTCGTTGAATTATTTTCCGGAAAAGCCGAACTTCGTTCGGACAAAAAAGGTTAGAGGAGGTATTCCGGCCGCCCTTGATTTGAGGTGTCAATCAAACGTCCAGCCTGCCGGTTTTTGTTTTACGGCCTCAGAAACCGCGGCCCTCACTTGTGGCAGTTCCCGGCAGCAGCCCGTTTGCGGTAGCAAACGGCCCTCCCCAAAATGAAATGAAAAAGAAAAACGCACATGAAATTCTGCGAATAACAGGCACAAAAAATGAAAGCACGGATTGACTTTCATGCCAAATAAGTGAATTACAAGCCTGAAACCGTTTTTCTTTCTCAGTTTGCAGCAAATACATCTCTTAATTTGCTTTCTGATTTTCTTGCATCTTTTTCAGTGATTCCCTGGAAAAGCCGCACTTCGTGCGGACAAGAACGGTTGAATACGGTATTCCGGTTACTTTGTTTTCCAATACGTGAATCATCGGATATGCCCTTGTTTTTTCAGCCGAATTCTGTTTCAGCAATGAGTAGTTCATTTCATTAGCTGTGCTCCCTCAAGTGGACTAATCTATGTACGAATAACTTTTTTCGCTCCTCTCAGGGTTAAATTCCATAATTTTATTCGCAAAGGTAGCCTGGCGGGGGACTTGCTAAATCCTGGTGAAGCCGTCGCTTCTTCGTGATCTTATTCCTTATATAGCATGGAGTTTATAACCTATCATGATGGCAGCAATTGAAAAAGTAAGGCTTGAGGGGAAGGCCCTGGGAGATATTTTTAAAGAAGATTTCCTGAATAAGATCGCCTACTCGGGTGAGAATATATTCCCTATAAACGTTGCCTTTGTAAGAGAGTTTGAAAGAGACGGGAAATTGCATGCCAGCCTGATTACTTTTAGCCACCAGAATAATGCTGAGGTCAAAAACAAAGTCCTGCATTTAGAATCCGAAGACCCGGAATTACTTGACATTTTTTTGAAAATAATAGAGGGAAAGCACAATGGTAAAGGTTCGGAAAACAAGTCCTGAAGACCACGTTTATCAGAGCAGGCTGGATAAGGACATGGTCTTCGAAACATCCGAGGGCCTGCAGGTAAGTGCAAAAATAAGTTACATGAAAGGAGACGTCATTGAGTACCTGCTCTCTGAAATCCAGGAATTGAAGCTGAAAGTTAAGGCTCTTGAAAGCAAGAGAACCATTACTGAGGATTCCTTAGCATCTTTCTGGGATAACGAATATGATGAAGCCTGGAACAAATGTTAAGCAGAGGGATATTGCCCTCATCCCATTCCCCTTTTCCGACCTTTCCACAAGCAAACGAAGGCCTGCCATTATCATTTCTAACAGTTCTTACAACACGCATAACGATGACTTAGAGCTTATCCGAAAAGT
>DUKH01000048.1:2194-18993 GCA_013329415.1 Methanosarcinaceae archaeon | reverse complement strand
CTTTTCGGATAGGCTCTTAATCGTAAGTTTACTCTTATTTAACATATAAAACAGTTATTTGACATATAACAGTTCATTCATAAGATATTAATGAGCCGATCCCAAAATTCAAAATTTGCTTCTTTTTCAACGACAGCAAATCCAGATTTTCCGGCACCTGAGTTGTTTTTATTCTGGCTATCTCCTCCACCCTCTTGCGAAGTCAGCCACCGGCCCGAACAGGTCCCTTTTTTAGTCGTGGTCTTCCTTCGTCGTATTTTCTGGTTTGATTTCCCTCTCCGTAGTTGCAATGGCATATACCTCCCCTGCTTCATTCACCAATGAGGTGGCGGTCAGCCACACCTCCATTATCCGGCCGTCTTTGGTAAGCCGCTGGGTGCGGTAAGGTTCCAGAAACTCAGCCCGGCTAAGCTTCTTCAATGTGGCCAACTCTCCTTCTTTCCGGTTCGCCGGGATCAGGTTGCTAATGTTCATCGTCAGTGCCTCGGATTCCTTCAGAATATCCCTTGCCCGCTTCATCTCGGTAATATCAGTAAAGGTTATCACCGCTCCCTTGATTACGTTTTCAAGGGTGCGATAGGGCCGGATGCGCAGCAGGTACCACGAGCTTTCCCGGGTCTGGACTTCAATATCTTTGGGTATCAGGCTGTCCAGCACCTCCTTTATATCTTCTACCAGACGGGCATAGCCCAACAGGTTTGAGACAATGTGCCCAACCGGCCGTCCCACATCGGTCGGGATCAGATTGATTACCTGTGTAACGGCAGGAGTGAAGCGCAGGATGCGCAGTTGATGGTCCACAAAGATAGTACCTATTCCCGTGCCGCCCAAAAGGTTGTTCATGTCGTTAATTGCCTGCGACAGATCAGTCACCTTGTTCTGCAGTTCGGTATTGACAGTAGCCAATTCCTCGTTTACGGACTGCAGTTCCTCCTTAGAGGTCTCCAGCTCCTCGTTGGTGGATTGCAGTTCCTCGTTAATTGACTGCATCTCTTCGTTGGAGGATTTGAGTTCTTCATTGGAGGTCTCAAGTTCTTCATTGGAAGCTTTGAGATGTTCTTCCTTAACCTGCAGTTCCCGCTTCAGCTCTAAGATGCGCGCGTCATTTTCCATTGCGCTCTCAAAGGCGCCTTCCCCGGCACCTATGGCGGTGGCTTTCCCGGTTTTGTTCTGCTCCCCTCCGGCGGTTCCTCAAAGGTAACCAGGAACAGGTTTGGCCCGGAGGCGGCGTCAGGGCCTGCTGCCACAGGTCGTAACGCCAGATTGACTGTAGTGAAGTCTCCGTTGGTTTTGACCCGCAGCCCGGGGTGGAATACCGGCTCTTTATTGACCGCGGCTCTGTACAGGTCCGTGGCCAACTCCTGCCGCAATCCCTCGCGAGCCATCTTCAGGATATTCAGGCCAGCCTCACCCGGAGCCGGTTCCAGGTACATGCCGGTACGGCCGTGAAGATAGAGGATGTCGCCTCGCTGGTTGACGAGCGCACCGACCGGGGCGTAATGTTGCAGCATCGTCTGTTCGGTCAGCTCGCGCAGCTGAGGTTTGCTTTCGATAGGAGCCTTGCCGTGCGGTCTTTTTGTCTCCCTGCTTTCCGGTCTTGATGGGATAAATGTCCCTATGGGGGGGCGTCCACTGCTAACATCCTTTTTGTGATAGAGCTTCGACTTGCGGTCCAGCGTGCCAAAAAGGTTCTCGAACTCACCCACGGTCTCGGAGGGGCCAAGGAAGAGAAATCCGCCCGGGTTCAATGCGTAGTGGAAGAGGGGGATGAGCTTCTTCTGCAGTTCCCTGTCCATATAGATCAGCAAGTTGCGACAACTGAGCAGGTCAAGTTTGGAGAAAGGAGGGTCCTTGATAATATCCTGCTCGGAGAAGACTACCATGTCACGGATACTTTTTCGGATGCGGTAGCTGCCACTTGAATCCTGGGTAAAGAAGCGCTCCAGCCTTTCCGGTGAGATGTCGATGGAGATGCTGGCGGGATAGACGCCGCTGCGGGCTTCTCCGATGGCCCTGCTGTCAATATCGGTTGCAAAGATTTGTACCTTGAATATTTGCTTCAACATTTCCATCTGCTCCTGGAGCAGGATGCCGATAGAATAGGCTTCCTCACCTGTGGAGCAACCGGGCACCCAGACCCGTATCGCTGAGTCCGGGTGCTTGTCGGAAAAGAGATGCGGGATGACTTTCTCCTGGAGTGCCTCGAACGCCGTTGGATTGCGGAAGAAACTGGTGACGCCGATTAAAAGGTCGTGGAAGAGTGCCTTCACTTCGGCAGGTTTTTGCTCTAAATAACGCACATACTCATCCACACTCTTGATATTCTGGATGGCCATACGCCGCTCGATGCGGCGGATGATGGTGTTCTGCTTGTAATGGGAAAAGTCGTGTTCGGTCTGGGTGCGCAGCAGGGTGAATATCTTTTTCATCGCGTCTCCGGCCTTGAAAACCGCGTGGGGTCTTTTTCCAAAGGCCTGGGTGACATAGGCAATGAGCTGGGCTGGCATCTCGGCAGGCTCCAGGATGTAGTCTACCAGGCCTGTGGCAATGGCGCTTCGGGGCATGCCGTCGTACTCGCTGGATTCGGGGGTTTGCACCATCAACATGCCGCCCTCGGCCTTGATTGCCCGCACTCCCAGTGTGCCGTCGCTGCCGGTACCCGAGAGTACGATGCCAATGGCCAGCTCTTGCTTGCCCTGAGCCAGGGACCGGAAGAATAAATCAATCGGAAGACGATGGCCGCGCGGTTTGGCCGGTTCCAGCAACTGCAGTGTGCCATCCTGAAAAATCATGTCGTGGTTAGGCGGGATGACGTAGACGCAGTCAGGCTGGACGACCATCCCGTCCCTGACCTCGTAAACCGGCATCCTTGTATAGCGCCCTATCAGGTCGGTGAGGATGCTCTTGTGGTTAGGGTCCAGGTGCTGCACCAGGATAAACGCCATGCCGGGATTGGTGTCGTCGGGAATAGCTGAAAAGAAATTTCCGAACGCAGCCAGCCCACCAGCCGATGCGCCGATGCCCACGATGGGAAAGTCCTCTTTTGGGGATTTATTTGAGTCTGCATCCGGGGCATGGGGTTCACTAATGGAAGTTTCTTCTGTAGTATGCAGCTTTTCCTCTTTGCCTGTGACTTCCTTTTTTTGATCATATTATCGCATCCTTTCATGCCTGAACCTGAATCGGTGTAATGCCCTACGTATGCGTACTCGGGGATGGATCGCCGCCAGGTTTACACACATAATCCTGACCAGTTTTGAACTCATAACGATAGCTGAAATCCTTTGAATTTTTCAAAAAGGACTAATAGATGATATCTCTAGCAGATAATTTAGGTGCTCCTTTATTAAGAAGTTGATGTTTTGAGAGGTCTGAGAACTTTGGTTTTGTTCCTCTTTTCCCCCTCAAGAATAGTCGGAATTTTGAAACCAGCTCATTATATAATATCAACTCAATTTATAGGAGCACCAATATATCAAACTGGAATTTAAGAAATCATAATCCTTATGGAGGGGGAGTTAAATGAGAGCTCATTATAAAATATTTATGATATCTCAGAATAAAATATTTAAGATGACAATTGATTTAGTCACCATTATCATCCTTTATATACTGCTACTGGCACTACTTGTGGGGGTGATAAATATCCTCCTGGATATAAAATCAATTCTATTCGGGACTCTTGGGGGCGGTTTTGGTCAGATAGTATCCAGTGTCCTTACAATTTTTATTCTTATTGACCTTTTCAAGACTTTTGTTGATTATCGTGAACATGAAGAAATTAGAATTACATATGTAACCGATGCTACGATTTTAATGGTCATGCGCGAAATTGCGGCA
This sequence comes from Methanosarcinaceae archaeon, assembly GCA_013329415.1. Classification (GTDB taxonomy): domain Archaea; phylum Halobacteriota; class Methanosarcinia; order Methanosarcinales; family Methanosarcinaceae; genus MTP4; species MTP4 sp9310u. The sequence goes on along the minus strand of DUKH01000048.1, from coordinate 15,153 downwards.
GGGGTATATGCCCAAAGATTTGATTATCAATTTATTTTAGGCCTATCAATATTGCTGTTTACATTGGGTATAATAAGGGCTCTAGATGTCAAATATACACCCAAATAATTATTTCTCCCCCATTATTTGTAGTGGTAAATGATGTATCGGCTCTGTAGAAATTCTATTACTAATTTACTTTTTAATATATATAACATAAAGTAATATTGTATCTTGTCGTACAAAATCACTCATTAAAAATGAATGAAAATAACGGGACTTTTTTGCAAAATAAACTTTATTACCAAATATTATTGGAAAATAAGGAATTTTATGGGAAATGGAAAAACCTAAGTTCTCTGAAGAAAGTACAAGCTTATTCTCAGGCTCTCTGTTGAACGTTTAAAATATGGCTAACAACATTAGAGATATTTTAAACGCGTCTTAAAACGGTTGATATCTATACCATTTGGAAGTTTTGGAAATATCCGGTCATTCATCGTAGTCAGGTACTTCAAAAAGGGCAGGGTATTTCTCTTTTAGTGGTATGAAGAGTTCTTCGTCTAATTTTGTACCATAAAGTGTTTTCACTTTAGAAAGCTGGTCAAGTGATAAATGGTAAGCCCTTTTAAGGTTAGCCCCTTTAAGGTTAGTCCCCTCAAGGTTAGCCGCTAAAAGGATGGTTCCTTTAAGATTAGTTCCTTTTAGGTTAGCTCCTTTAAGGTTAGCCATAAAAAGGTCAGACCCTTCAAGGTTAGCCCCTTCAAGATTAGCTCCTTTAAGGTCAACTCCTTTAAGGTCAGCTCCTTCAAGGTTAGCTCCTTCAAGATTAGCTCCTTTAAGGTCAGACCCTTCAAGGTTAGCCCCTTCAAGATTAGCCCCTTTAAGGTCAACTCCTTTAAGGTCAGCTCCTTCAAGGTTAGCTCCTTTAAGGTTAGCTCCTTTAAGGTGAGCCTTTTCAAGCTTAGCCCCCTCAAGGCTAGCCTTTTCAAGCTTAGCCCACTCAAGGTTAGCTCCTTCAAGCTTAGCCCACTCAAGGTGAGCCTTTTCAAGGTTAGCCCTTTCAAGGTTAGCCCTTTCAAGGTTAGCCTTTTCAAGCTTAGCCCACTCAAGGTTAGCTCCTTTAAGGTCAGCTTCTCTAAGGTTAGCTCCCTCAAGCTTAGCCCACTCAAGGTGAGCCTTTTCAAGGTTAGCCCTTTCAAGGTTGGCCCTTTCAAGGTTAGCCTTTTCAATCTTAGCCCACTCAAGGTTAGCTCCTTTAAGGTTAGCTCCCTCAAGATTAGCCTCTTCTAGGTTAGCCCTTTCAAGGTTAGCCTCTATAAGGTCAGCTCCTCTAAGGTTGGCTCCTTTAAGGTTCCCCGCTTTAAGGTTAGCTTCTTTAAAGTTAGACATGCCTTAACCTCTTTCATTTAACACGAAATTTTTGTTTGCCCTTTATCAATTGTGAACTAAAATAAACATTACCATGTTAGAAAGATATCTTCTGCTCTTCAAGATTTAGCTTTTAAAATTATTCGATTTACAGTCTCGGTCTATCAGGCCTGTCATGGCCTATGAAATACCTTTAAGATCTTGCATCTATGATCCAGAAGGCATTTGATGGCTTGATCCTGCAGGCATATCCTGGTCATGATCCTGCGGAACACGACAGCAACCTTTTAAGACAAAAGGTTGTCCTGTCAAACCTTGTGTCCTGGTTCGAACTTTGAGAGCTGTAGGTCCAGACCAGACCTGCAAAGTCTGGAATTAATCAGTATAGAACTTAAGCGGTTGAACTGAGAATAAATAGCATAAAATATCAAACTATCTAAAATTCGCTGCTTTTTACAAACTCATCTGTACCTGATTTTGATTTTCAAGTGCGTAAGTCCTATTAAGAATAAATGTTTCAATAAAATTATTGGTATATATTATATTAAGCTTATTCTATAACTCAAATTTACTTCTTTGAATCTTGTCTTTAGAGCAACCAATTGAGTTTCTAATCATGAAAACAATTCTGAAAACTGGTAATTGTTAAGAACAAAAGTAGTTTTAGGATAAGCTCATTATACTAATAACGGATACAGTTTTTGTCTGTTGAAAAAATTTATTTTTAAACTGGAACCGTAAATCAAAAGGAGGGACCCTTTATGGAAACTTTTGAAGGACTTGTTTATGTAAAACATGGGCAAATCGGAAGCAAAAGTGAAGGTCCAGAATATTATCTTCAGACATGGGACAGGGAGTATCTGCTGGAGTATGGGGATAGAGGTCCATGGGAACTGGACTATTACCTTGAATTTTTCTGCCGTAAATTTGTTGAAGTTACTGGCGAACTTGGTAATGAGCCAAATACAGTGAAAGTGACAAAGGTCACGGAAATCTGTGTGGAACATATCCCTAAAAAGATGGGGTAAAGTTGACCTGACTTTCTGCAGATCTCTCCTTAGGACTTACACACTTAAGGATCAAATCAAGCATATGAGGATTAAAGTTGAGGGTGCATAAAATCAGAATACACCTTATGTAATTTTATGTAGTTTTAATGATTCTAAAATTTTTGATATAATATAATTATTTAATCATATTAAGACTTCAAAATAGAAGGATTATTTAAGTTAGCTATATTATATATAACTTCATTATTATATGTATTCAGATGGAGAGTAAAGGGTTTCCTCTTAATCTTTGGGCTGGATCATAGGCAGGGGCTTTAGAATGGGGACTCAAAACCCTACTAACTACTTATTAACTAATCTCCAGAAATATTAACTTTTTTTCAATGTCCCTATTTTTCATAAACCCTATGAGCGTTCTTAAATTCATGCCATTCTCCGAGGTATGCAGAATAAGGTGTTTGCATCTCTACCAGGTAATATCACTGGGGTTTTTCTACAAAATTCAAACCGAATAGTATTATTCCTTAGTTCTAATGTATCCCTCGTCATTATCCCTTAGTTCCCTCTTGAAAAAAATAAAATGACCACCTTCCAGGGAGTCAAATCCAACCATTTCCCAGCCATCTTTTCCTAATTGATCCAAAACATCAGGAAGTAGTTTTCCGGTTAGAGAGATTGATTGACTATTAGAGAATTTGAGAGTGTGTACGTCTTCGTATGACCTACCAGTCGTTAAATAACAATACTCAAATCTATTCATTTTGTCACCTCTATGTGCATTTTCGAATATATTCCATTTTAACTCATTTCATTCACTTTTCAGGATATAATAATTGCGTTGGCACACCTCTCTGCAAGCAACTGGAAATGTTCATGCCACTGCTTCAAATTCCGTAAAAGAAGACAATAACCCTAATACAAGTTAATTCGAGCAGAAGTTAACAAACAAAAAAAACAGAATTTATAAATCGTAATCATTAACGGTTCTCGGGGGAGTGTCCATCCTCGCAGCAAGCTGCGGGTATTAAGCTTAAAGAAAAATAGTCGAGTAAGAGGTTTTTAATCCCCTCTTACCTTACGAATTTTCTAATAAACGCTATGCTGCTGAGCCAGGACTTTCTTGCTTTTGCTTGCGGCTTTTCCACAGGTTTTTCCAGCTTGTTCTCTGTGTTCTGCGACTTCTGCCTGTCCTGTTTCTTCTCTGTATTCTGTGGCTTCTGGTTCCCCCGAGGCTCATTCCGGGAATTTTGCGGGTTTTTTGGTTTTTCAGCAGGTTTTTCTTTGGGTGTTTCGGTTTTTTCTGCAGGAGCCATGGGAAGCAGGACTTTCATGTCCTCCTCTACGGTTGTGTTCGGTCGGATGTTGAAGTTTTCGACCAGGACGTTGAGGACGTTCGGGGAGACAAAAGCCGGGAGTGTCGGGCCAAGGGTGATGTTCTTCACGCCGAGGTTCAGGAGGGCAAGGAGCACGAGGACGGCTTTTTGTTCGTACCAGGCGATTTGTAGGAGACCGGAAGGTCGTTTATGTCCTCGAGGCCGAAGGCTTCGGCAAGTTTCTGGGCTATGACCACAAGGGAATAGCAGTCATTGCACTGGCCGGCATCGAGCACTCTGGGGATGCCACCGATGTCGCCGAGGTCCAGTTTATTGTAGCGGTATTTGGCGCAGCCTGCTGTCAGGATGACCGTGTCTTTGGGGATGGCTTTTGCAAAATCGGTGTAGTAGGCCCTTTCCTTATGCCTGCCATCACAGCCTGCCATGACCAGGAACCTGCTGATCTGTCCTGCCTTTACGGCGTCGATTATTTTATCTGCAACGGAGAGGGCTGAGGTGTGGGCAAATCCGGCCATAACGGTCCCGCTTTCGAGCTGCTCGGGGGGGTTTGCAGGTCTTTGCCTGTTCGATAAGCCCTGTGAAATCTTTTGTGCCGTCTGCTTTCAGGGAGATGTGGGGGACCCCTTCAAAGCCCACGACGCCGGTTGTGTAGATCCGCTCGAGGTAGGAGTCTTTCGGGGGGATGATACAGTTTGTCGTCATGAGGATCGGGCCGTTGAACTTCTCAAACTCCTCGTTCTGTTTCCACCAGGCGTTCCCGTAGTTGCCTGCGAAGTTGTCGTACTTCTTAAAGGCAGGGTAGGCGTTTGCAGGCAGCATTTCCCCGTGGGTGTAGACGTCGATTCCGCTTCCCTTTGTCTGATCCAGGAGCTGTTCGAGGTCCCGGAGGTCGTGCCCGCTGATAAGGATTCCCGGCATGTCCCTAACCCCGATGTTGATTGCGGTGGGTTCCGGGTTTCCGTAGGTGGTAGTATTTGCACTGTCAAGCAAAGCCAGCACGGATACGCCTTTTCCTCCGCATTCCAGGACCAGGGGGATCAGGCCTTCGACTCCGAAGCGGTCGTCGGCTGTTGCTACAAGGGCTTTTTCAATAAATGCAAAGATCGCGTCATCCCTGTATCCGAGTATATCGGCATGGTGGGCATAGGCAGCAAGCCCCTTCAGGCCGTAGATCAGCAGTTCCCGGAGGGAACGGATGTCCTCGTTCTCGATGGCAAGGTAACCGATGTCCATTTCCTTTATGCTTTCCGGGGTTACATTTGCCACTTCGGAGAGCTCTTTATCAATAAAGAGGGTCTTCCCCAAAAGTTTCCCTTTTATGTCGTCCCTCAGTCCGAACCCCTTTTCTATGAGGAGCTCAATCTCCCCCCCATCAAAATTGGTATTCGTGAGCGTGGCAAAAAGGCTTTCAATGATGTAGCTGTCAGTGGCTATTTCATTAAGCCCGGCTTTTCTTGCCTCTGAATTATAGAAGGCGACACTTTTGAGGACATAGATCAAACTGTCCTGGAGGTCTGCAACTTCCCCTTTCTTTCCGCATACTCCGTTTTTCGTACAGCCTTTCCCGTTTAGTGCTTCCTGGCATTGGTTACAGAACATTTTATCAACCTCAAACTGTTTTTCAGTAAATCCGTTTTTCAGTGAATCCGTTTTTCAGTGAATCCGTTTTTCAGTGAATCCGGCGTTTTCCGATGTTTTCTGATATTTCCTGGTGTTTCTCGCGGCTCTCAAGGATGATATCTTTTAGATACCAATATCATTATCATACCAGTATCCCTATGATACCCGTACATATATAGAAAACAGTTTCGAAGTTGGTAGCGGTATCGGAGAAGATACCTGAAAGGGAATAGTTAAGGGTTGGAATGAGAAGAGGAATGAGAAGATAATGAAGAAGAGGATGAGAAAAAGAAGATAATGAAGAAGATAATGAAGAAGAAAAAGAGAATAGGTAGCTTGTGTAACTGAAACAAGTACAAACGGTTTCAGGGATCAATTGTTCTTTGAATCCCCTTTCCCGAAAATATCCATAACTTTTTTCAGCCGGGCCGAAAAACTCAATCTTTCTGCATTCTCCTGATCTTTTGGAGTCACATTTTCTATTCTGTGCTTTTTGCACGGTCCGTTTTTTGTACAGCCCTTTCCACTCAGGACTTCAGGGCACTGGTCACAGTACATTTTTCAACCTCAAACCTGTTTTTGGAATGTATTTGGATGTTCGTTTTTGCTGTTTTTCGTAACTTAATCAGGGAATCCTTTTGAGACTGCTATCTATTGGATGTCGGCGGCTTTCAGGAAACGATATCTTTCAGGCACAGCTAGCTTTTAGACAAAGATATCTTTTTGATACCAGTATCTTTACGATACCTTTGGATATATACTGTTCAGTTTCGAAACCGATACCTTATAAATAATGGAGTAAAAAATGAGTCAATGTAAACTCTAAAAAGCCCTGGAATTTATAAAGTTATTCCGGGGAAAGCATGTCGCTCTGAACCTTCCCGTCATTCCAGGTTCAATCTATGTACTCATCATCGATGTAGCAGTACTTCCAGTCCTCTCCGGGCTCGAAAGACTGAACTATAGGGTGTCCAGTCTCTTTGAAATGCTTTGTTGCATGCTTGTTTTTCGACTGGTTACAGCACCCCACATGCCCGCAGGTCAGGCAGATCCTCAAATGTACCCAACTGTCCCCGCTTTTCAGGCACTCCTCGCAGCCTTTTGAACCCGGTTTTATATCCTTTAATTTTATCATATCTTTGTGTTCACATACCATATCTTTCACTCCGTCTATGGTTTTTCCACTTCTTGTCCTATCATTTTCCAGATTGTTACGGATCATTATTGATTTTTATGCTTTCATATAAAACTCTCATGTTACACTCACCTTGCTGAACCTCCACCTTGCAATAAGAAACATTATTGCGGCAAAAGTGAGCAGGGACAGGAAAGAAACAAAGATGTCGTTCGGGGTGTACACATACTGGATCCCGATAGCTGCGAAGTTATTCCCTATGGCAAAATACCGGATTCCGCTGACCAGGTGGGTCAAAGGGTTGATGGTGGACAGAGCCCGGAGCAGTGGGGGAAAGGAGTCCACCGGGTAAAGTGCGTTGCTGGTGAAAAAGAAGGGCATGGTAAGCAGGGTTATCACTGCCTGCATCCCTTCCGGGCTTTCCATGCTGATGGCAATGGCTCCGGAAAGAAAGAGAAAACCCAGAGAGAAAACCCCGACAAAGAGCATTATCCCGAGTACCGAGAAAAGGGTTTGGGATAAGGTATACCCGTCAAAAAACCGGACCCCGATCAAAAGCCCGAAGAGCATTATAACCGTAGCCTGGATGAAGGACTTTGTCATTCCGGAAAGCCCGATGCCTATTATGATGTGGATCCTCGGAAGCGGGCTTGAAAGGGTTTCTCGCATAAGCCCCCAGTTCTTGTCAAAGAGCAGTACGGTCCCCCCGAAGAGGCTGGTAAAAAGCGTGGTCATGGCAATAACCCCTGCTCCTATGAAGGTCAGGTAGCCGACCGTCGGGACCCCCGGAATGGTCGGGAGGGCCGCAGTCAGCCTGTCAAAGTTATTGGACATAGCAACCCCGAAAAAAGCCAGCCAGAGAGCCGGCTGCACAAGGGAGGTGAAAAGGAGGGTCCTGAACCTGACAAACCTTAACATATCCCGCCAGTAGATGGTAAGAAAGCCCGTGTTCACAGCCTGCAGCCTCCAGCTATCACTATAAGCCCTATATCACTATAAGCCCTACTTTCAATCCCTTTTCTTTTTCCATAATACCTCAGCCGGAAACTCCTGTATCTTTACTGTAGGTAGTTGACTTCAGCGCTTCCCTGCCCTTATGATCGCCGAGGACATCTTTTCTGCTCCCTCATCCCTTAATTCCCTGCCTGTATAATGGACAAAAACGTCATCCATAGATGGCTTTTTCAGGTTTACGGTCGTAATCGCAATCCCTCTCCCGGTAAGCATTTCCATGAGCTTCGGGAGCAGGTGGGTCCCGTCCCCGCTGAGCATGAGCACCAGCCCCTTCGGTTTTTCGGTGATTTCCTTTACGCTGCCAAGTTCCCTGGGCATCTCCGCAGCCGCCCGGTTATCGCTGCTTTCCAGATAAATAAGGTCCTGGCCAAGTTTGTTTTTCAGTTCCCAGGACCTGCCTGTAATTATGATTTTTCCGTGGTCGATAATGCTGATCCTGTCGCTGAGCTGGTCGGCTTCGTCCATGTAGTGGGTGGTAAGGAAAATAGTGGTCCCCTCCCGGTTTATCTCCCTCACGTATTCCCAGATCCTGATCCTGGTCTGGGGGTCGAGGCCGATTGTCGGCTCGTCCATGAAAAGCACTTTCGGGCGTGTCATAAGCCCCCTGGCAATCTCGAGCCTCCTTTTCATTCCCCCGCTCAGGTATTTTGTCCGGGTATCCCCCTTTCCCTCAAGCTGGACAAGCCGGAGCAGTTCTTCAGTCCGCCTCCTCCGTTCTTCCTTTGGCATGGAATAGAGCCTGCCGTGGTATTCCAGGGTCTCCCGCACGGTCATGTCCCGGTCCAGGGTCAGTTCCTGAAAGACAATGCCGATGGATTCCCGGACCTTTTCGGGCTCTTTTGCCACGTTATGCCCGGCAACCTTTGCAGTTCCGTTCTGGAGCTTCAGGAGGGTGGTCAGGATATTGATTACCGTGCTCTTTCCTGCCCCGTTCGGGCCCAGAAAAGAGAATATCTCGCCTTTCCGGACGGTAAAACTGATGTTATCGACGGCTTTTACGTCGCCAAAAGAGTGTTCGAGATTTTTTACATCGATTATATTGCCTATATCGCTTGAAATGTCTGCTGCCAAAAATTCGACCCCGGATGATCTTCCCCTTAAGAAATTGGGTTTCGGGGGATAAATAAGTATTTTTGTTTGTCTCCGGAATAAAAGGCACAGTGAAATGCAAAAAGTAAAAGTAAAAGTAAAAGTAAAAGTAAAAAAAGCTGCTGGATGTGAAAAACAGAATTAATACAGGAAACTATTTGTTTTTCATCTTTTAGGGAGGGCCGCCAGACAAGCTGGCGGAGGCACTCTCCTAATTTCGGTTACAAATGTATTTTTGGGATCTAAGGAAGCTCAATCGGTGCAATCAAATCAGGAAGTAATCAGATAACAATCAGGTAGGCAATCAAATCCCCTTGAAATAGTGCCCTGTCGTATACTCCACGTTTCTTGCTGGCTTCAACATGGTTTCTTTTCCGGCAACCGCTTTTTTGTATGCTTCCGTGATTTCCATGACCTCCCTGTCGCTGTTCAGGGACAGGTTCAGGCGGAACACGTCAGCCCCGTATTTTTTCAGTTTATCGACATATTTCAACATGTCAAGCACTTTTGAGTTATAGATCAGGGTCCGGGTCCCTTCCCGCCTGACCGGATAATCGGAACCGTCCTGGCCGGAGAGGAGCACCTCACTGTTTTTATTTACCAGCTTCCGGTCAACCAGGGGTTTCAGGAGGTCGTTTTCCGTAATCAGCATCAGTTCCCGGCCATAGACTACGATTTCGGTCTGACCTGCCCCTTCGCAGCTCTCCAGCGCTTCGCAGATGCTCTTTACCTCGCTCAGGTTCAGTTCGCTTGAGAGGGTTGCCCTGTACGCTCCTGCCTGGTAGAAAGTGCTTGCGGTAAAGGCGTTGAAGGTGTTGAACTCCTTCTGGGCGACAAAAGGAATCCCCAGGGTTTTTGCAAGCTGCACCGTACCCAGGCTGGAACACGCAATGCCGAAGCCTGCGTCCCGGACTTTTTCTATTAGGGGGATAAGGGCTTCCAGTTCCCTGTCGTGGTTTACTATGGGGAGGCTGAAGACGAGTTCTAAGCCTCCGGCTTTCAGGTCCTCAAGTTTCTCTTCGTTCTCGGAACTTTTTAGCTCCTCGAAAATGGAAATCGGGATATAGATGATGTCTGCGCCCGCTTCGGCTGCCCGGAGCAGGGAAGAAACTTTGCCTACTTCAACGCTCAGGAGAGGCTTTCCTGCAGCTTTTTCCCCGGTCTTCCCCGATCCTTTTCCTGATTCCTTTCCTGCTACTTCCTTAGAGCTTTCAGAGGTTTCAGAACCGGCCTTTGTACTGCACAGGGCGGAGAAATTCGAAATATCGGGTTTTTTCTGCTCTTTTTTCTGCTCCTGCAGGATTTTTTCCAGCAGGAGGTCTGAAGCCTGGCGTCTTGTGCCCTTCAGTACCCCGACCGGAATGAAGATGTTCTCGTCTGCTTCTATCTCAACGTATGTGGCTTCAAAAGGGGTGTCTCCGAGGCTTTCCATTGCCTTCCTGACCTGTTCTTCCGTGGTCGGGGCTTTCTGGGCTTCCTGGACGACGTAATCACCGGTAAATTCGGCAGTTTTGCCATATCCGGCTTCTTTTCCGGCTTCGTTTTCGCTTTCGTTTCCTGCCCTACCTGCTATTTTAATTTCAACTGTAAACCTTTCCCCTTTCCTGGCTTTTGCTTTCAGGCTTACGGGGATCAGCTTCATTTCGGCTTTTTGCAGGGTATCCAGGAGTTCGTTGTCGGTTGTGATATACAGTTCATCCCTGATGCGCACGGCCCTGCCGGTTTTCGGGCTGATTTCAAGGCCCACTTTTTCGCCTTTCTTTGCGCTCTTAACACGTTCCCCACGGAGAGTGATTATGCCGTTTATTGCCGAGCCTATCATCCGTTCCCTGGCAAAAAGGCTGATCCCGTCTTTTATGTGGATGTCTTCGTTCAGTTGAACAGTGAGTTTGGTACCGCTTTTTGAACGGCCAATATCCACTACCCTACCGAGGAAGGCTCCGTAGTTGGAACTGTACTTCGGGTGGGATACGCCTTTTTCCTCAAGGATAAAACCTTTTGTATAGCCCCTGTAGAAGAGTTTTGCAAGTTCGGATTCCTTTGCTTCAATTTCTTCCTTGCTTAAGTGTTCCCCGGTCCTGCAAATCTGCTCGACCGCGGTTTTGTAGGCTGCCGCACTGCCGGTCACGTACTCGGGTTTTTTCATCCTGCCTTCGATCTTGAGGCTTTCAACCCCGGTTTTTATTATCTCGTCCAGGCCGGGGAGAGTACAGAGTTCGGCACAGCTGATCGGGTAGCTGCCCCCGATATATTTCTCGTCAATGTCCCTGCCATTTACAATAAAGCTATAGCGCCTGCGGCAGGGCTGGGCACAGGCTCCCCGGTTTGCGCTCCGGTCATGGATAAAGCTGCTGAAGAGGCATTTGCCGGAGTAGGAGTAACAAAGGGCGCCGTGCACGAAAACCTCGATCCCGACGTCCGAGTGGTCCACGATGTCTTTGAGTTCGGCGGTTGTCAGCTCCCTTGAAACAATCGCCCTTTTTATCCCGAGCCCCGAAGCAAAATCGACTCCCGCTTTGCTGTGGATCGTCATCTGGGTGCTGGCATGGAGGGCCAGGTCAGGGTAGATTTCTCTAAGAAGCCGGAGGAGCCCGAGGTCCTGCAGGATAACCGCGTCAATCCCGGCGGCATAAGCCCTGTCTATTATTTCCAGGGCTGCCTGCATTTCCTTTTGCTTGATAGGGATGTTCAGGGCTACGTAGACCTTGACTCCGTGGGAATGGGCAAGGTCAACGGCGGATTCCAGGTCTTCGGGTGTAAAGTTCTTTGCTCCCTGGCGGGCATTGAATTCGCCTACCCCAAGGTAGACAGCGTCAGCTCTTCCTTTTATAGCGGCGAGCAGGGCGTCGTAGTCGCCGGCAGGGGCCAGGATTTCCGGAGGAGTGCAGGTGAAATTTTTGTTAGACATGTCGGATCAGCGTTTGTTGTTTTCAGGCAGCCGAAAGTTTTGGCAAATTTGAAGAAAAAGGGCTTATGCAAATCATTTCAGAACCGGTTTAAAACGTAAAGGAGCTTCTCACATAAAAATAGATGGTATTATCAGGGGGCGTTTCCTGCCAGTTCCGAGGGTTCGCCCTCGCGCAGGAAGTCCAGGACAGCCTTTGAATATTCAGCCGGCAAAAACCGCTCTCCGCAGTGCTTTGCTCCTTCAAATACAATATAATCTGCCCCTGGCAGCTTTTCTGCAATCTCAAGGGTGATTGCGGGAGGTGTGAATTCGTCGTCCGTTCCGACTAAAAGCAGGGTTTTGCTCCTTATTTCAGGCAGGCGTTCGTAAGTGCCATTCCATTCCAGGCTTGCATTTGCCTGTTTCCGGACCGCCGGGGCCAGGTCGGAATTTGCGGCACAGGACTGAAGCATGTTTTCCAGAAGTTCAGTTTCAGGGACAATGACGCTGTAAGTTGCCGAGGAGAGGATAAGTTTATCCACTTTTTCCGGATGGTTGAGTGCCAGTTCCTGGGCAATTGAGGCGCCCATAGACGTGCCTAAAACATGGGCTTGCGGAATTCCGAGGGCGTCAAGCAGGCCTGCAGCATCCCCTGCCAGCAGTTCCGGGGAAAAAGATTCCTCGTTGTCGGAAGAGAACCCTATCCCCCTGTTGTCGAAGCTTATAACCCTGTAGTCCCGGGCCAGACGCTCGACAAAAGTCGCATTCCACATGTCCATAGTCCCTCCGAACCCCATGACCAGCAGAAGGGGCTCTCCCGAGCCAAATTCCCTGTACCCAAGCTCCACTCCGTTAACTGAGGCGTACTTTACAGGGGAAGAATTAAGGGAAAAATCGGTAGATTCCTTTTGGGCTACTTCCGAATAGAACCCTGAACATCCTGAACTTGCAAGAACTGTAAGGGCCAGCGAGAGAATGATGACCGTCTTCAGGTTCATAAATGCCTTCAGATTCATAAACACCTTAAGATGCATAAAAGTATTAAAATCATGGTTAATATAATAAATATTCTCTCAAGGTCCGTAAGCTATACAGCTATGTCAATTTTTACATATATTTAATGTTATCATATCCCTTCCCTTATTTTCCAGGCTTGCAGGTCAAAATGCAGCAAATTATCCTTTCTTTCCACAGCAGGCTTTTTTGCCGGATTTCTCCATCAATGAACTAAAACAGGGCACTTACAGAAAAAAACAGACCCAATTCTACCATATTCCGGAAAAAGTAAAACAAAATCGAAAAGTTAAAGTAAGCGAAAAAGGACTTTAATTCCACGGGCAAATCCTTTCCCGGGACTTAATGAAATTATATCTTAAGTCTGTGACATGGCAGAATTAGGTTCCGGACATGGCAGAAGAAAGATGTATTTGATCCATAGAGCATACAGGTTGCCAGCTGTACCTGTGGATATTACTCTCTTCGCCTTGTCCTGAGAACCTTTCCGTTTTTACCTTTTCCGT
>DUKH01000048.1:0-1829 GCA_013329415.1 Methanosarcinaceae archaeon | reverse complement strand
CGTTTTTACCTTTTCCGTTTTTGAAATTTGGGGTTATATGTGTGGACGAATCATGATCCGACCGATCGTTTTTCAATTTCCGTTTTTATTGCCTGTATTTTGGGGAAATCCTTTCTGGCGATTAAAGCCAGTAATCCGTTTTTGGATTTCAACCCCATAACTCCAAACTTTGGGCAATTTGTGCAAACATAATGATTATATATTTACAATAAAGTGATATTATAAATTTATATATATACCTATCTGTCACTTTTATATTATTATGTTCCGGAAGTTCTCGATTTTCGCTAACTTGCGGCTTATCCAATGGAGCTAACTGGCTGAGATCTTTTGTTCATGCCTGTAAATTTCTTTTTGAAATTTAGCCTTTTATTCACCAAAAATCCTTATTTTGATGTAAAGTTTCCTGCTCAGTTCCGGATTCAGGGCAGATGCCTGAAAGCCCCTTTCTTTTCATTGTTTCCGTATTGCCGAAAAAAATTCGGCTGATCTCGGGGGGAAGGCTTCTTTTGCTTGCACGAAATTGAGCCCGAGGAGGCTGCTGAAAGTCCTGCGATGAGGCTTGTGATTGCCCCTTTTTTGTCGTGGTTCCAGAAAAGGACGCCTGCATACAAATGAAGGGCTTAACAGAAGAGACATGTTTAAAAAGAGACATATTTAAAAAGAAGATCAATAAAAAGAGCGGTTTGCGGCTGAAAAAGGGATAAGGGATTTAGGTATTTTTTTCTAAATCCCCTCGGAGCGGCACTGCATGTTTTCCGTTTTTCGGTTAGATTCCTGTTTTTAGTGTAGACCCCCACGGTTTTAAAAGCAAGGTGCCTGAGCATAATGCTTTTAATTTTTCCCAACCCGCGGGATATGTGCCGCTTTCCTGATAATTTCCCCACTTCTCCAAGTCATTGCTGACTTTCTTCATCTGAAGGTTCTGCACTTTTTTGCTTTTATTCTGTGGTCTTGTTGTATTGTCTGTCGCTTTGCTTGTAGCTCTCAATCTATAGCTTTGCTCATAGCTCTCAAGCTACAGTGTTAAATTCTTTTCTTCAATCTTATAATTATTTGAATGTAATATTTCTACAGTGCTATACAATAATACGACCTTGTAACGGTTACACTATTCTTGTAATGTTGGTTAGATTGTATAATCCCTGAGAAAAATAGGTTAGCTAAGGCACTATTCGGAGAGTTCCAGTGTTATTAATTCCAATGCCGTTTGGTAAATGAGAGTTTTGCTAAAAAGGCACCTTGTTTAAAAAAGGTCAGATATTTGGAAAATAGGCATTTCAGGTCCCTTTCGGGCGTTGTTGTAGGGCCGGAATTCTCCTCTCAAGTAGCCAGTCTCGTCGTGTGCGGCAACATTGTCCCGGAAGACAAAAAACCGGGCTCCATCTTCTTAATTTTCTCTGACCCACAGGACGTGCTCCCTACTTCGAATTTCTTTTTTCTTTTTAACATACATTTCGACCCCCCACCAAAAAAAGCTACTTAATTTTTTTATTCACACAGTTCGGTGTTCATTTTGCCCTATCTTCTTAATTAATTATTCAACCTTCCATGAGATATCACTGAAAAATATGTCAACTTCATGATGTTTTTTATGAATTTCGCCAGGAGTTTTTGGAGAATTGTGGAATTCAGCCAAAATCATCGATTTTTTGGGCTTGTGTCTACAACAGATATAATAAATGTGATTAGTTGCTGCAAAAATCACCTCATTTTTGAAAGGGGGGTCGAAATGTAAAGGATAAGTCAAATATAACATCAAATATTTTTGATTACGATTCCTTAACCACGGAACACACGGAAGGACACGGAAGCCGGCCTGACGGCCG
>DUKH01000195.1:60614-61163 GCA_013329415.1 Methanosarcinaceae archaeon | reverse complement strand
ATTTTTAACACAAAATGTTATTAATGTCTAAGTTATTAGCTAATTGTTCTAACATTTAGACCAAACACTAACATTATATGATCTTACTAACAGTAAGCGGTCGGCAAAGAGTTGAGATTTTGCCAGGCAGCTGCAAGACCCTGTTTTTCGTCTCAATGTCTGTCCTGTATCCGCCGTAAAAAGCCCTTTGCAACAGGTGGGGACCAGGTTTAAGAAAGCTATTCCGGCAGCTTGGCTTGAATAAAAAATCAACATCATCGGCATCGTGTTACTCAAAGATATCCCTTAACTTGAACCGAAAAAAAATAAAAAATTAAAAGTGGAGGGTGTTTTGTTAATGAGGAGTGAGTGAGACTCGCTTCGTTTTTAAAAGAAAAGTTTGCGCTCCCATCTAAAAAAACCTGGAAATTCCGATCGGATTTTTTTGTGGGGGGGTCCGAACGAAGAGATTTTCCTTTTTCTGGGAAGAGTTATTGAGATTTGGCTCACGGGGGGGTGTGAGTTTCTCTTTCTGATCTCTTTATCTTGTGATGTTTTTAGTGGAGCAGG
>DUKH01000195.1:59957-60212 GCA_013329415.1 Methanosarcinaceae archaeon | reverse complement strand
AATGTTATTCATATCTAAGTTCTTATCTAATTGTTCTAACATATAGGTCAAACACTAACATTATATAATCTTACTAACAGTAAGCTGTCGGCAAAAAGGTGATATTTTACCAGGCGGCTGTACGACCTTGTTTTTCGCATCAATTTCGGTTCTGTATCTGCCATAAGAAGCCCTTTGCAGCAGGTTGGGGAAGGTCCTGTATGTGTCGGAATGATTATTGAAAGAATTTCTCAGTCTTCCTTCTGTCTTCCTTCT
>DUKH01000195.1:45422-59599 GCA_013329415.1 Methanosarcinaceae archaeon | reverse complement strand
TGTCTTCTTCAATCTTCTGTCTGCCTTATCTATCGCCTCTCTCCATCTTCTCATACAGCGCCAGCAGGTTATTCCGCGTGATCTTGAAATAGGGGTGGTCGATTCCTAACTCTTTTTCAATGATCCCGAGCGCCCGCTCGTACATCTCGGTTGCGGTTTCGTATTCGCCCATGCTTTCGTGCAGGCCTGCGAGGTTGTTGAGGGTTGTGCCGACGTCCATGTGTTCGGAGCCGAGGGTTTTTTCGGTAATTTTGAGGGCGCGGGTGTAGAGGGGGAGGGCTTTTTTGTTTTCGCCCATCTGGCGGTAGAGTTCGGCGAGGTTGTTCAGGGCCTTGGCAACTTCGGGGTGCTCTTCGCCGAGGAGCTTTTCCCGGATGGCGAGGGTCTTTTCGTAGAGTTCCAGGGCTTCTTTGCACCTGCGCTTCCGGACATAGACGCCTGCCAGGTTGTTCAGGGTATTGGCATAGCCCATGTGCTCGGTTTTTCCGAGCTTTTCAAAGATTTCCAGGGCACGGGTATAGAGAGCAAGGGCTTTTTCGGGGCTGCCGGTGTCAAAGTAGAGCAGGCCAAGGTTGTTCAGGGTCTGGGCTACCTGGGGGTGGTCGGGGCTGAGAGACTTTTCCTGGAGTTTGAGAGCTCTTCCGTAGATTTCCTCTGCCTCATCCATCCGGCCCATCTCCTCCGAGAGCAAAACGCCCAGGTTGTTCAGGGTGCCTGCAGTGTAGGCCTGGAACTTTACGTTTTCCGGGGAGGCTTCCCGAAGTGTTTCGAGGTGGTCGAGAGCCCGGCGGTAAAGCTCTTCGGCTTTTTCCGGCTCTTCCGTGCCCCTGTAGAAAAACGCCATCCTGTTCAGGGTCCTGACGGTTTCCAGGTTCCCGGGATGTTCGGGGTGCTCGGCATGTTCGAGAGAGAAGACTTTTTCATGAATTTCGAGGGCTTGTTCGTAGAGGGGGAGGGCTTCGGCTTTTTTGTCCATGAAAAAGTAGAGGACTGCAAGGTCGCAGAGGGTGTTTCCTGTCTCAAGGCTATCGGGGCCGGTTTTCTTTTCCCGGATTGAGAGAGCCCGGGTGTAGAGGGGGAGAGCTTCTTCATACTTTCCCAGGTACCGGTAGATCCCCGCAAGGCCGTTCAGGGCTGCCGCTGTTGCCGGGTGCTCGGGCCCGAGTTTCTCTTCAGCAATATCCAGGACCTGTTCATACATCGGGGAGAGCAGTCTCCAGGACGCGGACCGATAGAAGGGCTCAGCATACCGGGTGAACCAGTTGACCAGCTCTTCAGGGCCAAGTTCCTCTTTTGCACGTCTGAAAGCTCTTTTCAGGACGGTTTCGTCATCGGAGGTGATCAGTTCTGGGTCCAGGTCTTTTAGTAGGCTGCCGTACTCTTCGAGGCTCTTTAGCTCTTCTTTTGCCTCTATTCCCCTGACTTTCACTCTCACTTTTTTCTTCCCGGTCTCCGTGCTTTCTGTTGAATCATTCATGAATTAGCCCCTCCTGAACAAAAAACCAAATATTGAAACCTTTAGTGTAAATATTTAGGAGCAATCCTATATTACAGTATCACGTTCAAAATTTTTCTAATAAATCTAAACCCCGGGTAACCATCAGGTTCCAGATTCCGTGCCCACCCACGCTCGCCGAAGACGAGCGGCCTTTGCTGTTGTAAAATGATGATAAAGATACAGTAGAATAATTGATTTCAAAAGATGTTGGTCAAGAAGCAGAAAGTGATTAAGAAAGTGATTTAATTACTCTATGAAGTTTTTGGTTTGATATGTAATCACATCTTCCGGAAAAAATAGCTTCAAAATTGCAGCTGTGAAGAAAGGGGAAAATAATTTCAGGTACGAAGTTCGGATTTCTGGCGTGAGAATATGCTGAGCCCTTAAGGTTAATTTTTTTCTTTGCCCCTTCTTCTTTCTTTTTTAACTTTGGGAAAAGCCGCAAAGCTGCGTTTTGCGTGTGCTGCTGCCGGGGTCGGGAAGTCAATGGTTGCTCCGGTACCTGACCGGTTCAGGCTTTTATCCATTCCAGTTTCTCGATTATTTTTTCCGAATATTCAGGTACTGAACCGGGTTTTGATGCTACGTAAGTCCCGAGGGCACAGGCATAAGAAGCAGCTTCCGAAACGCTGCAGCCTGAAAAGTAAGCATAAAGGAAGCCTGCGGAAAAAGCATCTCCTGCTCCTACGGTGTCGGCTACTTCTATAGATGTTGTTTTGATTTCTTCGTAGGCGCCTTCGTTGTTTCCATTATGGTAAACCGCTACTCCCCCGGCTCCTTTCGTTATGCAGATGATTGAGATGCCGGGGTACTTTTCAACTAGCAGGCGGCAGAGTTCCTTCTCGTCATGGCCGATATTAAAAAGGAGCCCGGAAATTATGGCAGCTTCCTCTGAGTTCATTTTCACTATGTCAGCAACCGCCAGGGAAGTTTCTATCCACTCTTTTTCGTAGAAACCGGGCCTGAAGTTTACATCGTAAAAGACGTGTTTTGCCCTGATTACTGAAAGTAATCGCCAAAGTGTGTTTCTATTTGCTTCCGAGCGCTGGGCAAGGGTCCCGAAGCAGAAAACATCCCATTCTTCCGCAGCAAGGGCATCCATATTTTCAGCGTCAACGTTGATCGCATCCCAGGCTACATTCTCGTGAATCGTAAAGTGCGGGATTCCCTCCTCTTTCAGTTCCACAGTAACGGTTCCTGTGGGCCTTTTCTCATCGACAAAGATGTATGAGGTATCAATTCCAAGTTTCTCCGCTTTGTTCAGGAGTTCAGCCCCCAGTTCATCTTTCCCTACGGCTGAAATCACGGCAGTTTTTGTTCCAGTTTTTGTTCCAGTTTTTGCTCCTGGTTTTTCTCCCATTTTTGCGAGGTGGGCGGCAAGATTTAAGGGAGCTCCGCCAAGGTGGGATGAACCGTTGATGATATCGAAGAGGATTTCCCCGAAGGTGAGGGCTTTAATGGCATTCATCTATCTCTCTTCCATCTCCTTCACTTTATATCTTTATTTAATTACGAAATGGCTTTATACTTTCCTGCTTACGGGAGACCCTGTAAATTACCATTTAAAATGGTCACAATTCACTGATAACAGCACTGATAACAGGAGATTACCAGCATACACGAACGCAGCAAATTCCTGGGCACGGAAAAAATAAGCAGCCTCCTCTTCAAACTCTCGGCTCCCTCAATCCTCGGGATGCTCGTCTACGCCCTGTATAATATAGTGGACACAATCTTCGTGGGCCGGGCTTTGGGCGAGGAAAGCGTCCAGGGCATCGGCGGGCTTGTGATTGCTTTTCCGATCCAGATGCTGGCCCTGGGAATCGGAATCGGGCTAGGGGTAGGAGGTGCGTCCGTAACTTCCAGGGCGCTCGGGGCAAAAGAGTTCAATAAAGCCGAAAAAACTCTCGGGACCGCCTTTTCCCTTGCTATTTTCCTGGGGCTCGCCTACATGGCAGTCGGACTGTACTTCCTTGACCCCCTGCTGGAACTCTTCGGGGCAACCGAGGGGATCATGCCCTATGCCAGGGACTACCTTGAAATCACCATGGCAGGCTCGGTCGTTTTTACCCTCGGGATTGCTGCCGAAGACCTTGTGAGGGCTGAGGGCAACGCCCGCTACGCCATGTTCGGGATGCTCCTCGGCGCCGGCCTGAACATCCTCCTTGACCCGGTCTTCATTTTCGGTTTCGGGATGGGAGTAAAGGGGGCTGCGATTGCGACCGTGATTGCCCAGTTTGTGTCCATGGCTTTTTTGCTGCGTTATTTCCTTGCAGGCAAAGGCTCCGTGCCCTTCAAAATCGGGATGCTTAAAACCGACCCCGGCATAAGCAGGGAAATGCTTGTAATCGGGATGAGTCCCCTGATTATCGAAGCCTCCAACAGCGTTATGATGATTTTCGTGAACAACGCCCTTGGGACTTACGGAGGGGACGTCTCGATTGCCGCTTTCGGGATCATCCACCGCCTGATCATGTTAATCTTCCTGCCCATGCTCGGAATCTCCTTCGGCCTGCAGCCGATCATAGGCTACAATTACGGAGCAAAACAGTTTTCGAGGGTGGTCGAGTCCGTGAAGGTCGCCCTGAAACTGAGCACCCTCCTTTCCCTGGCAGGTTTCCTGGTCCTCTTCCTCTTCCCTGAGCAGATCCTCTCCATCTTCAGCCCTGATACCGAACTGGCGGCTGTCGGGACCAATGCAATGAGGATCGTCGTGCTGGTCCTGCCCTTCATAAGCTTCCAGGTCATCGGGACCACCGTTTTCCAGGCGCTCGGGATGCCGAAGCCCGCTTTCATCCTTTCACTGGCAAGGCAGCTCCTTTTCCTGCTCCCGCTTGTGCTGGTCCTGCCGAAGTTTTACGGGCTGGATGGAGTTTGGGCTTCGTTTCCGATTTCGGACTTTATGGCGTTTGGGCTGGCGGTTGGGTTGTTGTGGTGGGAGTACCGGAGGTTTGGGGATTTTGAAGAAGAGAGGAAAAGTTGAAAGAATAGAAATTTGTAGTGAGAGGTAAAAACTGTTTTTTCTATAATAATTCAATTTAGTTTTAAAATTATAGTGATAGGACGTACGCACTTGAGGTGCAAAATCAAGCGCAATAAACGCTGTGAAAAAGTTATGCTTTAAACAGTTGAAGGTTTAATGCTACTGATTTCTCAGTTCAACCGCATAAGTCCTAAGTGAAAAAATTAATTTATATTGTGTCTTTTTGATTAGTTCTTTTTAATATAAACAGGTCTGCAGACAAAAAACAAAAAATTAATATAGAGTTGTAATCAACCTCATGTAAAATGTCTCCAAGTGACTATTTTTTACCTATTACTAAACCATCATGTTCTGGACACCTGAGTGCAAGCCAGATTCTCCAAGGGATGCCAATTTCTCAAATTAATCGAGTTCGGATAATGGAGGCTAAAGAATACGAGGATTTTATTGGAGAATGGTTGTATGGCTGTGTTAAAGAAGAATACTCTGAAATATTTCATATAGGTGGTTCTGGAGATGGGGGTAGAGACTTTGCAGCTTACGTAGATATAGAAGGTAATGAGTGGAATAACTATCAGTGTAAACACTACAAGAATCCTTTATCAATCCGTGACATCTTAATCGAAATCGGAAAACTTTCTTATTACTGCTTAAATAAGCGGTATACATGGCCTCGTAATTACTTTTTCGTTGCGATTGAAGTTTCATCAACTTCACTTGATCTCTTGAAGAACCCTGAAGGATTGAAGGAAGAGCTTATAAATCGTTGGAATCGCACTTGTGAGAAACAGATAACAACCTCTAAGCGGATAGAACTTACACAAGAGTTAAGGACATTTATTGATCAATGTGACTTTTCTATTTTCCATATCATTACTGCAGAAATGATAATTGACCAACATATCAAGACAGTTTATCATGCTCCAAGATTTGGCGGTGGATTAAGGGTTAAACCTAGAGAAGCTCCAATAGTTTCTCCAAAAATTAAGGAGAATGAGCGGGCTTATATCACTAAATTATTTGATGCTTATTCAGAAGATGAAAATGAACCAATCTCAAGTAAAGAAGATTTGAAGAAAAATAAAAACTTGTTTCAACATTTCAATAGGCAGAGAGAAAATTACTATTCAGCGGAAATGCTGAAGCAATTTAGTAGGGATAATCTGCCTCCTGAATCAACTGTTTTTGAGGAACTAAAAGAAGATATTTATTATGGCATCATACCTGTTGTTGAAAATCATCATTCTTCTTGTAAGTGTCGAATTGATAATACTTTGATTGAGGCTTCTAAAATACCCATTGATGGGAATGCTCTTAAAGATGAACTCCGTGTAAAAGACAAGCAGGGGCTATGCCATCACCTAGCAAACGAGCGTGATGATATAATATGGACGACAAAATTAAAAAAATAAGTCTTTTTAACAGTCCTCTTGAATCTGGATTACGTACTTTGTTTATTTTAGCTAAAGTACATCCTAAGTCAATAGATACTCAGAGACTTATTTACTATAATTATCTGGCTTTACATACAGGAGACTTTTCTGAAGAAGTAGAAAGTCTACATCCACCCATACCAAATCGCTCTTGTCAAATTGTTATTCAACGCGAAGTTCTCCAAGAGGGACTTTATTTGCTCCAGGCAAAGGAACTGATAGTTATCAAGTATAACAAAACAGGAATAAATTTCCTTGCTCATAAGAACGCTAAAAATTTAATTGAGTATTTCCAAAGTGAATATTCTCGGGACTTAATTGATAGGATTGACTTTGTCATTGAACGATTTAACGATATGACTGATAAAAAACTTGACTTTTTTATAAAAAGCAACTTAACTAAGTGGGGGAGTGAATTTTTGGAGGAGGTGCATTCACTATGATACCGGGTTTCTACATTAAAATGGTAAAAGTTACAGGTCCTGGAAAAGAAGATGCTTCCATAGGTTTTGATAAGGGCCTAAATGTAGTTTCCGGTCCATCTGATACTGGAAAATCGTACCTTTTAGGTTGCATAAACTACTTGATGGGGGGTGATACACCTCCTAAGAGTATCGAGGAGGCGAATGGTTATGAGTGTGTTTGGATGCAGTTAAGTAGCTATAGTGGTAAGAGCTATACTCTCAAACGTACTTTTCAAGACTCCAATATTTATATGACTGAAGGGGAAATTGATGACGCAAATACCAGACCCTTGATAGAAGGTCTATCATCTAGCCATAGCAGTAAAAAAGAAGATAACATTTCTGTTTTTCTACTAAAAATGATTGGACTACACAATAAGAAGTTAAAGGAGAGTAAGTATAAGAAAAGACCAATAAGGTTCAGTGATGTAAAAACAGTTTTCTTAAAAGATGAAAATGAAATCATCGCAGAACATTCTCCCATATATGTAGGCCAACATACCTCTGTCCCTGTTGAAAAAGCACTGTTTAATCTACTTCTTTCTGGCGAAGACGATGAAGATTTGGTACAGGCTGAAGACCCCAAAGTCTACAAGAATATTATTAAAGGTAAAATAGAGCTAACAGAACGCTTGTTGGGATTAGAAAGGGAAAGAGCTACCGAATTATCTGAAAAAGTTGCAAAGGCTAACCAAAAAGAAATGAACATTAAGATTGAAGAACTTAGTAGAAGCATAAACGAGTCAAATCAGTTAATCAAGGATCAGGAGAATAAAAGGGCAGAAATACTAAAAAGTATTTTTCAAGTTGAGGCCCATATAACTCACTTAAAAGAGCTACTTGAACGTTTTTCGATACTTGATGCTCATTATATAGCAGATCTTAAGAGGCTTGAATTTATTCTTGAAGGAGAACATTTACTTTCACAACTTCCTAATATGCCGTGCCCAACATGTGGAACTAATGTAGATTCAACGAAAATCAAAGATTACTTAGAGCGGAACAATGAAAAACTCGTCAAGTCAATAAGTCGGGAAAGAATTAAAATAACCACAAAAAGAGAAGAACTAAAATCAACTGAATTTGATATAAGTGAAGAACTGGAGGATTACCAAAAAGAGAAATCAGAACTCCATCAGTCACTAAAAAAATTAAGCATCTTACTTGAAAACAAATTAAAGCCGATAAATAAAATACTTAGAGAGGACTTCCAAAAATATATTTCACTTAATCAAGATACTGCAAGACTTGAGGATGCAAAAGAGATTATCTCCCGTTATGAGATGGAACTTGAGGAGTATAAAATAAAAATAAAGGAAAAAGATAAGGGGGAGAGGGAGAATAAAAGGTTGCCCGAAGTCCATTATCAAAAGCTATGTGACCAGATGAAAGAACAGTTAATTGGATGGGGAATGTCTATCAATACATTAAATTTTGATACCAACAAAATGGATTTCATTATCAATGGTAAAGCTCGTGGAAATTTCGGAAAAGGGAGCAGAGCTATACTGTGTAGCGCATTTCTCATTAGTTTAATGAAATATTGTTGGGTTCAGGAAACCTATCATCCATGTTGTTTAGTACTCGATTCACCACTTACTACCTATCGAGAGGGCGATAAACGGCAGAATGAAGATGAAGTAGAAGTTTCTGTTCAAGAGGCATTCTACAAGGATCTTGCATCTATAACAGATAACTTCCAAATTATTGTCTTCGACAATAAGGACCCTTCAAATGAACTGTTAGAAAGAATAAACTACCACCACTTCACTCGCAATCCCAATTTAGATAGATACGGCTTCTTTCCAATATAAAAAAGGAAATTCAAATCATATTTTTCTTCCAAAGTAATTGAACAGAAATGGCTCTATAAAGGTTTTGTTCGTTTATTGTAACTTTTATTACTTTTTGCCGTCTCAGTAATCCAGTTTTTTGTATCCTCTTCAAATTGTAGGGAAAAAAGTAAATTTCACATAAGTATTGGAAATCGATAAATTTAAAGCAGTTGGTAAAACCGGCTCATGTGGCCGATTTCACATCCTAAATGTGTAATAAAATTGTTGCATAATTTTCTTGTTGGAAATTTCTCCCTTGAATTTGAAGAGGATACAGTTTTTTCATTTCAACCGCCCCAAATCAACAAAACGGTATGATCAAATTTGATTACGTTGGGTTCGGGATTTTTTGGGTGGTTTAGGATTGGAAGGTTGGGTTCGGATAGATTCGATTTAAGACGTAGAACAAAGGTTGTTCCGGATGAGTTCACGAAGTGTCCGCCGACTGTCAAAAAATGAAAATTAAGATTTAAAATGCAGTGCTGCCCGTTTAATATGAAGGAATTCCGGCACAAATATCTTGACGAATCTATCAGACCCATTTTCTATATAGAGTATCCAATAAGCTTATATCGTTCCGTTTTAATATAAATATCAGCAAAACTACATCCTGCATCTTAAATTGTCAGATGGCAATTCAATAAGTATTTACGAGATACGACAGCAGAGTAGTTTGAGAGATAGATTCTCTGTTAACACAGCATAAGGGGGAAGCTGCTTAGCAGGATTTGCAAATGGAATTACCCGGGCTGGATAGTCCAGACTATAGGACAAATTCTGTGAAACCGGCTAATTACGAATAGGGGAGGATGAATATGGCTAAGGAATTGTATAAATTACCGCCTTTGAAATTTGGTTATGGGGACCTGGAACCTTATATTTCCGAAGAACAGCTGCGGATACACCACGATAAGCACCATCAGGGTTATGTGAATAATACGAATTCGATTCTGCAAATGATGGAGAAAGCAAGGAAAGAGGGCACTGATTTTGATTATAAATCAGCTGCAAAAAACCTGTCTTTCAACCTTGGCGGGCATGTCCTTCATAGCTATTTCTGGTGGGAGCTGACGCCTGCGGAAAAGGCAAGCAAGGAGCCTGTCGGGGAACTGGCTGAGGCTATCAAGGAAGACTTTGGGACTTTTGAAAGGTTTAAAAAGGAATTTTCCCAGGTTGCAGCAAGCGTGGAAGGTTCAGGCTGGGCGGCATTGACCTTCTGCATGGACACAAAAAGGCTCGGGATCATGCAGATAGAAAAGCATAACGTAAACCTGGTCCCGGATTTTCCGATCCTGATGGATATAGATGTGTGGGAGCACGCTTACTATCTGGACTACAAGAATGAAAGGGGCAAATTCATAGACGCATTCTGGAACATCGTCGACTGGGAGGAAATCGACAAATACTTCAAAAAGGTCCAAAAATACGGTATGGAATAATTCCGGGCTTTTACCGGGAAATTTATGTTGAATAGTTTCCCGGGACACTACTTTTTTGCTTTATGGAAAACTTTTCTCAATCGGCCTTGCGAGGCTGAGGTTAGAAGAATATCAGGGGGTACATCCAGTGGTCTATTTGATTATCAGGCACAAAATTGAAGACTTTGCTAAATGGAAGCCAGCGTTTGACATGCATGGTTCAATGAGAGAAAGGAGCGGTTGTAAAGGAGGGCAGTTATTCCGTGAATCCGGGGACGCTAACAGTATGGTAATCCTCTTTGAATGGGATAATATCGATAATGCCACCAATTTTGTCGAATCGGCTGACCTGAAAGAGGCTATGGGAAAAGCCGGGGTTATCGGGAAGCCTGAATTCTTCTTCCTGGATCAGATTGAAGATTTCCCGGTCTGATCGGCAGGCAACGTAAGAGGATAAGCAAGAGCTCATGTAATAGCTTCTGCTCTTCTTTCTGTTTTCTTTACATTTTTATTTGGAGTAGAATTAAAGCTTCTCTTGTTAAGTTCATGCAGGCGTCCCGTAACCGTTAAAAAATAGAAAAAAATATTATTAGAAATTTATTACTGGTTGTTTGATTGTGAATAAAGGTTAGTGTCTGCTTATTTTTAATAGCTACCTATTTTTTCCTTTCATTCATCTTTTGAATCTTCCTGCCAAATTGGGTCAGCCTCGCTGTCGCTCGGAACAAAAACGACGGGGGACACCATCTCGGTTACTTCGGTCCATTACATGTGAGCGTCCTGCTGTCTCGGGGTCCGGAATAATCATCAAGTGCTCTTCAATTCCAGGGTTTCGGCCTCTCCGTCCAGTCTTATTGTGACCTTTATCGTGTCATTCTTGTCTATTTTAGTACCGCCCGAGGCTTCATGGTGGACATAAACGGTTTTGTATGGGGTGCAGACCGGGCCTATCGTGTGACTGAAGACGGGCATTTGCTCCTTTATCCAGACGGGGTTTATTTTATGAAGCAAACTGAGCCTCTGTATCCCTGCTAAACCCCACTCGGCATAGACGGGACACCGCATTTCTATCGAACCACTCCTGGAATAAGACTTAAGGACATACTCTTTTCGATCAAAATAGTCACATAGCTCGCTTCCACCGTAAAGTGTGTCATAAGATATCTGAATTTGTTTCGGGGAAGAGGACTCCGGCAGGTTGCCTTTGTAAGTTACGAAAAAGCGGGCATCGTATTCTCCGTAATTGTGGGTTTTGCGGTTTGCTGTTATGAATACATGGGTTTCGTTCAACTCGTATCTTGCTTTCCAGTTCTCGTTTTCATCCTCGAATACATCATGGTATGTGATCACCTGTTTCTCCGTAATCACCTGTTTCTCCGTAATCACCTGTTTCTCCGTAATCACCTGTTTCTCTGTGATTATCTGTTTCTCTGTGATCTCCTGTTTCTCTGTGGCCAGCTCTTTTCCGGAGCAGATAGGCAAGAGAACCAGCACGCAGAGCAGAATTAATAACAGGAAACAGGGTATTTTGCTGCTAATTTTGGACACTTCCTCATCAAGTCTGAAAATTAATGGACTGTATATAAATTTGCAAAGGTTCCTGAAATAGCTTTCTAAAAAGTAAAAATTGGCAGGAGTATTCAAGGGTTGAAACGGCAGCAACGGTGCATGAAACAGCATTAGGCCCTTTAGTTTTTGCTATCTATTTTCTCAAATTTCACCCTTGAGAACATCATAAAACTGCTCCTTCGCCTCCCTCTCAATCCACGGCCTGTGCCC
This sequence comes from Methanosarcinaceae archaeon, assembly GCA_013329415.1. Classification (GTDB taxonomy): domain Archaea; phylum Halobacteriota; class Methanosarcinia; order Methanosarcinales; family Methanosarcinaceae; genus MTP4; species MTP4 sp9310u. The sequence continues at coordinate 48,189 of DUKH01000195.1, read as the reverse complement.
GCATTTCTCCAGCAGGACATACCGGAAGTTCTTCAAGACCCCGGAAAGAGGGTCCCTTACCCCTTCAAACGGATGCGGGTCATAATCCCCATGGATCGCGAATACAGGACAGCGAATTTTCTTCCCGAGCGCCAGGAGCTTCCCGTTGCCCCTTAACTTGCTTGCATCTCCCCAGACATTTTTATTGATCACATACTGGTACTCCAGCACCTCGTCATCATGGGGAAGGGGGTCATATGAGTCGGCATGGGACATCAACTGACCGAATCTTGCAAAGGATGCGTTTTTGTTTCCATTGGAGAGGTTATTTAACGCCGGGGCCAGGGAAGAATTTCCCGTCCATCCATCCTTGCTAAGCCGGCTTCCCCGGGTTCTCCTTATAATGTCAGCGTATTTTTCTTCGTAGGGGCCGCTTCCGACCAGGATGAGCTTTTTTACTAACTCGGGGTGACTGGCTGTGAAAATGTAGCTGAGCATTGCCCCCCAGGAAAAACCGATTAACGTGACCGGAAGGGCAGCATGCTCTTTCAGTACGGCTTTCAATTCTCGGACCTGGCCGTCAAGGGTTACAGCGGTCTGAAGAGGCTCAAGGACGCCACGGCCGGAGATTGGGGGTTCGAAAGAGTCGGCAGCCCGGCCAGGATAAGCGTAATAGTCAGGATTGTCGTAATGGCCAGGATTGGTGTAATGGCCAGGATTAGCGTAATTTTCTGGATGGGGGTAAGGTGAAAATGAGAGTTCCCTGGCTACAGGAGCCATTTCCCCGGGGGCTCCCGGACCGCCGTGGATGACAGCTATATCGAAAGGAGAGTTTCCGTATTTTCTTAAGTTTTTCATGTTCGTACAGGTGGTAACTCTTTCCGGGTTAAAAATTAATTGGTTTGGATTTTTCCCTCCGGGAAGTTCAGTTGAAAAAAAATTAATGTTTAACCTCTTTAAATAAATTGATATAACATTAAAAAAATAATTATTATCATGCTAGTGGCAATAATCCTGGCTGCCATTGGGATCCTATCGGTAATCACTATTACCCAGGTCATGGGGTACAGGCTCGGGGGAGTGATAGTGGTCCCTATAATGGCTGTTTATACGCTCAAGAATTTTATCATGCTTCCGGTTTTCGTGATAAGCGCCCTGATAGCTTACATGGGCCTGAATTACGTGAAGAGGAAGACGATGATCTACGGGAGGGCTGAGATGGTAGCTTCTATATTAATTGGCTCTGTTCTCCCGGTTATTGGGTTATTTTTCATGCGGAGTTCGGGGGTAGAGTTCCAAAATATTTTCTTTATCGGGAGTGTGCTGCCCGGGCTTGCGGCTTACAACTACCAGCACATTAAGCCCGAATACCGTTTGAAAGACCCGCTGACCGCTGTCGGGCTTTTCCTGGCCCTACTCGGAATCGGCTGGGCACTCATAACCCCGGAAATGAGCCGGAGCATAGGGTACCTCACCCCGCCAATCCTTTTCAGCCAGACTTCGGATATAGCAGTCCTGAAAGGGGCAGCAGTCAATATGCCGCCTGTTCCCACGATCATGGACCGCTTTTCCACGATAGCGGTATTTACAGTGTCCCCGGTCCTGTCCGAGATGGTCCGGGAAAAATACGGGGTCCGCATAGGCATAGTCTCAATGGGGATGCTGGCAATTTTTGCCCTTGCAAACAAATGGTTCGTGCTTATCTATCTCGTTAACCTGCTGGCGGCCTATTTCGCAATTGACAGGGTCCAGAAGGCAACACTCCTTTCTGGAGTCCTATTCGGAAACCGGACACAGGGACGTTGCAATTATTGAAAACCAGGCAATAACCGAATACACAACCCGGATGGTCAACGAACTCTTCGTCAAGCCGGACATAATCGTAATAAGCAATGTCCGCCAGGACCACCTTTCCACGCTCGGCCAGGACAAACAGGAAATTGCCAGATCTTTTGCCCGTTCGGTCCCGAAAGGCACGGTGGTAATCAGCGGAGAGCAAAACGAGGTGCTTAACGAATACATGAGAAAAGAGGTCGAAAAACGCGGCTCCGTCCTCAAACAGGTCAAAATCCCTCCCGAGCACAAAGGGCTTATAGGGGCCGAGACGGTCCACGCCTTAAACCTCGTCCTGGAAGAGGCAAACGAAACCCCGCTCCCCTTCTAAGAACTCGACTCCTACATCCGTTCAATGCAGCCCAGGTGGCTCGAACTTGACAGGAGGAAAGTGTACTGCGGAGGGGCGGATACAGGTCCCCTCTTCAACGCCGCCGAAGTCAACGACGTCGAGAGCACGGAAATGATCCGCAGGCAGCTGGCCCCGAATGAAAAGATCCTGCCCTTCGTTTTCCTGAGAGAGGAGAGAAGGGGCCGCTCGTATTCCTTTGTAAATTACCTGAACTTCCTCTACGAAAAGGGCTACATCAATGAAGCCTGGCTGGGAGGCCGAAACACTGCCCCCTTTGCCCGCAACATAAAAGCCCCCACAAGGGAGTTCAAACCCGGCGACGACGCCGGAAAAGTCCTGGACGAAATGCTTGCTGTCGGAAAGCCCATAATCCTCATGGGAAACACCGTCGACGATTTCATGAGGCAGATGGAAGTGGAAATTTCCAGAAGGATCAGGACCAGGGACGATGTGCATTACGCCCCTGAAGTGGATACCCTGGAAATGCTGAACTCCATATCCGCCCTGGCATATTCGAACGACGCCTGAAGAAAGAAGCCTGAAATCAGGAAATCTTCTTTTTTCAAACTTTTTTTTCAACCTTTTTCCAATTTTTTCCAATTT
>DUKH01000195.1:27808-45050 GCA_013329415.1 Methanosarcinaceae archaeon | reverse complement strand
TTTTTCCAATTTTTTCCAATTTTTTCTTCAACCTTTTTTTCAACCTTTTTTTTCAAACCAGCTCTCTGGGAAAGAATAATCTTTCTTCATCCTGCGAGTACGTCCACATTGATAACTATTATATACTATCCTGTTATGTTGAATCCAATATTTTAGTTTCATGTGCAACCATTTTACCAGTTCTTTAGCAACTAAAAACGAAAAAGGAATTCACAATGTCTTTCCAGCAAAAAGGAGAAAATTTAAACGTGGACTTAAGCAGGAATTTGAGTGGAAATTTTAGTGTTAACTTGAATGAAAATCTGAGTGGAAACTTAAAAGGAGTCATCCCTCTTCTTGCCCTCCTGACTGCCTTTCCTGCCCTTTCCACGGACATGATTTTGCCGGCAATCCCTTCCCTTGCCGAAACCTGGAACCAGCCGCTTTCAGTGGTCAACCTGATCCTGGTGGGCTTCTTTGTCACCTACGGCTTTTTCCTGCTCTTCTACGGCCCGATTTCCGACCGCTTCGGGCGCCGCCGTCCACTCCTTTTCGGGCTTACGGTTTACGTGCTGGCAAGCCTGCTCTGTGCCCTTGCATCCAGCGCTCCCATGCTGATCCTCTTTCGCATACTGCAGGCTTCAGGAGCTGCTGCCAGCTCTTCCCTTTCCATGGCCATGACCAAGGACATTTTTTCAGGCCCTGAGCGGGAACGGATTCTCGCCTACATCGCGGTTATTATGGCGCTTGCCCCGATGCTTGCCCCTATCGCCGGCAGCTGGATCCTTGCAGGTCTCTCCTGGCCCTGGATTTTTTTCATGCAGGCAGTTATGGGAGTAATCGGGATGCTGGGAGTCCTCCGTTTTCCGGAAACGCTTCCCCGGGTCTCCGACGTCCCTCTTTCCCGGATCCTGCACACTTACGGCAGGCTACTGCTCAACCCTTCCTACATAGTCATGGTCCTGGTCATGTCAGTCAGCCTTTTCCCCTCTACAGTTTCATTGCAGGCTCTTCTGCCATTTACGTAAATGAGTTCGGCCTGAGCGAACAGAAATTCAGCTACTTCTTTGCCTTCAACGCCCTGGCCCTGATGGTCGGTTCTTTCTCCTGCCTCCGCCTGACAAGGAGCACCAACTCCAGGCACCTGATGACCTTCGGCTTTGTTGGCATTTTCCTGGGCGGGGCAATTCTCCTTTTCGCGGGACAGCAGAGCCCCTGGTTCTTTGCCCTCCCCATGTTCCTGATCACGTTTTCCCAGGGTCTGAGCCGGCCTCCGAGCAACAACCTTGTGCTGGAACAGGTCGACAGGGATGCAGGGGCAGCTTCTTCCTTTTTGATCTTCACGAATTTCACGCTTGGCGCTGCCGGTATGTGGATCATTTCCCTGGACTGGACTGGCAAGGTCCCGGTGCTCGGGGCGATTGCTCTTAGCTGCGGGGCCCTGGTTCTGGCAGCATGGGTTATTTTGCAAAAAAGGGGATTTTGAATTAAGCGGGGATGAAGAGACGGAGAGAAAAAGAGAAATATTCCAGTGAAGCAGTTAATTTGTAAATATTTCTTTAAGCTTATCCTCGACTTCCTGGATTTTCTCTGGCTTTAATGAACCACGCTTGTAGAGGATAAGGGCTGTGTCAGCAGTGAATATTTTGTTTGTACAGATCAGGCTCTTTGGAGCAGGTAGGCTGCCTTCTTTGAAGTCATCTTTTGATAAGGGGATAGCATAGCCATCGTTTCGGGTGGCTGTTGTGATCTGGCAAAGGATTAGGTCGTCTCCCAGTAGATCCGCTATAACAAGTGCGGGCCTCTTTTTCGAAGCACTCAGGTCTGAAAATGGAAATGGTAAGACCACAATGTCGCCCTTTACAAATCTTCCCATACCTCGTCTTCCTCCGGGCTTTCCCAATCTTTGGCAAGGGATTTTTCCGAAGCAAAGGCTGTTCCCAATTTCTCGCTGACGTAAGAGATAGGCCGGATCTCTATTCTGTCATCATAAGCCAATAAGGCAACTTTATCACCTTCCTTAAACTTCTCATCCCGCAGGTCTTTGGGAATTGCGATCTGGCCTTTGCTTGTTATTTTTAAACTTTTGATGTCTAAGAGTGTCATTTTTGTGCTCACCTCGTGTGAGAGGTTTTGTTAGGCTAATATGTAAGAAATGTAAGAATTATATATAAATATATTTACTGATGTGGAATTTTTTAGCCCCCATATTTTATTTTTGAAATGCTATATAATTCCGTGAGATTAAAGGAGTTTTCTGATGGTTGAGTTGCTCTGTTAATACTGGTCCAGCTGAAGAACAATCAATATCCCTGAATGTGTATATACATATTAATGGGAAGAAAGACTATTTCGATCCAGAAAGACACCTACGACCGCTTAAGAAGTGCAAAACGAAAAGGGGAAGGTTTCAACGACGTTATTCACCGCCTGCTGAAGAAAGAAAAAGGGGACCTGTCGGTTTACTTTGGTGTATTGAAAGACGAGGAAGTTCTGGAGGGGCTGGAAGAGAATTGCAGGAAAATTAGGGAACTTTCGAGGTATATATATGATGTGCTCGACACTAATACCTTTATTGGCTTTTCAGGGGTTTGGAAAAATTCCTGGAGTTCATGGATAAAGATGTGACCCCTTCTATAACAAGCGGTTTTACAACGAAAACAGGATGAAAATGTAAAAAAGGTTAACACCAAGACAAAATATAAAAAGTAAATGTGGTGAGAATTTACAGGGCTTTTTGTCGCTTTACGAACCTGGCCCCCATCTCAAAGGCTTTCTCGCAGTCTATCGGGAACACTTCTTTCCGTCTTTTTGCTTTTTCCTCGGGATCAGACATGTCAGCAACATACTTTGAATAATCATCGAACTGGTAGGTATCGGTACTGCACAGGGATTCGGAATCTCCGAAGATTCTCTTCGTCATATATTCATTCACTTCAATAGTTTTCCTGAGCCCGAACATATCCATGTATTCTTCCGTTACCCCCATCGTGTAGATAAAGCCAACAGGGATATTTTTCGGATAGAGCGTGGGCAACTCATTGGAGTAAACGAGGTATGGAAATATATAGCGTTCCATAAATGACCTCATCTCCCCCGTAGAGTTCCCGAGATAGATGGGAGATCCCAGGATCACTGCATCGGCATCTTTCAACCTCTCCAGCACAGGTGTCAGCTCGTCCTGCATTGCACATTTCCCATAACTTTTCCCGTCCCTTAATTTGCAGGCAAAACAACTTGTGCAGCCTTTAAAATTAAGGTCATAGAGGTGGATAATTTCTGTTTCCGCACCCTCCGAAGCCGCACCTTCAAGAGCTTTTTCCAGCAGGGTTGCCGTATTCCATTTCTTTCTGGGGCTTCCGTTTATGGCCATTACTTTCATGATTTTTACCTCCATTTCGATTACTTATGAAGTTCTACTCACAACCTGAGTTTCTATGCGGTCGCTACGGTTATAGGTTATTACGATATCCACCCGGGAGCTTACATGGGGCCGTTTTCTTAGTCCAATCCCATGCCCACCCACGGTTGCGAAGCAACCGGCTTGTCCTTAATTTAAATGAAAAGGATGAAGAAATTAAAAAAGAAGCTACTTTTTTGTTTTCGAATACACATCGTCTAAAAGGCTTGGCCTCGAAGTACCTTGATTTTTACTTTTGGAATGTTCATTTTTTGCGATCATTCCATTCTGGCAGTTGCTCTGGTCAGGCCTCGCTGACGCTCGGAACAAGAACGAAGGGAGATATCATTCCGGTTGCTTCGGGAAAGTTCGGTCAAACAGCAAAAAGTAGCCCCGGTACTTTGTTCCTTAAAACCGGCAAATCATTGCTTCGTTTTAAAATGAGGTTTTTTGGCACCTTAGCCACAGATGGTGACACCCACCTATGGCTTGGATGTGATAAGCGTTGGAATTGCACAGTTTTAGCCATGGCTATTCAGATTACCTATCACATCGTATTGGTGCCATGTATCGATACGTAATATTCTACAATGGGCGAGTTAAAAAGGCTTGTGAATCGATCAGTTTTTCGGCCAGGCCTCACTGTCGCTCGAAGCAAATAAGCTTTTCTCATTAAAACTCCACGATTTCCCCATCAATCAACAGATTTCTAATTACTGCATTTCCAAACCTGTCAACAACAACTTCTACATCGACTCTTTTTCCGTCCCACCGCGCACTTTCTATTTCGTGTCCCCTGCCTTCCGGCACAAAATAGCTCTCAATGCCGTACTCAACTATGAGTTTATTAACGGATATTTCCTCTTCGGAGATTTCTATTTCTTCCGGAACAGGTTCTTCTTCCGGAACAGGTTCTTCTTCCGGCATTATTTCTTCTATCGGGGTTTCTTCGTATAATATGCCCGTTACTTTGCCTTTAATGTAGAGCTCATCTTTGGGTGGGTTTCGGTATATTTTTTTTGGCACTCCGTAACCGTCTTTCAGTTCCAGGACCAGGTATATCGGGTCATTGTACTCAAAATGACCTTCAGCCGGGATCTCATCGAGGTCCAGGGTACTTATCTCATAATTAAGGATCACATAGTCTCCCCGGAAGAGGTCCCTGGGGTCTACGGGAACGGTTTTAAGCACGACTTCCGTGCCGGTCCTCAGGGTATATTCCTTGTAGGCAATAAAGCCTGAAAAGATCAGGAGCCAGAAGACCACAGTGAGATAAAAGATTTTCTTTGGACTCATCAGATTCCTCCTGTTCCTGAAAGATCCCCGGGCTCACAGCCCTGAAGCCCCAAAGCGCCGATTTTCATTGTTCCCCTCCGGTAAACTGAGCTTTTAACTCCCTTCTTTTTCTTTCCATAACCAGGCTCATGACCAGCAGGACAAGCCCTCCCAGCATGAAAAAGAGTGACCTTGGAAGCAGTTCCCAGAAAAAGTCAAAGTACCTGGCAAAGATCAGGACTATAAACCAGAACATTGCGGTGTTGATGATCCCGATGTCTTCAGTGCTGTATCCCGCATACAGCAGGAAGGTCAAAAGTCCCAGGAAGATGATGTTGAACAGGGCCATATAAACATAATCCGAAGCCCGATGGTTTATTGAAACCGCGTATACGATCGAAATAAGAATTGTCAGGATAACCACGCTTGTGTCCATCTGGTAGCTGGATAGCCTTTTTTTCCGGAAACCTGAGAGGAGGAGGACCAATAAAAGGATTCCCGGAATTGCAAGCAGTATGGGAACTATTTCACTGAATTCGTAGTGTATCAGCATTTCAGAAGTGTGTATAAACAGGGAAAAGAGTATGGCCTGCAGTCCCATGAATTTGTAAGTTTTTGCAGCATGTTTCCCTTTATCCGCCAACTCATGCAATGTCCCGATCAGGTAAAGGGAGATGCCTGATATGAGGTAGAGGTCCCATATGTTAATCAATTTACTGAAGTCAGTCTTTTCCCCGTACAGAAGGCCAATCCAGAGGTAAAAGAGCAGGGAGCAAAGCCCCGCGGTCGGGGCAGACAGGTAGCCGTAGACAAGGGGAAAAGCTCCCAGGATCCAGATCAGGACAAGGGTACTGTTGTTGGCGTTAATGTTGTAGATCTGGGCAATTAAAAAGAGGCTTGCCCCAAAGAACAGGGCTGAGAGGAAAATAAGGGCAGACCCTGCCCGGGAGTATTTCTGTTTCTCGTATTTTAAATGATAACCCGCATAATGTATGCCCACAGTACTTCCCACAAGCAGCAGGACCTTGACTGTATTTCCGATTTTCTCCCAGTTGGAAGCCACAAACAGGATGGCACCAATCCCGATTAAAATTGCCCCAATGGTCGAAAAGGCAACGATTTGCTTTTTTGACCTGCGCTCCCTTTTGTATTCGGCAAGGTCAGCCCTCATCTTCTGGGCCTGGCCGTTATCAATGGTGCCTTCATCCAGCCATTTCTGGATCAGATCTTCATCGGGCATATACGTATAATGGCATATTAAACTTCATAAACATTTAGATTCCTAAGTTCAGGAACCCCTGTCCTTTCCAATTATCCTCAAACAGGCATAGCCATTGTAAATAGAGCGGAAAAGATTGTCTCCAGGGATAGGGATTTTATCAGCATAGGGAAAGTTTCCGAGCTGGATGTGTTGATCTACTGAGCTGAAATACTTTGTATAATTATCCAGATATATGGTTAATTCCTTGATTCTCGATTTTTTGATCTAAAAGTTTGCAAAATAAGCCAAACTTATTTATTATTTTATGATTTATAATATCGTGTTATGGAGAACTGCTAGATACTATATCCAATTTTGTTAAGATTCGACCTATAATTCGGAATACTAACAACGTCTCCAGTTTACTGATGTTTCCCCGGAGTTGAGAGTTTCATGAATAAGCAAAAAGCCATACTGATATTATTATTCCTCATTCCCCTCCTTCTTGCGCTGTGTATCTTCGGCCCTTTCTTATTATTTAGTTTTGTTGACAGTTCCTGGTACTACTCCGAAGAAGTTGACATCGGGTCTCTTGATTACAATTCCGCACTTACGAACGCGGAGAAAGCAGGCTATGAGGTGGAAGGTTCCTGGCCCTGGCCCGGAAACTTTTCGGGCTTTGAACCCGGGGATGTCCCGGAGGTCCGGGGACGCTTCGGAAGTGCTGCTCTTGTGGAGAACATCAGGCTTAACTATAACGAGAAATCCGAGCTTATGGTCATCGCATGTGAGAACGACTCCGGAACTGAAGCCGGGACCGGAACCGGAACCTGTGTAGCCATCTCGAACCTCAGCCACTCCGACCCCGAATCCTCCTTACAGTTATCGGAATTCCCGCCAGATTTCTGGATGCTTGAAAAATTCGGGCTCCTCTTCGGCCTGGATGAAAACGCTTCGGAAATGTATCTTGAGGCTCTGAAAAAAGCCGCACAAAACCAGACCTGGGACGCTGAAATACAGGTGAACGAATCTCCGGATTTCCCGGCTGCATATGCTTATCTGGAAAACAGTGATGATTCCAGTTACGAAACCAGTTTGGGTATTAATGCATACCCCACAGAAGTCTTTTTAAAGGACGGGAAGCGGCTGGGTTCCGTAAAGTACTTCGTCCCGGAGGCAGAGGTGGTGACTTATGATAATGAGAACAGGTACATAGTTGAACTCGATGCCTCGGGAAAATTACGGCTCGAAATCGTAATGCCTCCGGGAAGCAGTGGGGATACGATACCTGAAGAGGAATACCGGACGGTTTTCAGGGAGATTTTTGAAGAATTGGGGCTTGATCCGGAAGCGGTAGACAGCTTTGAATTTTTTCACAGCTCTTCACGGATTTGGTGAAAGTGGCTAAAATGTTCTGGGGGGTTAATTTTTGATTTTTTTGATCTTTACCGGGGTTCCGGTTTCGTAGCTCAACCCCATGCCACCCCCGGTTGCGAAGCAACCGGCTTGCCCTTAAATTAAATGGAAAAAAATGAAGAAATAAAAACAGAAGCTACATTTTTTTTCGAATTCCATAGTTTAAAAGGAGCAATGGTCGCATGCTTCATGTCGATTCCTCCTGCCAGGGTGGTTATTTTTGATATATTTTTTCATTTTGGCAGTTGATTTGGGCAGGCCTCGCTGACGCTCGGAACAAAAACGACGGGAGAAGGTATTCAGGTTGCTTCGGTTAAGTTCACGAAGCTTCCGCTCCAAAAAAGACAAAAAAGGTTACTCAAAAATAGTCGAAATGCCCGGGATATTCCGGGAAATGTATAAGGATGGGACGGATTAAGGCTCTTTCAAACCTTAACGGTCCCATCCTCTAACTTCACCTTTCAATCTTCAAACGTTCTGCGTAGCTCCAAACCCATTCCCTTCAAACGACAAAACCTGTTTCGGCAGCTCAATGTCCAGCGCCTCTTTCAGGACCTCTTCGATGGTCTCTACAGGCACGAATTTAAGTTCGTTCCTGACATCTTCGGGCACGTCTTCAAGGTCTCTTTCATTCTCTTTGGGGAGGATGACCTTCTTTATGCCTGCACGGTGGGCTGCAAGGATTTTCTCCTTTATGCCGCCGACTGGCATTACGGCTCCGCTCAATGTGATCTCGCCGGTCATGGCAAGTTTGGGGTCAACGGCTTTGCCGGTGATCAGGGAGGTGAGGGCGGTAAAGAGGGTTACGCCTGCTGAGGGGCCGTCTTTGGGGGTTGCACCCGAAGGGACGTGGATGTGGATGTCGCTTGTGGTAAAGTTGAAGCTGGCTGCGGGGTTTGCAGTGCTTGCGGGGTTTGCAAGCCTGGACCTTACAAGGCTCAAAGAGATCTGGGCAGACTCTTTCATCACGTCCCCGAGCTGGCCGGTAAGGGTGAGCTTTCCGGTTCCGGGCATGAAGGTGCCTTCGATGAAGAGGATGTCCCCTCCGACAGGGGTCCAGGCAAGGCCGGTTACCACTCCGGGGATATTTTCTTTCCTGGCTTCTTCCTTCCGGACCAGTTCTTTTCCGAGGACTTCCTTGAGCATGTCGGGCTTTACCACGTAGGGAAGCTCGGCAGTCCCTGAGACGATCTTTTCGGAGACGAACCGTGCGGTCTTTGCAAGCTGCTTTTTAAGCTGCCTGACTCCGGCTTCGCGGGTGTATTTGTCCACGATCGTTTTCAGGGCTTCGTCTTCGATTTTGAGCTTGTCCGCATCAAGGCCGTGTTCTTCGAGGGTCTCGGGGAAGAGGTGGTCTTTTGCGATTGCAAACTTCTCGTTTTTCGTGTAGCCCGAAATTTCGATCAGTTCCATCCTGTCCAGGAGCGGGGGCGGGATGGTTGCCAGGGAGTTGGCAGTTGCGATGAACAGTACCTCGGAAAGGTCGTAGGGGACTTCCAGGTAGTGGTCCGAGAAGCTGCGGTTCTGTTCGGGGTCAAGGACTTCGAGAAGGGCACTTGCCGGGTCTCCTGAGTAGGAAGCTGAAAGCTTGTCGATTTCGTCGAGGATGAAGACCGGGTTTTTGGTGCCTGCTTTTCTCATGCCCTGGATAATCCTTCCGGGAAGAGCCCCGATGTATGTCCTGCGGTGTCCCCTGATCTCGGCTTCGTCCCTGACGCCTCCGAGGCTTGCCCGGACATATTCCCGCCCAAGGGCATCTGCAATGCTCTTTCCAAGGCTTGTCTTGCCGGTTCCGGGGGGACCTACGAAGAGGAGGATCGAGCCCTGCTTTTCCTGTTTGAGTTTCATTACCGCCAGGTGCTGGACCATTCTTTCCTTGACCTTTTCAAGGCCGTTATGGTTGTCCTCAAGCACACGGCGGGCTTCGGCAATATCGATACTCTTTTTCTCTTCGGTTTCCCAGGGAAGGTCAAGCATGAGGTCCAGGTAATTTTTGATGACAGGGGCTTCATGGTTGTGGGGGCCTCCGGCTTCGAGTTTCTTATACTCTTCCATTGCCTTCTTTTTAACCTCGGGAGGCATCCTGGATCTCCCGATTCTTTCCCCGTATCCGCCTTCCCCTGAAACCGGGTCCTGTCCACCGTTCAGCTCTTCCTGGATCATCCTGAGCTGTTCCCGAAGCATCGCTTCCCGGTTTGACTTGTTTACCTTATCGGTAACTTTTTTTGCCATCTCGATCTGAAGGTTTATGTTCTCTTTCTGTTTTGTCAGGACCCCGAGGAATGCATTATAACGTTCCCTGACCGAAACAATCTCCAGAAGGGCCTGCTTTTCTTCAAGCTTTATCGGGATGTACGGCATGATGAAGCCCATTATCTGGTCAATGGATTCCATCTTAGCAATAGGCCGGGTGAATTGCTCTGAACCCTGAATGCTGCTGATCTCATTAATTTTATTTTTTACATTCGCCATCATCCCTGCCTGGACATCCTCACTGAGGTCCGGAAGGTCAGGAACAGGCTCGTATGCGGCATAGAAAAGTCCTTCCTTCCGGTAAAAGGAAACGACCTCTACCCTCTGGATCACCTTAGCAGCAATTAGATACCCGTCATCAGCAGGCTGCACAAATGTTGCCTTGAGCAGGTTTCCTGTTTTGTAAAGATTATCTTCAGACAGTTCCGAAGCTTTCGTGCCGCTCTTTGCTGTCAGCCCGATAGTATACGCATATTCGCCATTTTTCATCCCGGCAAGCAGGGCTTCTCCGGTGGCTTTATCAACCCGGAGCTTTGTCCGGCTTTCCGGGTAAACCACTACCTCAAGGAGGGGTATTACGAGGCTTTCTCTGCTGTATTCTGTTTGTTTTGTATCCATTTTCACTTGTCCCGTTTATTGTCTCGTTTTTTGATTATTAGCTTAAATTAACGCGATTATTGGATCAAATTAAATTGTTATCAGCTTGAGTAATCACGGTTTTCGAGCCAACTTAACACTGTTGACGGCTCGAATTAGCACAGGTCTTACTGCATTTATTTAGTTTTGATTTCCCTAACTAATTTGCCAATTAAAAAAAATTATCTGACCTTTTCAAGAAGCTTAATAAGGGATTCCATTTCCTTTTCGTCCATGGAATCTGCCATCTTTTCAATAACCCTTAGTAAAGCTTTCTCTTCGGCACGGGCTATCCTCTGCCCCTTTTCGGTCAGGCGGATATAATAGATCCTGCCGTCATCGGGAGATTTTTCCCTGTAAACACACTGCATTCTGGCAAATTTGTTAATCATCTCTGTAATTGTGGGTTTTGAATGGTTGGTGATTTTAGCAAGTTTGCTAAATGTTACGTCCCCATGCTCATCAATGACCTTTAAATATCCGATCTGCTTCATTGTAATGTCCGATAACCCGCATTCAGAGAAGATCTCACAAGAGCATTCGCTTTTGATTTTGATCAGGTTTTCAAAAACTATGAATAAATGCTCTTTTTTCGCCATCATATCTCGATCATTCTGTTAGTTAGTATTTTATTAACCGGTATTAAGTTAGTTAGCATTACCCTAATCATCTCATTTGTTATATATAGTTTGTGTCCATGCCCAGAATACCGGTTAGGTTACTTACGAATGACAAAATCAACCTGCCCCTATTTTTCATCCACTGATTTTTAAAAAAATGCAAAGCCTTTTATCCGCATTTCACAGTCATATTTATCCCAAAAGCCAACGGTTCCAACTGTTAATAGTGCCCCGGAGAATTACAAATGATCATCAGAAGAGAAACAGAGAACGACTTTGACCGGATATACGATCTGGTGAAAGTTGCATTTCAAACCGCAAAAGTTTCCAATGGCAAAGAGCAGGATTTTGCCAATGAGCTTCGGAACAGCGGAAACTATATCCCGGAACTTGCGCTGGTCGCAGAGGAAGACGGCAAGTTAATCGGGCATATTATGCTGACAAAAATGTATATCACGACCGGTGATGGTAAATTTGAAGCCCTTTTGATAGCACCTATTTCCGTCCTGCTGGAATATCGGAACAAAGGAGTCGGTTCCGAACTGATAAACGAAAGTTTCAGGCTGGCAAGGGAGCTGGGTTATACGGTAGTAGTTCTTGTCGGCGACCCTGCCTATTACCACAGGTTCGGGTTCAGGCCGGCTGTGACTTTTGGCATCAAACATACCCCTGAGATTCCCGATGAATATGTTATGGCCTGTGAATTAGTTCCGAATGCATTAAATGGATTTAGCGGGAAAATTGATTTTACCTGAAAAAGTAGAAGAGCCAGCGAAATAATTGATTGTGCTTGAAAGGCAAAAAAGCAAAAAAGCAATTAAATCTGAAAATTAAGGAATAAACTGATGAAGGACTAACACCGGGGCAAAAAATGTTATACCGCAAATTAGGAAAAACAGGTGAGAAGGCCTCCATTCTTGGCTACGGCTCTATGAGGCTTCCGGTCATCGACGGAGCGGTCGATAAAATCGATGAGAAAAAAGCAATCGAACTCCTCCGCTATGCCATTGACCACGGGGTAAATTACGTTGACGCTGCCTATTCCTATCATGGCGGGAAAGGTGAAGTTTTCCTGGGAAAAGCCCTTGCCGACGGCTACCGTGAAAAGGTCCACCTGGCAACCAAACTTTCCTGCAAGCGCGTAAACTGCAAAGAGGACATGGACCGTTTCTTAAACGAGCAGCTTGAAAAACTCCGGACGGACTGCATCGACTTCTACCTCCTCCACGGGGTAAAGAAAAGCTACTGGGAAAAAATGAAGAAATTCGGGGTTTTCGAGTTCCTGGAAAGAGCCCGTGCAGCCGGAAAGATCAAATACACCGGTTTCTCCTTCCACGACGACCTGGAAGTTTTTAAAGAAGTCCTGGACGCCTACCCCTGGGACCTCTGCCAGATCCAGTTCAACTACCTGGACGAAGACTTCCAGGCAGGAGTCGAGGGCCTGAAATACGCGGGCGAAAAAGGCGTTGCCGTGGTCATCATGGAACCCCTGCGCGGAGGAAACCTGGCCTCAAAAGTCCCGGAAGAAGCCCAAAAGGTCTGGGCCCGTGCAAAAATCAAAAGAAGCCTCGTAGAATGGGCTTTTCGCTACCTCTGGAACTATCCCGAAATCAGCGTCGTCCTGAGCGGGATGTCGGAAATGGGGCACCTGGAAGAAAACCTGAGAATTGCGGAAGAAGGGCTTCCAAATTCCCTTTCCCCCGAAGAAAAAAGCCTGATCGCCGAGGTCAGGGAGATCTACAAAGCCCGGATCAAAGTCAACTGCACCGGCTGCAAGTACTGCATCCCCTGCCCCCAGGGAGTGAATATTCCGCGGAACCTCGGTTACCTGAATGACGTTTACGTGCTTGATGATGTGGAGAATGCCAGGTTCCAGTACGGAGTCCTTCTGGCCCCGGAAGAAAAAGCCGGGAACTGCATTGAATGCGGAGAATGTGAGGAAGTCTGTCCGCAGGGGATTGAGATCAGGGAGATGTTGAAGGAGGTAAGAGATTCATTCGAATGATTTTGAGTGACTATGAGTGGTTTCACGAAATCCGAATCCCGGATTTCCGGGTATTTTAAATTTCGAACCTGTGGTGGATTTATTTAAATTCAATTTTTATCTTTGCCGGGGTTTCCACCTCGTAGTCCAACCCCGTGCCCACCCCCGGTTGCGAAGCAACCGGCTTTTCCCTGAATTTAATGAATAAGATATAGTAATCAAGCCAGAAACCGCATTTTTGCTTTTGAATACTGGGTTTCATTTTGGCTCAAAAACCGAACTTTGCGTGCTTCTTATTGATTTCCTATACCGGGGCAGTTATTTCTTGTGCATTTTTCTTCATTTTGGTAGTTTTTAGGGGCAGGCCTCGCTGGCGCTTGGGAAAAGTCTTTACTTTTTTCTTATTGTTTCCTTCTGTCTACACAGTAATTATTTTGCATACATCTCTTCTTTTTGGCAGCTTTTTTGGGCAGGCCTCGCTTCGCTCGGAACAAGAACGACGGGAGACACTATTAAGGTTGCTTCAGTCAAGTTCTTTCAGGCAATTAAAGAGCCAGCCACTGTTAAGTTCAATTATTTTTCACTTCATACCCCTGCACTTTTGTCAAATGGATCAAATTAGATCACACAAAGTTGGTTTTTTTGGGAAGTTTTGGGGGATTAGACGAATGCATAAATAGGGAAACAGTTACAGATTTGCGGATAGGTTTTGAAAAAAATTAGTTTCATGGGAAACTATTTATGCGATAAAATCTTAGAAAGGATTTGTAATTTAGTTTCAGGTGCAACCATTTGCTGCAGAATCTTAAGTATTCAATCCCAAAACACTCAATCCCAAAACACTCAATCCCAAAACACTCAATCTCAAAATACTCAATCTCAAAATAATCTCTTCACCACTCCCCAAAAATAGAGGATTCAATGATGGAAGACCCAAGAGCAGTCTGCGGCCCGATCGCCCATATCTACCGGAGCCACCTGGCATACATGGCAAAAGAGCTCGAACCTTACGGGATCGGGAGCGGACAGTTTGATTTTTTAATGGTTTTATACCGGAAGGACGGCATTTCCCAGGAAACTCTCGCAAAGAAACTGAAGGTAAGCAAAGCCACGAGCACAAGAGCAGTCCGGAGCCTGGAAAAAGGAGGGTACGTATACAGGCAGGTGGACGAAGCCGACCGCCGGGCGTACAAGGTTTACCTGACCGATAAGGGAAAGGAAATGAGGGGTGTGGTCCTGGAAAAGCTGGTGGCTTTTGTCGATCCGCTTCTTTCGGATTTCACACCTGAAGAAAAAGAGATGTTCAGGCAGCTGCTACAAAAAGCTTCAAGAAAGCTCTTTGAACCCGGTTTTGAACCTCCTGAGCTGGCAGCGGAGGAAGCGGAGGATCAGGGAATGAATAGAGTTAATGATAGAATTCGGAATATAACTCAAGACAGTAAGGAGTAAAAAATGGAAGAAAAAAGTGATTTTCTGGGCAGAGGAGATGTCAAAAAACTGCTTTTTAAGCTTTCACTCCCCGGAATCATTGCAATGGTAGTCCAGGCTTTCTATAATGTTGTGGACACTTTTTTTGTGGCAAAAGCGTATGGGGCGGAGGAGAGTATTCTTGCGATAGGCGGGCTTACGATTGCTTTTCCGATCCAGATGATACTCTTGGGAATTGCTATTCTGCTTGGAACCGGGAGTGCATCCGTAATCTCAAGAGCCCTTGGGGCAAAGGAGATCGAAAGGGCAAGAAGAGCCCTTGGAAATGTCTATTCCGCAGGGCTTGTAATGGGGGTGCTTTTTTTCGTATTGAGCTTCTCAGACCTCTCCCCGGTCCTGAAAGCTTTCGGGGCAACGGAAGGGATCATGCCCTATGCCATGGAGTACATAAAGGTCATATTGGCCGGGGCAATTACCTGCATCCTCGGGATAGCCGTCCAGAACATAGTCCGTGCGGAAGGAAATGCCCGTTTTTCCATGAATGCGATGCTGCTCGGAGCCGGCCTGAACATCGTGCTTGATCCCTTGCTGATCTTCGGCTTCGGGATGGGAGTCCGCGGAGCTGCACTTGCAACCGTTTTTGCCCAGGGTGTGAGTGCCCTCTGGCTCCTGCATTATTTCCTGGCAGGAAAAAGTGCCGTGCACTTCAGCTTCGAAATGTTGAAACCCGATATCGGGATCTTAAAAGATATCTCAGCTATAGGGGCAGGGCCTTTTGTGATGGACATTTCACAGAGCGTTACGATGCTTTTCGTAAACTCCGCCCTTGCGATTTATGGGGGAGATGTCGCTATTGCCGTTTACGGGCTTATTTTCCGGCTCTTTTCGTTTGTCTTTATGCCCCTTATTGGCCTGTCCTTTGGCCTCCAGCCGATTGCGGGCTACAATTACGGGGCAGGCAAGCCGGACAGAGTCGTAAAAGCCGTAAAAATTGCGGCCATGGGAGCAGTTTCTTTCGGGACAGCAGGTTTCATGGTCATGTTTCTTTTCCCGCAGCAGCCCCTTTCCATATTCAGTTCCGACCCGGCACTGCTGGACCTGGGAAAAACCGCAATGAGGATTTTCGTCTTTGGGATGCCTCTGGTGGGCATTAATATAATCGGGGCAACGTTGTTCCAGGCCCTCGGAAGGGCAAGGCCTTCTTTTATTCTTTCGGTCTCCCGTCCCGTCCTCTTCCTTTTGCCCATGGTGATCCTCCTGCCGCGGTTGTATGAGCTCAATGGGATCTGGGCGGCATTTCCGGTTGCAGACCTGATGGCTGTTGTCCTGACAGTGCTCTTCCTTTTAAGGGAACACAGGCTTTTCCAGCAAATTCCCGTCCAGGAAGGAGTAGCTGTCGAGTCCTGAATGGCGGTTCCGGTGGATTGGTTCCGGTGAAGACAAAACATACAAAGCGGAGAAGAACCTAAATATCCTCTAAATTTTTACAGGTGATCCTGTGAGTATCGACATAAATAGGTACAAATGCGGATACTGTGGGACCTGTGTAGGGGTCTGTCCGAAAGGAGCTCTCGATCTTATTGAAACCTGGGTTGAAGCAGACGAGAGCAACTGCATAGCATGTGGAATATGCGAGCGGGTCTGTCCCGTGGGAGCAATTGGGGTCATGAAATAAGGCTCGACGCTGGATGACGATTTAAGGTCGGAAGCTGGATGATGTTTTGAGCTTTGAAATCAGATTAATATGAGGGGATGAAATGAAAGAACGCTATGATGTCATAGTGGTCGGGGCCGGTCCGGCAGGCTCCACTGCTGCAAAAACTGCGGCAGAAAAAGGGCTTGATGTGCTTTTGATCGAAAAGCGCCAGGAAATAGGAGTTCCCGTGCGCTGCGGGGAAGGTGTGAGCAAGACCTTTCTCAAGGAGCACGTGGAAATCGATGAAAGATGGGTTTGTGCCGAGGTGAAAGGGTCCCGGATATACTCTCCTGACGGGACGATGGTCGAAATGGGAGAAGAGGTTTCGGGCAAGGAAGTCGGATTTGTTCTCGAAAGGAAAATATTCGACCGCGCCCTTGCAGAACTGGCTGCACGAGCCGGAGCGGAGGTCCGGGTCAAGACAGGGGCAACGGGCCTTATTTTTGAAGACGACTTCGTAAAAGGAATCAGGCTCAGGCATCTCGGGAAAGAATGCGAAGTCCGTGCGGACCTTGTAATCGGAGCCGATGGCGTGGAGTCAAAGGTCGGCAGATGGGCCGGGATCGACACCGCCCTGAAGCCTTCGGACATCGAGACCTGTGCCCAGTACCTGATGGCGGGCCTGGACATTGACCAGGAGTATTGCGAATTTTATCTCGGGAGCGAGGTCTCCCCCGGGGGCTATGCCTGGATTTTCCCGAAAGGGGAGGGAAAAGCCAACGTTGGAGTAGGCATCCTCGGGAGCAAGACCGGGAAGTTCAAGCCAAAACCGGTCGACTACCTTAACAGCTTCGTGGATAAATACTTCCCGGAAGGAAAGGTCGTGGGAATGGTTGTAGGAGGGGTTCCGGTCTCGGGAGGGCTTGAAAAGACCACGGTGAACGGGCTCATGCTGATAGGAGACGCTGCCCGCCAGTCCGACCCTATCACAGGCGGCGGGGTCCTGAACGGCATGGATGCCGGGAAAATTGCGGGAGAAGCTGCTTACAAAGCAATCTCGGCAGGGGACCTCTCAGCTGAAAAACTGGAAAAACTCTATGGAAAACGGTGGAAAGCAGAAATAGGACACAAAATCGACATGAACCTCGTAGTCAAAAACTGCTTTGTCAACCTCAGTGATGAAGACCTTAATTCCCTTGCCCACTCCGTCAAAGACGTGAAATTCGAAAGCATGCGGCTCCTGGAACTGCTCCATGTCCTTTTTAAATCCAACGGAAAACTGCTCCGGGACCTGCACGTGCTTTTCAAGGATGTCACCTGGGAAGCTGCAAAGAGCAAATTGTAAGCGTATAATGCAGGTCTTCCCGGTATTTTTTATAAATTCCATATTTTTTTCCATTCCCTTTCCATTCCC
>DUKH01000195.1:26616-27450 GCA_013329415.1 Methanosarcinaceae archaeon | reverse complement strand
CCATTCCCTTCTCCGTCCCCTTCTCCGTCCCCTTCTCCGTCTCCTTTTTTGTCCCGGGAATTCTTTTCAGAACCTTTGTTTCAAAAGCAGTTTGAATCCGGAAAGCATAGTTTTCTCATCAATCAAAATCAGGTGATTCAATATGCGCTGCAATGAAATGAAGAAAAGTCAGGTTCTTGTTTGTGAAGACTGCGGATTCGAAGTGCAGGTTGTAAAAGAGTGCGGGGAAGAATGTGAAGTCGGAGCCTGCTGCACAGGAGACATTTCCTGCTGCGGAAAGCCGATGAAATTAAAAGAATAAACAGGGGAGTAAACTCCCGGCCGTTTTAGCCCCGAATCGGACTGAAATCTGGCCGAAATCTGACCGGAATGCCCTCCTTTAATTCAAGGAAAATTTTCAGGGGGCTGCCCCTCTGCCTCTTTCTTCTCTTCTTTTGTCAAGGAAGCCCTGCATAAGCCGGATGAACAGGACGGAACTGAAGAGCCAGGCCACGAGGGCGATTAGAAGGGAAAGTCCCCATTTGTTCAGGTACTGCATGCTTAGGCTCGCCACAAGCACACAGACCGTGCAACCCATCATCCCTGCGCTTGCCCCTAGCGCAATGTCAGCGGCCCGCTCGGAACTTTCAAAGTGGCCTGCCATAACCACGGCTGCAACCATCACTGCCGGAAAGGCGGCAAAAATCCCCGCAAAAGCCTTCCAGGGAAGGAGTTGCAGGACAAGAAAACAGGCAACTACCGAACTTCCCCCGAGAATGAACCTTAAAGCCAGGTCCCTGATATCCACTTTCATAGTTTCTCATCTGAAATGATTTTTTGAGTGATTTTTTTGAG
>DUKH01000195.1:19393-26269 GCA_013329415.1 Methanosarcinaceae archaeon | reverse complement strand
TGAGTGATTTTTTGAGTGATTTCTGGATTGATGTATAGAGTGATTTCTGGATTGATGTATAGAGTGATTATTTCTTTTCCTTTTTCGTTTTAGTTTTCAAAAACCGTACCAGAAAAAGTAAATTGCCGGTGCAAGTACGGCCCAGAGCAGGAGAGCCCGGGACAGCCCGGATTTCCATCCGCACCTGAGGATCAGGTAGCTGGCTGCAAGGGCACAGCCGATGTCCGCAACCATTCCCACAAGGGCACCCTTTGAGACCTGTTCGGACATAAAGAGAAGGTCCTGTCCCCTGAATTCCAGGCCCAGGCTAAGGACGGCAGCCAGGTAGACCGCCGGAAAAGCTGCAAAAATTCCCCCGATCCGGCCTCCGAAAGCCCTTGCAATCAGGGTGGAAGCCACTACTGCACTGCCGCCGAGCACAAAGCGGAGAGAAAGAGGGAAGAGGTCAATTTGAAACATGATTCATACGCCACGAATTATATATTATCAGTCAAGAATTATGGATTTTCAATCCACGAGAATGCATTTTCGGTCCACGATTATGTATATTCAGTCCCAGGGGATTTATTTTACGCAAACGAAAACTTTATTTGGTTCCGGAAAGCCCGTACTTTTCTCTGATTTCGGATTCTTTCAGGACCGAAAGCCCCAGTTTTTCCACGATTTCTGTGATCCGCTGCCTGTCCGCACTCTTCATGGATTTCCTGTCAAAGTAGACAAAATCGGCGCCCGATTTCTCGATGGCCTGCCTGATGAGGGCTTCGTCCACGAATTCGAGCTGGTATTTCGGGAAATTGTGGCCGAAAGAGATGGCGGTTTCCAGCAGCAGGCCTGTCTGACGCATGGCATAGTGCCCGCCCCCGAAGCCAACTGCGGTGGGAACTTTTTCAAGGGATACTGCAAGGATGGCCTGAGCGACTACTTCCCCGGGGACCGGTTCTTCCCACTGCCCCTCGGTACTCCCGATTTCGGCATAGAGGGAGGGCACAGTTAGTTCGGTTGGCCCGTGATGGGTGACTTCCAGGGTTACGTCGTAATCCAGCCCCTTTGCTTCGGCAAGCCTTTTCATCTCCAGCAGGATGGACTTCATGGCTGCCGGGGAAGAGACCGCAAGCTCTCTCGGGTGCCCCCCGAGCCTGGCTTCGTCCGAAGAGTTTCCGGTGCAGTGCACGGTCAGGGACTTCACTTCCTCCTTGCTCCTGTGCTTGGAGGCAAAGATAATCAGGGAGGCCGGAAGCCCTGCAGCTTCCAGTTTTTTATCAAGCCCGTCCTGGAAAACGTGGATCTCCTCGATATCCACAAGCCTGAATTTCCCGTCCGCGGATTCGCGGGCTGCTGAGAATCCCGAGTTCTCCGGGAGTTCCAGGGGCTTCCATTCCCTGAGGGCGAGAAGGTGTTTCTTTATGTTCTGGCTGGCAAGGTCAGGGGCAGAACAGATGATGGTGATTTTCGGGGCGTTTTCTGAAGCTTCTATCCGGTTTCCAGATATTCCAGATATTTCTGTGCCATTTTCTTCTGGATTGCTCGTTCCTGTCATTTTTGAATCAATCCGGGTCTTTTTATCCTGAATTATTCAGAGTCAAAGCACTATCATTTCTTCAAATTAGATAAAGCCAACCCAGAAATTCGGACTCCAATCAAAAAATCAACTTTGATTTTTGATCCTCAAGGATAAAATCCTGCATCCCGTTATGGAGAATGCTCACTACGATCCAAAAACCGTTTCCCTTACTTTCTGATAAAGGATAGGAAGCCTCCGCCAGCTTGACTGGCGGCCCTCTCAAAAAAGAAATTCAAACGAAAATAAAATAGGACTCCCTGCTTTCCGATATTAGGCCAAAAGGATTTTAGAATACACTGAATATACACTATTTTCACATGTTGCTGCTTTTTTGCTGCATCGCACAAGTTTTTCTGTAGCTTTCATTTTTTCTCTGTTTTTTCCTTTACTTTCTGGAAAAGCCGGAAGCTTCTGGCTTCCGGGACAATAACGACTCGATAAAGCTAATCCTGTTAAGTCGGTTTAAGTTCAGGATTTTACAGGAGGTTTACGGCTACGTAAGAATTTAGAACAATATTTCGGAGACAAATGAACCAACTGATCAACCGGTCAAATATAAGCTTATAATTTTGCCCCGCAGCGCTTGCAATAATTGGCGTCGATGTCATGCCCTTCAAAACTGCAATTATGGCACACCCTTCCTTTAGAGTATCTGCTTGCATAGGTAATCTCGGATGTGACAATACCTGTCGGGACCGCTATGATGCTGTACCCTATTATCATGATAACCGATGCCAGGGCCTGCCCGAGATTCGTTTCGGGGACTATGTCCCCGTATCCTACGGTCGTAAGGGTTATGATTGCCCAGTAAATGCTCCGGGGTATACTGGTAAACCCACTATCTGCCCCTTCAATAACATACATCAGGGAACCCAGTATCACCACCAGAGTCAAAACAGTAAATAAGAACAGGGTTATTTTTCGCCTGCTTGCACGTAAAGCTTTAATTAATAAATCAGCTTCACCAATATACTGGGCAAGTTTGAGCACCCTGAAAACCCTGAGTAACCGTAAACTCCGGATCACCAGCAGATACTGGCTGCCCGGCAGCATCAGGCTAAGATAAGTAGGGAGAATTGCCAGCAAGTCTATGATGCCAAAGAAACTTGTGGCATACCGGGTAGGCCGCCCAACACATATCAGGCGCAAAAAATACTCCATTGTGAACAGTATCGTGAAAATCCATTCCAGAGTATAGAACAAATCGCCATATCTCACCGCAATGCTGCTGACGCTATCGAGCATAACAACAATAATGCTCAGCAGGATGGCAAGAATCAGGATTTCATCAAAAAGCTTTCCAGCGGGGGTGTCTGCTTCAAATATTATTGTATATAATGAATTTCGCCAGTTATTTTCAGGTGGCCTGTTTTGAGGGTTGGTTTTCACTGAAGCAGCCATTGTTAACATCCACGCAATGATATTTTGGTACGCAATCTAAATTTTAAGTTTTCGGAAAAGGGCTTATGATGCAGAATCTTACAAAGAGGTTACGTTCACTTACAAAGCAGTTACGTTAACCTATGTTTCATGAGGTAATAAGTATTTTCTTGCAGTGGCTTAATGTTATAGTTAACTGCATCAGGTTTTTTGGCTCAGGTTATTGACCTACTTTCATAATATTGGAACGATTCGAATTTTCCTTTTTTCTTATTTCCATTTTCGCAAAGGTTTTTCTATTCTACCATGGTCCCTTCAAGGAAACTTGTATTGGATGAAACTTGTACTGGATGAAACTTGTATTGGATGAAACTTGTATTGGATGAAACTTGTATTGGATGAAACACGTTCATTAATATAACGAAAGTGATATAGTATATCCTGAACCTATATAATATCTTAAGCAACCTGATTTCTGTAATGATTTCCAATTTTGTTTGAAGAGGTGTTCTTATGAACAGCAGCACAGCAATTAGAAATCTTGGAATAGGACTGACAATCACAGGTTTCGTCTCGCTGCTGGGATATGCCCTTTATAATTTATTTACCCTGGAGTCCAGCCTGATACTTAAAATTTCTATCGGGGCAATTGTAGCAGGAATAGTACTGGTTTTATTGGCCCTGATTAAGGAAAAAATGAGTGTTGAGGATAAGGAGATTGAAAGGAGATACTAGGTGAGAACATGATAATCGCGACCACAGATACAATAGCAGGAAAGGAGATCGTACATACCCTTGGGATGGCCCGCGGCAGTACCATTCAGGCCAAGCATATTGGCAAGGATATCATGTCAGGTCTGCGCACCATCGTAGGGGGCGAACTGACAGAATACTCACAGATGCTTGAAGAGGCAAGGGAGAAAGCAGTCAACCGTATGGTGAAGGATGCCGAAAAGATGGGAGCTGATGCCGTGGTAAATGTCAGGTTCATGACCTCCATGGTAATGGCGGGGGCAGCCGAGATACTTGCATACGGAACAGCTGTTGAGATAAGGAATAAGGAATAAGGAATAAGGAACGAAGAACAAGGAACAGTCAGTCTTCCTCAAAAATAACGAGGTCTTCACTATGCAGCCAACCGTGTCTCAACTTATTCATTCCATTCAATTTACACAGCCCTTGATTGGTGGCTTTCAGGACTGCTGGTGGTACTTTTTTGGGATGACCCTTTAAAGACCGGAACTGTGGATTTCCTAATTCGTGAAGGTTTTTCCCGGCTCCAGTTCTGGTTTACAGTTTCGGTTCTCGATTCCGGTCCTCGGTTCTGCAAAATGTTTACTTCCCCCCAAAAACTGTTTTGTCCTGATAAGAGATCGAAAGCCTCCGCCAGCTTGCCTGGCGGCCCTCTCCAAAAAGAAATTTAAAACAACTCTAAAATATGCATTTTTTCTTCCGGATATGAAAAATAAAAAGACTCTGAGAATTCTTCCGTATTTAAATATTAATACTATTTTCACAGTATCAATGGCGATTAATCTGCCGCTTTTTTTCTACTCATCTTTTCAATTTTCATTTTAGGAAAGCCGGACTGCGTCCGGGACAAAAAAGACAAAATGAGGCTATTCCGGTTAATTAGGTTTTAGTTCAGGAATGGTTCGGAAAGGCCATTTAAGGTTGTCCCGGCCTGAGTTTGGGAATTTTCAATCCGACGCCGTTTTTGTCTGAAAAAGTTAGATCTCAAGGAGTTCCTGTGCAAAGCCCTGGGTACCCTCAGAGCATCGGAAAAAGTGTAAGAAATAAGGAGGAAAGATGGTTGCAGGACCCCTGCCCTTGCAAAACAGGGGCCCTGATTCTTTTTCCGGCAGGAAAAAGAAAAAAGGTTCGTTTTTGAAGGTTCGTTTTTAGTCTTTTAGACTATCGTGATCACGCAATGTGGATGAAAGAGTCCACAAGCTTCTTGATTTCGTCGTTCTTGCCGTAGAGCCTCTCACTGAGCTGGTTGTCGTCAAAGGCTTCAAGGAATTGTACGCTGTCGTTAATCATACCTTCAGTGAAGACATCGTACTGAGTGAAAACGTCCTTTTGTTTCTTCAGGGCCTGAGCGGACTCGTAGCAAGAAGCGGGGAGGTGTTCAAGCTGGGCAAGTCTGTCTTTATGTTCGTCCTTGAAGATGTTCACGCTGATATAGAGCTTGTCGGCAATTTCAAGGGCGTTGTCCATCTCAAATCCATGGCGGATACCTACAGCAAAGGCTGCTAAGAGGAGATAAAGGTCAGCTGAGGGGTCTGCAGCACGGAATTCAAAGGTCGACTTGTAGCTGTGTTCCCTGAACTCCTCGTCGTAGTTCGGATTGGCTATGGCTACCATCTTGCTGGAGCCTTCGGAGAACCAGCCAAGGGGCACACGGACCAGGGCAGAGCGGTTTCTGTCTCCCCAGCAAATATTTGTGGGAGCTTCCTGGTGAGGAACAAGGCGCAGGTAGGATGTGGGGATCCTGTTTCCAAAGGCAGTGATTCCTGACGCAACGTCAAGAAGCCCGGCCATTGCACACTTTGCAATGTTACTAACATCGCCGTTCTCGACCATGACACTCTTTCCGTCCTTCAAGAGTTTCATGTGGACGTGCAGTCCGCTTCCGGCTTTTCCGACAGTGATCTTCGGGGCAAAGCTGACAATTACACCGTACTGGTCTGCAAGCATCCTGAGCATCCATTTTGCAATAAGCAGACTTTCTACACTGCTTTCAGGTGCGTCAGTCTCGAATTCGATTTCGTTTTGCTCGTAGTAGTACTTGTCGTCAGTGAAGTTCCCGACTTCAGAGTGCCCGTATTTGATTTTTCCGCCAGCTTCGGAAATGTACATCATTGCTTCCTTCCTGAGCTGGTCGAATTTGGTAAAGGGATTGGACTCGTGGTATCCTGCCTGATCAACAGCCGGGAAACCCATGTTGACTTCATCTTTGTTGGCGATGATGTAGTATTCGAGTTCGCCCATTGCCTGGAGCTCGTAGCCTGTCTTGTCAGTAAGAGTCTGCATTGCCTTCTGCATGACGGTTTCCGAAGAGCTTTTCAGGGGGGTACCTTCCTTGTCGAAGTAGGAACAGAGGATGTCCAGGGTAGGAATTTCTTCAAAAGGATTTACAAAGGCAGTCCTGTATTTAGGAAGGACATAGAGGTCGCTTGTGTCTGCCTCAATGTATGAAAAAAGACTTGATCCGTCTACTCTCTCACCGGCGGAAAGTAAGTTGTCAAGATGCTCTTCGTCTCTGATCACGAAGGTGAGGGCTTTAAGCCTTCCATCTCCGCCAACATAGCGGAAATTCAGCATCTTAATGCCGTTATCCTTGATGAACCTTATAATGTCGTCTTTAGTGAATTCGCTTGCTGGCTTATTGAGATGCTGTACCAGTCTGTTCGGATTCAGTTCTACATTTGATGTTTTCATAAATATCCCTTCTTTTTTGATTAGAATATAAACAGTATTCAAAGCCTCATTTCAATACTGAATATTCTTCAGGCTTCAATGGTTCCCACATTGCTCAATTATTTTTAATTTCATTGCCTGACAGGAAGTAGTTAACTGCTTGGTGACTATATATACTTTTCATTTCATACTTTTTAGTTATGCTTATCTATATTTATAAGGAAGTCAGAAGATGTTTTCCATATATATAAAGATTTAGCAACATTTATCTAAAAAATATTTAATAGAAATATAACATTAGGAAAATATATATACTCAAGGCTACCGAGACTAAAAATTTTTATGATTCATTATTTATTTTTTACGGAGCTTTCCGAATTAGGGGTTATATATGATGTAGTAGTAAATTCTTAGAAGAACATTGCTTGCAGTCAGGCCGAATAACAGCGGAAATGATATCTTCTGTATAGTTAGGATGAATCATCTCAGGTGAAGACATTTCATCTGAAGAC
>DUKH01000195.1:14284-19041 GCA_013329415.1 Methanosarcinaceae archaeon | reverse complement strand
ATTTCATCTGAAGACATTTCATGTGACACCGGTTCGGGTGAAAACACGGAAAAACACCGACTTCCTGCTGCATTCCTTGAATGGCACCCTGAATGCCTCGCTGCTTTTTGGCCGGAGTACTGTTCCGGAAAATGGGGGAATAAGATATGGAAAGTTATTACGTACCTGAAATTGCTGACAATGTATTCTGGGTAGGGGCAAAAGACTGGAACCGCCGTCTCTTTGATGCCCTGATCCCTCTTCCGGAGGGCACCAGCTACAATTCGTATCTCGTGAAGGGCACGGAGAAAACCGTTCTTATCGATACCGTAAACCCGGGGTTTGAGAAGGAGTTCGTGGAAAAAATCAATAAAGTAACCGAGCTCGAAAAGCTCGACTACCTTATAATGAACCATGCCGAGCCTGACCACTCCAACGCGATACGTTTCATCATGGAAAGAGCCCCGGACGCCGTGCTTGTCACCACGAAAAAGGGGATAGGGATGGCCAGGAATTATCATGAGATCCCGGATGAGCGTGTAAAAATCGTTGGGGACGGAGACCTGCTCGAGCTAGGGGGAAAGACCCTCAGGTTTATTGAAGCTCCCTGGCTTCACTGGCCAGAGACCATGTTCACCTATCTTGAAGAAGATAAAATCCTTTTCTCCTGCGACTTTTTCGGGGCTCACACCGCCCAGGGCGTTTATGACGAGGACATCGAAGACCTGATACCCATGGCCAAGCGCTATTTCGGGGAGATCATGATGCCTTTCAGTAAGATGGGGGCAAAGGCGCTTGAGAAAATAAAAGACCTTGAAATCCGGGTCATTGCCCCCAGCCACGGGCCAATGTACAAAAACCCGGAAAGGATCCTGGGACCTTACAGGAAATGGACAGCAGGAGAGAGCGAAAAGAAAGCCCTCGTCGTCTACGCCAGCATGTGGGGCTCCACGGAAAAACTGGTCCGGGAAATGGCCGAAACCCTGCTCTCAAAAGGCATTGACGTCCGCCTCTACAACCTTGCAGCTTCGGACCTCGGGGACCTTGCCCGGGAACTCGTGGACAGCCGGGCAGTGGTGCTCGGAAGCCCGACGGTCCTTGGCGGGATGCACCCGCTTGCCCTGCAGGGGGCCTACCTGGTAAAAGCTTTCAAGCCACCCATTAAGTATGGGGTCCTTCTCGGCTCCTATGGCTGGGGTGGAGGTGCCCTGAAGCAGGCAGCTGAAATGCTGGCCCCGGCAAAAATCGAAGTTGTGGGAACGCTCCAGGTGAAAGGAGCCCCGAGGGAAGAGGACCTTGAAGAAGTTAGAAGAATAGCCCTGGAACTTGCCGGTAAGATGGAAGAATAATAAGCTGGAAGAATAAACGGAATCTACCGAGGTTCCAGCCGGGATACACCTGAGTTTCAAACAGGGATACGCCTGGATTTTTCCCGGGCTGCGTTTATAGACTGGTCTGCGTTCATAGCCGCGCCCGGACCAGCTTCAAAAAAGCGTACAGGGGGACTCCGGCCACCGCACTCCATAAGGGCAGAAGGAAATCCACCCCTGCTCCCCCCTCCAGGGCTGCGCGAGCGCAAGGGCACCCATTAATGCTGTAACCTGGGCAGCCTGCACTCTTTTAGGATCAAGGGGAAATCCCCCCACATCACCTTTTGACTTTATTTTGTGGGATGCAAGGATATGCGGTACGAAGAGGACTGCCGGAATAAGGATAAGCAAAAATAAACCCTGTCCCTGCAAAAGTGCGGCTTCGCTTACTTCACCTCCCCGGGACCCGGTTTTCAGCTCCCTGAGGAGTGCAAAAGCTGAGGTAAGAGCGGCAATGCCTGCAAAAAAGAGCTGTTGCCTCTTAGGCTCCGAAAGCCTGCTGTCCAGGAAGAAAGCCACAGCATCCGCAGCCCCGAAAATCCAGTTATCCTGCAGGGCGAGCCAGCCTGAAAGTAAGAGTATCACCAGGGAATCGAAGCTTTTTGCGGGAAGACCGGCACTCCGGTTCAAAATCCTGATTAAAAGGAGAAACAAAACCGAGGCAAGCAGCCCCGGGATAGGAAAATACAGGAGTCCGGCACAAGCAAGAAAAGCTGCAGCAAAAGCCGAGAGCTCATTGTCAGGGTCCAGTTCCCGGGCAAGTGCCCAGGCAAGAAAGACCAGGGCTCCGGCTCGAATGCCTGATATTAGCGCCTGGACGGGAGGGATACCTGAAAGGGTCTGAAAGCCGGCACTTGCGAAGATGACGAGGAGAGAAAGGATAAAAATTGCCCTGTTTGTGGGGTAATCAATGTCAATCGAGCGGGCAATGGAACTGAACCGGTAAATATCCATCTACTTAGATATTGGTTGCAGACGTTTAACTGTTCCGTAAAACTGTTCCGTAAAGCTTTTCGGTTTGACTGTGTTCGGAGACAGGAAGTTAGCGGTGTTTTCCTTCACGAGCCGGGGATAATTTGTCTTTCTGTTTTTTTGCATGCCCGGAGCTGCTGGAAGGGGGGCGGCAGCTACTGTTTTCTTCCAGGTCCCTTGCGCTAAGGCAAATTTCACAGGTCCTTGCTGTGAGGTCTTCCACCTTGTCCTCGATCAGGTCCTTTGCAAGCTTTTCGACGAGTTCCTTTGTTTCACCCTTGAATTCGATTCTGTACCCTCTTTTTCCCGAAATATACTGGGACACTGCGGAGGGTGCAATTCCCAGAATTTTTGCAGCCTTAGCCTGGGATATTCCCCCGTTTACGAGTTCTGTTGCAACACTGGCTCTTATTGCAGGGATAAGGTCCCATACGATTTTTTGACATGGAGTTTCCATTATTCCTCACGATTTCGACTTAACTATTGTGAATAATTATTTCTTTCTACATATATAATTTGTCAGGAAAAAGGGGCAGAGCATGAAAACAATCGTTTTTCTCCATCCCAGCTTCTATTTTTCAGCCACCTCTAAGTTACCTGGCAAAGAATCTGCGGACTTAACCCCAAAATTTATATATTCACAATTGTTATGTTTTAATCACAATTGTGAAGGTGATACTTTGACTCTCGAGAACAGGTATATCTACATGGATAACTCGGCCACGACTGCCGCAAAAAAAGAAGTTGTTGCCGAGATGCTTCCTTATCTGACGGAAAACTTTGGAAACCCCTCTTCAATCTATGAGCTCGGGAAAATCTCAAAGCGTGCGGTTGAAAAGGCAAGAGAGCAGGTTGCGGGAGCAATCGGTGCGAAAGCCGATGAGATCTTTTTCACTTCCGGCGGTACCGAAGCCGACAACTGGGCAATAAAGGGCATCGCCTTTGCAAACAGGCAGAAGGGAAAACACATCATCACCTCTTCCATTGAACACCACGCTGTCCTCCATACCTGTGGATGGCTGGAAGGAGAGGGCTTTGAAGTGACCCGTCTGCCGGTGGACGAGCACGGTCTGGTTTCCCTCGGGGACCTGGAAAAAGCGATAAGGGAAGATACCATCCTGATATCGGTCATGCTCGCAAACAACGAGATCGGGACAATCCAGCCTGTAGAAGAAATCGGTAGGCTTGCAGCGGAGAAGGGCATATATTTCCATACCGACGCGGTCCAGGCAATCGGGCATGTCCCCATAGATGTCAGGAAAATGAACGTTGACCTCCTATCCCTTTCAGGGCACAAGTTCGGGGGGGCGAAGGGCTGCGGTGCGCTCTATATCCGGAAAGGCGCGAAAATAGGGAACCTCCTCCACGGGGGCGCCCAGGAAAACAAACGTCGGGCAGGAACCGAAAACGTCCCCGGGATCGTGGGGCTCGGGAAGGCTATCGAACTTGCAGGGCAGGATTTCAAGGCCAGGAACGAGTTTCTGTTGAAAATAAGAAACCGCCTTATCGAAGGGCTCCCGCAGGTCCCGAAAACCCACCTCAACGGGCACCCGGAAAAAAGGCTTCCGAATAACGTGAACGTGGTATTCGAATACATTGAAGGTGAGTCTCTCCTGCTCCTCCTGAACGCCCGGGGAATTTTTGCGTCCACGGGCAGTGCCTGCAACTCCTCTTCCCTTGAACCCTCCCATGTGCTCACCGCCTGCGGGGTGCCGCACGAGATTGTCCACGGTTCGCTCCGCCTGAGCCTTGGTGAAAACAATACCGAAGAAGAGGTGGACAGGGTGCTCGAGGTTTTACCTCATGCCGTACAGCAGCTCCGGGACATGTCTCCCCTGACCCCGGAAGAATATCGGACCTGTTGAGGGCTTATCGGGATCTTTTGAGGGTTTATCGAGACCTTTTGAGCACTTATCAAATTGATATGATTGAGAACTAAAATCTGTGGAGGCTGAGGATTTATGGATTACAGCAAAAAAGTCATGGACCATTTTATGAACCCCAGGAACATGGGCAGTATAGAAAATTCTGACGGGATCGGAGAAGTCGGGAACGCGAAGTGCGGGGACATAATGAAGATCTATCTCAAAATCGATACCGGCGTGATTGTGGGCGCGAAGTTCCGGACTTTCGGCTGCGGGGCCGCAGTTGCCTCGAGCAGCATGGCAACGGAGCTTATCAAGGGCAAGACCCTCAAGGAAGCCTGGGCTCTTTCGAACCGGGCCGTTGCGGAAGCTCTGGACGGGCTTCCCCCGATCAAAATGCACTGCTCGATGCTTGCGGAAGAAGCAATCCATGAAGCTATCAATGATTACCGGAGGAAACAGGGGCTTGAACCCTGGGACGAATGAGCCTTCTCCGTTACTTTTGAAGCTGAGGATTCTCCATAAGGGTAATTTATCTTAAGAAAACTATCAATTGGCGAGCTATCAGGTG
>DUKH01000195.1:2151-13945 GCA_013329415.1 Methanosarcinaceae archaeon | reverse complement strand
GCTATCAGGTGAAGAGCTATCAATTGGCGAGCTATCAGGTGGCGAGCTATCAGGTGAAGAGCTATCAGTTGGCGAGCTATCAGGTGGCGAGCTATCAGGTGAAGAGCTATCAGGTGGCGAGCTATCAGGTGACAAGTTCTCGCGTAAAAAGGTAAAAATCATGCAAAACGATTTGATCATAGCAGAAATAAAAAGACTCAAAAAAGAACGAAACGCAATCATCCTCTCTCATTATTACACCCGAAGGGAGATTCAGGAAGTTGCGGATTTTGTGGGTGACTCCTTTTCGCTTTGCAGGAAAGCGGTGGACTCGGATGCCGATGTTATCGTTTTTGCAGGGGTTCATTTCATGGCAGAATTAGCTTCAATCCTCTGCCCTTACAAACTTGTCCTTTTACCTGTGCCGGATGCGGGCTGTCCCATGGCGGACATGGTCGATGCCCCTTCCCTGAGGGCTGAAAAAGCAAAACATCCGGGAGCTGCGGTGGTGTGCTACGTGAACAGTTCCGCGGCCGTAAAAGCGGAATCCGATATCTGCTGCACGTCCTCAAATGCGGTAAACGTGGTAAATTCCCTTGAAAATCGGGAAATCCTTTTTGTGCCCGATAAGAATCTGGGAGCTTACGTGGCCCACCATACCGACAAAAAGGTGCACCTCTGGGAAGGCTTTTGCCATGTCCATCATAACATCAAGGCAGTTGAGGTCGAAGAGTTGCAAAAGGCGCATCCCGGCGCAAAGTTCCTCGCCCACCCCGAATGCAGGCCTGAAGTCCTGGACCTTGCAGACCACATATGCAGCACCTCGGGCATAATCAAGGAGGTGGAAAGCTCGGAGACCGGTGAGTTCATAATCGGGACTGAAAGGGAACTGTACAGGAAATTAAAAGCAGAGTTCCCTGAAAAACAGTTTTACCATGCTTCAAGGTCCGCGGTCTGCTATAACATGAAAAAGCTAACTCTTGAGGCTATTTTGAACAGCCTTGAGCATATGGAGTATGAGGTTTCCGTCCCGGAACACGTAAGGGCGAAGGCAAAAAGGGCTCTTGACAGGATGCTTGAGGTCCCCTGAACTGCAGTGAGCAGGAAAACAGGAAAACGGGAAAACCAGATACAGGAAAACGGGAAAACCGGACACAGGAAAACAGGATACAGAAAAACAGGAAAACAGGATAAAATTGAAATCAATAAATTCTCATGAGGCTGCCCATGAACAATGATTATTCGTCCCCCTTGCTAACAGCTGAAACAAAAGCTCTCCTGGTCTCAATCGGTTCGGTCAGGGTTGAGCGCGCACTGCTCCCGGCAAGCCGGGGCTCTACGGCAGGTCCCGGCGTGGGGCTGAAATCGGTCTTTTTTAAGTCAGGAGAACGGAAGGTCCGGCTTTTTGTTGATAACGACTCTCCCCTTTCCATACACGCGGTTGGCCTGGAAAAGGGCATGGTGGAGCTCAGGAGAGGCAAAGAGACACTTGCCCTCGGGACAATCGAACAGGCTCTTGCCCACTGCCCGAAGCAGGCTTTTGTCACCCTGTCCGAGAAATGCATTTTTGACTGCAAGTACTGTGCCGTGCCAAAAAGCCAGGGGCGGGTTAAGACGGATGCGGAGATTTTGCAGCTTATTGAGGAAGTGTACCGTAAAGGCGAGCTGGAAGCAATTTCCGTTACTTCGGGAGTCGAAGAGTCCGTGGAAGCCGAGGTGCAGCGGGTGCTGAAACTTCTCCCCTCCCTCAAAGCGTACAACGTACCAATCGGGGTATCGGTTTATCCCACGGAAGGCTGTTCGGCCTTATTCAGGGACGCGGGGGTCTCAGAGGTCAAGTATAATATCGAGACAATGGACCCCGGGATCTTCAGGCAGGTCTGCGGGGGGCTTTCCCAGGCCTATATCCTCGAGCAGCTTGAGGATGCCGTGGACGTTTTCGGGAAAAACCGCGTCTTTACGAACTTCATTATCGGGCTTGGAGAATCCGATGGGTGCGTTGAAAAGGGTATTGAAAAGCTTGCCTCCTTTGGCGTAATCCCTCTGCTCCGCCCGGTGAACCCTCACCCGCTTCGAAAAGGGGACTGCTTTATGGAAAGGCCTTCTCCCGAGCGCCTCCTGAAGCTTGCGGAAGTAGAAAAGGAGGTCCTGGCTCGCTACGGCCTGAACCCTGCCCTGGCAAAGACCATGTGCCCGAAGTGTACGGGGTGCGACCTTGTGCCTTTTGTCGATGTCTGAGAATTTTTAAGGCACCCTCCTTGAATCTTCCATTTTCCATATTTCATCAATTCCGCCGTTTCCTCCTTCCCCAGCCGTTAATTATTTATATCAACATCACAATTGTGATGTTTGTTCACAATTGTGAACATTTCCGACAAAATCCAGTATGCAGATAAAAAAATCCCTTGAACATGCCAGAATGGCAGAGTGGTTATGCATCCGGCTGCAGACCGGAGTATGTGAGTTCGATTCTCACTTCTGGCTTTTAATAACCTTATGGAGGTAGAGTAGCAAAATGACAAAACAGGATCCAGTATCCCAGAATCTCAGGATCCAGAAGACCTTTGAGGCCCTATTTGCCCTGGAAGATGTCCGGGAAATTTTTAGAGGGGCCCTGCCGTCGGGTCTGAATGAAACCGAAGAACAGGCATTTCAAAATAAGCTTGCAGAACTCAGGGGGCTAGTTTCCGAACTTGAAACCGGGACTGGAAAACCTGAAATCCTGAAGCTTACCGGCAATCTTCCAGTAAGGGACCGGGAGGAGGCCTGCATCAACATCCAGCCCATCCAGGCCGCCGGCCGGCTTACGGTCGAGGCGAGAAAGGCCCTTATAGCTTACGGGGACGGCTACTCTACCTGCGACTCCTGTAAGAAACCTTTCAGGCTGGACAAGATCAAGGAACAGGGAATTGCGGATTTCCACGGGGAACTTGCAGAGTTCCTGAACATGGACCAGGCCCGGGTCGTCCCCGGGGCACGGAGAGGGTTCCAGGCAGTCATTTCGTCCCTGCTTGAAAAGGGCGATGTTGCCGTTGTCTCGTCGCTTGCCCATTACACGGAATTCCTTTCCGTCGAACATGCAGGCGGGATCGTAAAAGAGGTCCCCTTAAACGAAAAGAACATTATCACGGCCGACGCTACCGCGGAAAAGATCGAGGACGTGATCCGGGAAACCGGGAAGGTCCCGAAAATCGTCATGATCGACCACTTTGATTACCAGTTTGCAAACGAGCACGAAGTCAGGGAAATCGCAAAGGTGTCCCATGCCTATGATATTCCCCTGCTTTACAACGGGGCTTACACAGTAGGCGTGATGCCGGTTGACGGCAAAGCCCTCGGAGCTGACTTCGTGGTCGGCTCAGGTCACAAAAGCATGGCTGCTGCTGCCCCTTCCGGGGTACTCGCAACTACGGAAGAGTGGGCTCCCCTGGTCTTTCGGACCACCCAGATGCAGGGAGACCTCACTGGCCGCCGTTTTGGCATAAAGGAAGTCGAGATGCTCGGATGTACCCTGATGGGCGGAACACTCTTCTCAATGATGGCCTCGTTCCCTGCAGTAAAGGAAAGGGTCCTGCACTGGGATGAAGAGGTCCGCAAATCCAATTATCTCATGGACCGCATTCTTTCGATTTCCGGCAGCAGGGTCCTCTCGGAATACCCTAGAAAACGTGCCCTTAGCAAGGTGGATACCACCGGCAGTTTCGATAAGGTCGCACAGGCCCATAAGAAAAAAGGCTTTTTCCTGAGCAGCGAACTTGCAAACAGGGGTATCAAAGGCGTCTTTCCCGGAGCCACTAAAGCCTGGAAACTGAGCACCTACGGACTTTCCTGGGAGAAAGTAACGTACCTGGGAGATGCCCTTACAGAGATTGCGGAGAAATACGGTCTGGGAATTCAGGATGAACACGCGGCCTGAAAAACGGCCGCCCGGAAAAGCAGGGAAACACGTGAATGAAATGCGTGAATGAAATGCGGGGATAAGTTTCTCCCACAACCTTCCCCGGTTTCACACCCTTTTTCCCTCTCTTCCGGAAATCCCACTTTTTTGCATCAGGGCGGAATAAGATATGAGAATAATTGCCATTCATGTGGATTATGCGAGATACAGGGTTAAGAAAAAGACCCCTATGGCCGAGCCTATCGATAAGCATGAGGACTCGATAGAAGACGGGGTTTTGCTCATGTGTTGCGTAGAGAAAGCCGACGAGGATGATCCGGGTTCCGTCATCGAGAATGCGAGTGCAGGAGTCCTCAAGCGCCTTAATATGCTAAAAGTAAAAAAGGTTATGATCTATCCTTATGCTCACCTCTCAAATGATTTGAGCAGCCCTGAAGCCGCAGTCGGGGTGCTTAAGGGGCTTGAAAAATCCCTCCGGGACCTGGAAATCGATGTCAAGAGGGCAGCTTTCGGGTGGTACAAAGAACTTGAAAGCAGGAGCAAAGGCCATCCCCTATCGGACCTCTCAATGAGCATCTGCGCCTGCCAGGAGGGTAATTGTCCACTATCCCCCTGTCAAAGCCCGATTGAAAACAAAGCCTCCTTTTTTCCACCCCAGGAAAGTTAAAGAATTCCCGATTTATGCATTTTTCACTCAGGCTTTTTTTCAGGATCTCAGAGGCACTTTGTTGCCCTCTTATGTTTACGATTTTGTCTCTTCGCTCTCCAATTTCCTTGCTCTATATCCCCTATTTTTTCAGAAACAGTGTTTCCTCTGGTATATAATTGCTTGAATTTCAAATGTAGTTTCCATAAAAAGTGATCTTTTTCTCACAGGTCCGGGACTGAGATTTCCGGGGACATGGGGGTTTGTTTATGGACGGAGAACCGGCATTAAAGCGTGAACTGAGCTTGCTGGAGGTTACGCTAACCGGAGTGGGCAGCATCCTCGGGGCCGGAATTTACGTGCTTGTGGGAAAAGCCGCCGGGCTTGCAGGCAACCTTGTATGGCTTTCGTTTTTGTTTGCAGGGACTGCTGCGGCCCTTTCTGCCCTGAGTTATATGGAACTTACTTCAATGTACCCCCGGGCAGGGGCCGAATACGAATTTGTCAGGAGGGCTTTCGGGGAAAAGGTAGGGCTCCTTGTGGGCTTGCTGATCATTTATGTGGTGGTTATCACGAGTTCCGCGGTTGCCCTGGGTTTTGGGGGGTACTACAGTTTGCTTTTTGGGGCAGGAAGCTTGACCGGGGCTGTCGGGGTGCTGATGGTCCTCGGTTTTGTCCTGTTTTACGGGATCAAGGAGTCGGCCCGGCTTGCAATCCTCATCACGCTGATCGAGTTTTCGGGGCTGCTGATAATAATCTACATAGGGATTCCGTTCCTGGGGACGGTCAATTACCTCGAGATGACAAGTTTTGCAGGGGTATTTGAAGCCTCAGCCCTAATCTTTTTTGCATTCCTGGGCTTTGAGGACATTGTAAGGCTTGCCCAGGAGACAAAGGACGCCGAAAAGACAACTCCAAAGGCCCTGGTCCTTGCAATCTTTACCACTGTCATCCTTTATGTCTGCGTGGCAGTGGCGGCGGTAAGTGTACTTGACTACGGGACTCTCGGGGTTTCAGAGGCGCCTCTTGCCGAAATAGCAGCCGTGGTCTTCGGGAACGAAGCCTTTGTCCTCCTTTCCTGGATTGCCCTCTTCTCCACGGTAAACACCGTGCTGGTTGTTATGCTGGGGGGTTCGAGAATCGTCTACGGTATGGCAGCTTCCGGCTCCCTTCCCGACATCCTTTCCCGGGTCCACCCTTCCCGTGGGACCCCCTGGGCATCCATACTCGGTATCGTGGGGCTTTCAATCCTTTTCGTATTCTTGAGGGACATCACAACCGTTGCAAACATTTCGAACTTCATGATTTTCATCGTATTCTTCATGGTCAACCTCTCCCTTATCAAGCTCCGTTACACCGAACCCGAGAAAAGGCGGCCTTTCAGGGTCCCTCTCAGTATAGGGAAGTTTCCGATTCCTCCTGCCCTCGGAGCCCTCTCGGCTATCTTCCTTTTTACCCAGCTAAGTGCCACGGTTATGGCCTACGGTTTTGCTCTTGTGGGTATCGGTGTTGTGGTGGTGTTCCTGAAAACCAGAAAGAAAAATAAGACCTCGAAGCAGGCGTAATTCATGTGTATGGGGTTTAACTCGAAGAAGATTTGACGGTATTGAAAATTATTCTACCTTTGTAATATTCAACGGAACAAAATATTTCAATGCTCGCATTGAATTTGAAGCGATTATGATATATATTCATAATTACTTATAAAAAACACAGATTGAGAGTTAAAGGGTTTCCTCTCAATCTCCTGGGTTGGATCATCGGTAGGAGCCTGCAAATTGGGAACATCGGGCTCCTATCCACTACTTTTCTAACAATTTTGACCCTGACTACCTGTTTTTTCTAACGTCTTCATTTAAAATAAAGCTTGTGAGTGATCCTAAAAAAATTTGAATATTTCAAGGGTTTTCTCCCGGACTTGTTTTTGGTCATACAGCAAATTCGATTTGCTAAAATACCGCACACCAATTCGATTTGATAAAATACCGCACACCAATTCGATTTGCTAAAATACCGTGATCTATTCCGGTTCTGCTGAATTCCTGGCCCCGGGGTGCACTACATAGCAGCTCTTCTTCCGAAAACATCAGCGGTATTAAATCTCAATTAATTTGAAAAGCCGGAAGAGCTCATTTCCTGCCCCGGGTCAATAATGGGAATTAAAAGGTTTTTTTACAATAGAAACTATTTTAAGCAATATTTGATGATTTAAAGGGAGTTTTGTGCAATATATTTTGATTTAAAGCAATTAAATTACCTTTATTTCAAAATATAATGAATTATAATGGATATATGTCGAATTGAAGCTTTTAAAATCGTAATAAATCATTATAATTAATTTTATATACCTGAAATGCCATTTGAATCGATTTATACCCATATAATTTCAAATAAGTGGTTTTAAATCGCTTAAAATCGATTTAAAGCGCTAAAGTACTAAAAATTACAAATCAGTTTAAAGGTGGCAAAGGAGCAGATATGAGAAAAGAGCCTTATGAGTTTCCGCTGAAGGAATTTATTTCGGGGGAAGAGTTCAAGAAGATCAAAAAATTTTCGCGGGATAAAGAAACTCCTTTTTTGATCGTGGATCTACAGAAAGTAGAGCGGATGTACGATAAAATTATAGAGAATATGCCTTTCGCAAAAATTCATTATGCTGTAAAGGCAAACCCCCTGGATGAGGTAGTCCTTTCCCTGAAAAACAAGGGGTCCAACTTTGATGTGGCAACTGTCTACGAACTTGACCAGCTGCTGAGTCTCGGAGTGGAACCGGAGAGGATCAGTTACGGGAACACGATTAAGAAAGAAAAGGATATCGCCTATGCCTTTGAAAAGGGGGTCAGGCTTTTTGCTACGGATTCGGAAAGCGACGTGAAGAAGCTTTCAAAATATGCCCCTGGGTCCAGGGTATTTTTCCGGATCCTCACGGAAAGTGACGGGGCAGACTGGCCGCTTTCCCGGAAATTCGGGGCGCACCCTGACCTTATCTACAAAATAATCATGAAGGCCGAAAAACTGGGGCTCGAACCTTACGGGCTTTCCTTCCACGTGGGCTCCCAGCAAAGAGACATAGGGCAGTGGGACAGTGCGATTGCCAAGTGTAAATATCTCTTCGAGGCCACAGCTTCAAAGGGAATAAAACTTAAGATGATAAACCTGGGAGGAGGTTTCCCGGCAAAATACCTCTCCCCGACCAATGACCTGGAGACCTATGCAAGGGAAATCTACCGTTTCTTATCCGAGGACTTCGGGGACGAGCTGCCTGAGATCCTGATCGAACCGGGCCGCTCCCTGACAGCCGACGCCGGCATTATCGTAAGTGAGGTCGTAATGATCTCCAAAAAAGCCCGGTTCAACCAGTACAGATGGGTCTTCCTTGACGTCGGAAAGTTCGGAGGCTTAATAGAAACCCTTGATGAGTGCATCAAATACCCCATCTACTGTGAAAAGAAAGGCTGTTCCGAAGAGGTAATCCTGGCAGGTCCCACCTGTGACAGTATGGACATACTCTATGAAGACCACAAATACTCCTTCCCCCATACCCTGAAAGAGGGCAACAGGGTCTATATCTTCACCACCGGCGCCTACACCCAGAGCTACAGTTCCGTAAGTTTCAACGGGTTCCCACCTCTCAAGGCGTATGTAATTTGAAGGGAGACAATCTTCCCTTTTTATTTTTCATTCCTGCCCAGTTTCGGTTTAATTCCGTTTCCCCTTTCTGTTTATAGTGAATCCAGAAATTAATTACACATTTCAAAATCAATTATAGTAAAGGGCCAAAATTTTTTCGCCAATCTCAAGTACAGGTTTAACCACAGAAGGCACGGAAAACACGGAATAAAGGAAATAAAGGCACAATCTTTCCGTGCTTTCCGTGTTTTCTGTGGTTTTATAAGTGTAAATATTTATGTTTGGGACTATAAGGTTTTATTTCATCCTGTTTCAGGTTTTAGTTCATCCTGTTTCAAGGTCTCTTATTTAATCATGTTTCAGGTTTTAGTTCATCCTGTTTCAAGGTCTCTTATTTAATCCTGTTTCAGGGTCTCTTATTTAGTTCCTGTTTCAGGGCTCTTTTATTCCAGATAGCCCAGGTTGAAATTTCAATGGCGTTGAAAAATACAAGGCTGGAGAAAAAATAAAGCCAGCTTAAGATTTTTTGGCATCGCTAAAATAGTAATAAGAATTGAATTTTTCAGTAACGACAAATAATTTTGATCGATTATGATATATATGGACAAGTCCTTATAAAAAAGCTGTAGATTGAGAGTTTAAGGGTTTCCTCTCAATCTCGTGGGGTTGGATCATTGATAGGGGGACGCCGGACGGGAACCGGCCCCTATCAATCACTTCTAGCTATTGATCACTTGCTATTGATCATTTTAGCTTTTGATCGTTCATAGCTATTAAATACATTTGAAAACTCAAACACTTAGTGAATACTTTTTGCGTCGAACTTCTGTTTTTTGTAATGTCCTGTTTCTTGATAAACCTTATGAGTGAGTGTTAAAAATTACAAAAGTTCCCCATGAAGCGGTTTAAGCGGGTTTTATTCACATTATTCTCTATTTTGCATGGCGGGTTCTTTGAAAATCGAGTGACGGGCATAGCCTTTTCAAAAAAGATTGGATTGGGGCTAAAGTTTTTTAATACCCTTCAAGTCTCCGGGTGATTTAGGAGTGCTATTCAGGGCCGGCCCCGAAGATAAAACGGAAGAATCGGTTCATTCCCCCTTTTTCGTCTCCTTTTTCGTCTTTGAGATCCCTGCAAGGAAGAGCAGTCCCGTGAGAACTCCTGCCATCAGATAGGAGATATTCGAAAAGCCCTCGCTTTTCCCGGTCTCCCGGGTCTTTTCTTCCGCAGGCACGTTTTCTTCCCAGACCTCATCCCGGACGTAAGCCCCTGAGGCACTTATTGCCACGTCCGTTTCTGCCGCCGTATTTTCCCCCGGATGGATGGTCAGGCTTCCCTGCCGGGGAGGGTTGAGGCCTTCGCTAAGCCCCTGCCCTGCGGGACTCAGGGTAACCTTCTTTGCTGAGCTGCCGACCTTCACTTCATAGTCCCCTGCAGGCAAGGATTCTGTATGATATGTATAGCTGAATATCCCGTCGGACCCTACGGTCACTCTTTGCAGGGCGCTGATCTTCAGCTTCACGGTTGTAGCTTCCCTTTCCGCATACCCTCCTACATTAAACTGGTAATTCCCCGGAGGGATGCCTGTATGGGACGCGGTGGCTGTCCCGTCCCTTGCTATGGAACTGCTCGTCTTCCAGAAAAGCATTTTCCAGCCCACGTTCAGGTCCTCTACTCCTTCTGCCCTGACAGTGACCTGGTTGTTGAAATCCAGGATTTCAATCCCATCAAGTTCGTAACTGTACTCTCTAAGGTAGACCGGGACCGTTTTTTCAAAGGAAACCAGAATCCCGACTTCCTCTCCGGGCTCAGCGTTCCCCCTGATCTTCAGGACATCTCCCACAGCCGGATTTTCAGGGATTACTTCCCAGCCGCCGACTTCCCCCGCAGCAGGCTGGATAATCAGTCCCAGAAATATGAGAAGTAAAACTAAAAGTATACTACGTGACACATTTCCCCCACTCTTAAATGTCTATGATCCTAATTTTTTGACGCTACGGTAGCCTCTGGTGTTTTTTTTGCGCCTCAAATTCACGTTTTTGCATCTCCTCGTTTTTCAGATCGTTTTTTTCAGTTCAAACTCTCCCGGAAATATTTTGGGCTTCAAAGTACTTATACTTTTTATTTTTTTGAATCTATCTATATTCCATTTTTCACTCAGTTGACAAGCAAAATCCGGAGAAAAAGCACTTTATCAGAACAAAACAGTGTGAGATTAAAAGAAATCATGAAATAAAAAGAAACAGAAGTTGAAGGGCAGACCCTCCAACTTTTCCTGTCCTTCGAATTTGGCTTCTACTACTTTGGCTTCAAATTTTGCTTCAAATTTGGCTTGTCAAGTTAGATCCAGCCTTTTTCCGTCCAGTAGTCGCAGTTGTGAGTCCATTGTTCTTTATTGGCAAGGATGACATACTTAAACCGTCCCCTCCAGGCTTCGTGTGCAGCTTCCTGTTCAGGGTATGGTCTCTTCTCCTTTATCGCTCCAACAAGGTCTTTGCCCATTTCATGCGATTTGTCAATTGCTGCTTCCATTGCCGAGGGCCCCTCCGCCATTGAGCAGCCCACTCCTCCGGTGAATTTGCCTCCGCAGTGTGCCATATAATTATTCATGATGTCAAGGACAAAATCAATTTCCCCGCTGCCCGCAGTCGTCAGGGAAAAGCCGTACTTTCCCTCAAAGAGCTGCTCATGAATAACAAGCGGACTCCTATCAAAGAGGGTCTTGAGCTGGGCTGTCACGTTTGTTATGTAATTGGGACTGCTCAGGATTATACCGTCCGCGGCCAGAAGCTTTTCCAGTAAAGCCTGGTAGTCGTCTTTTATTGCGCATACCCCTTTTTCATGGCAGGAATTGCATGCATTACAATATTTGATTTTCAACTTTGCAACGTCGATTTCCTCGACATCGGCTCCTGCTTCTGCGGCTCCGGCCAGGGCTGCGTCCAGAAGTTTTAAGGTACTACTGTTTTTGCCTCTTGGGCTTGATGAGATTCCGATTATTTTCATGGTTACCCTCTCTGATTTTACAACAATTTTGCAAAATACTAATGGTGTATACAATTAAAACTTTATTATCTTCTTTGCTGAGAAATTACGAATTGCAGCAATTTAAAGATTCATCTTTTACCCACAGGCTATTTGGAAATTAATCATTATTTGAGAATTTCCAATCAGAAAATTCATCATCCAATTTTGGTGCAGAATAGTTCCTTTGGTGCAGAATAGTTCCCTTGGTGCAGAATTGTACCCGGTTGGCTGAAGGGTGTATAACTGGATAAATAAACTTCAAATTTATCGATAGTATTTTATAATATTACACACATATTATAAAATGGTTCACCGGGGAGTAAGCTGTTAAATGGAGCAAATTCAGGACGGTTTCACCGATCCCGTAACATACTTCATTGGCGTGCAGACTGTTAAATGGAGCAAATTCAGGACGGATTCAAACCCGATCCCGTAATAAACTTCATTGGCGTGCAGACTGTTAAATGGAGCAAGTTCAGGACGGTTCCAAACCTGATCCCGAAATCTACTTCATTGGTGCAAGCGAGCCCTTGTGAACCACCTTACCAGCTTGTTTTCTTAACGCTTAAGCCCATAGCTACTGTTTTCTCATCTTTTCTGCTTTTCCCATCTTT
>DUKH01000195.1:0-1837 GCA_013329415.1 Methanosarcinaceae archaeon | reverse complement strand
CCCATCTTTAGTTTCTGAGCTCAGCTTTTCGTTCCTGCTGTGAACGCAATTTTATTGCCTCCAGAATTTCGTGCCCTGAGAACAAGAAAGTATTAGTGTCATCATTTCAAAAGAAGAGTATCAATAACTGAGAGAAGGGCTCTGTAGAAATTTTGTATACAGCTTTAAATGGCCCTTAGCTTTAAATGGCCTGGTTTTTGTTACCGGGTTTACTAAATGATTCCAATTATGGGAATTTTCGTTCTTAATATCGGTAACTAGGTCCCTCAAAGCTTGCGAAGCAAGCGGCCCTTTCCGAAATATCCGAAAAAAAGCGACAGCAAAATAAAATGCAATTATTGGCTTTTAGTTGTATTCAACTCACTTCACGTCATATTCTGATTTTTTAGTTATCCATACATTTTTTTAGGAACATCCATACTATTTTTAGTCATTTTAATGCATCTTCTGGAAAAGCCGGTCGTCTTCGACGACCGGTGAGAATTCCGGTACCTATAAAGCAAGTCGAAAAAAGATTTCGGGAAAAGCTGAACAGGGGAATTACAGCTAAACCTTTACTGGTTGATTTAGATAGGTTTTCTACAAAGCCGAAA
Source organism: Methanosarcinaceae archaeon (assembly GCA_013329415.1). GTDB lineage: Archaea > Halobacteriota > Methanosarcinia > Methanosarcinales > Methanosarcinaceae > MTP4 > MTP4 sp9310u. The sequence goes on along the minus strand of DUKH01000195.1, from coordinate 1,244 downwards.
GAAGGGATATATGTAAAACTGCGAAAACAACTTAACTGTTTGGTTTGAGAATCAAAAAGAAGGAAGATACACATCGCACTTTATAAAATAGCTTAAAAAAAGCTCGAAAAAGTACAAAGAAGACCATGGGCTTGCATCAGAATCCGATATAAGGGACTGTCTGACCGCTGAACAGAAAGAGGCAATATATGACCTCCAAATCACTACTACAGGCTTACTCAAGGCGGGAATTGAGTATAAAGAGAGGAAATTCCTTTTGAAGAAGCGATATCAAAATTCAGTGCTTCGGCTGGCAGTGCCCTGTATTGAACAGAAACAAAAGAGTGAAATGACCTAATAATTCAGGTCTGAAGACTCGTGATTAGCAATTTGGAAAATGAAGCAGTCTTTTCCCAAAAACAAGGATTCCAGAAATAGCAAACTACAATAAGTTTAGTGCGAGGGAAGGGAGTCGAACCCTTGAACCCCTGCGGGAATGGATCTTGAGCCCATCGCCTTTAACCACTCGGCAACCCTCGCGCAATTGATATTTTTTACGTGGTCTAAATATTCACCAGGCTTCCTTATTAATTGTATCCTGGGTCTGTTACCGTTGACCGTCTGGTTACTCCTGCTTATGGATGAGTACCAATATGGTAACGATGAAACTACCATATAAAGCTAATCCTGTAAACAGGGCAGATACACCGTCCGGGAGCCGACAGGAAAAGCAAAGTTTTCTCCCGGAGCCGGGTGGTGGAAGGACGCTCTCTCTTGAAAAACTCTTTTCCGGAATCTCTGTCCCCTATAAACTCCGGGAACAGGTTTAGAGGTCCCCGGAATTTTTCTCCCCGGAATTTTTTGTTTTTTCTCCCGAACTGTTTACCAGTACCCAGTCGAGGTACTCCTGCTCCCCTCCGATCTCCCAGAACTCGATCGCAGGCAGTTCATACGTATGGAGAGCTTTTACAAGCTTGCAGATCTCGTCAAAACGGGAAGAGTCGGTTTTAACGATCATTGCAATTTCGGAATCTTCCTCAATTTTGCCTTCCCAGCTGTAGACCGATGATATGGGAAACATGTTAACGCAGGCTGCAAGTTTCTTTGAGACCAGCGCCCTTGCAATGGTGGAAGCGTTCTTCATGTCCCCCGTGGTGATATATACGATTCCCTGCATCCGACCCGGAACCTCCGGAAACATTAACAATTTAAATGATGTTATTGTTTAACGATTTCAAGCCAACAATTAATCAAGCCAACAACTA
>DUKH01000116.1:3250-7893 GCA_013329415.1 Methanosarcinaceae archaeon | reverse complement strand
TAAAGGTGATGACAAATAAAACCACCTATGAAGAACTGAAATGTGTAGGATTTAATCCAAAATTCGAAAGGTTGGAAGCTGTAGTACATATCAAAAAATCTTCCGGTTATGGCGGGAATCTCTGCTCCGGCGGGACCCCAGAATACGTCCGTTTCTATGTAGACTGGGACGATACCGGCACATGGGAAGACCTCGGGGTTGTCAGCTTCAAAGCTTTCAACATACCCGGAACCAAACCCCTGGAATACGCCGTAAGCGTCCCTCTTGATGCGAAGAAGAAATGGTGCATAAAGGAAAACCTTCCAAAGGTACGTGCGATTCTTTCCTGGAACGCAACTCCTCCCGCGGACACCCCGGATTTTGTGCCCGTATGGGGAAATTCCCTCGATGCATATATCCAGGTAGATGCCCTCAGGTTTGTCCTCCTGAAAGATATTCTTGAACTGGAAGCTGTCAACATTCCGGAGAATATCATGGAGCTTGTAGACCTTGAGAAAGAAATTACCCTCAAGGAACCTGAAAAACTGAGCCTCCCGAAACTTCTTCAGATATACAAAGACAAAGAAGTACCCGAGCACAGGTTCGGATTTTCACAGATTAACAGGCTGCTTGGCAAAGATACGTTTTCCCCGGGGCTGAAGGCTGCGGAAAGCTCAAGCAAGAGCATCAGCGCTGCCAGTGCTGTGTCCCTTCACGACACCCTGATCGAGACAGGGTTCGACCTTGCTAAAATCCCCGGCATCATTGAGGGACTCGTCCCAGTATCCCTGGGGGATACGACCTATGAGGAGCTAAAATGCATTGGCCTGAACACGACCCTGGACGAGCTTGCGGGCGTGATCGAGGTCAAGAAGGCAAGCGGCTATTCCGGCGGCCTCTGTACTGCCGGAAGTGACGAATATGTGGCGTTCTGGGCAGACTGGGGAGACGGAGCCGGCTGGACATATGTGGGAACCTCACTGGTGAACGTGCACGACATCAAAAACGTCCCTTCAGGGGAACTGCAGTACGCCGTGTTTTTGCCCGTGAACCTCACAGGCCGACGCAAGCCCTGCAATGAGGGCCCGAAAGTCGTGAAAATAAGGGCGATCCTTTCCTGGGAGGTGGCTCCACCCGTATGGGACCCGAACTATATCCCCAGATGGGGCAACCGCAGGGATACGCTGGTGCATATACCCCCCGGCCCGACCGTAGAGGAAGGGGACCACACACCTTACATCTCGGTTGTCGGCAACATGGGAATCGATGACATCGACAGCTCAACCGGGCTTGCTACCGGCAACGGGGTAATGGCTGCTTTTACGGCAAGCGAAAGCCCGTTCGGTGGGGTGGTGACCATCTGCGGACATATTGCATTCCCGCCAAATACCTTTACGGGAGGCGGGATGAGTGCAATGCCTCTCAAGTACAGGGTATTCGTGCGCCGCAGCCTTCCGGGTGAACCCTGGCAGCAGTTGACCAATTCCTTCAACGTCAAACTCGTGGACCAGGTGGGTTCCAGTTTCACCGGCCCCTATAACCACACACAGAAGCTTGACTCCGACGGGTATTACACGTATCTGGAGGACCTGGAAGGAAACGAAAGGCGCTTTGTGGAAGGCTTTGTCCTGGCAAAGTGGATTACAAGCTCTCCCATGGACGGGATGTGGGAGATATGTATGGAAGCCTTCGACCCCGTGACATTGACAACATATCCGGCACTGAATGCGGATGGGACCGACCAGATCATACGGGTTATGATCGATAACACATGGCCGACACCCGACCTGAGCATCACCGGGTACACCCGCGACGGGAACGAATACCCTGCAGAAGAGTGCGGAGCATTCCGGAAGGGAGATATCATCCATGGCACCTACAGTATGAAAAACGACTATATCCGCAGTTTCTACCTCAGAGCCGAACCGTTGGGCCCTGCAAACGGTGGCGAACTGTGTGTCCAGCCGGGCACTGTCCCCTGCACCTCAAGTTCGGGCTGGAGTACCCCTCCCTCGGTAACCCGGGTTTATCCGTCCCAGATTGTCTCCACCAACGGAGAAGAAGGGGTATGGTCGCTGAATACCGAAGAGATGGACCCCTGCGGCTACATCATGAGACTACACGGGTCCGACAGGACTATAGTCAACAGTGGTTCCATCGGACATTACAGTGGCAAGAGTGTTGGGTTCTGCCTGTTGAAAAAAGGATGAAAAGTAACAGAGAATGAAAGGGAACAGAGAATGAAAGGGCTTCCAACCCCTTCATTTACTTTTTCCATTTAAACTCATTTTTGAGATTTTCGAGGCATGGCGACTTTCCTGGTGATGAAAACAATAAAGGGACGTCTCTCAACTCCAGATACAGAAGAAGAAATGATTCTCAGTAGTTGCCAGGAAAAACTGCTTCTATGGACTGGCCCGAGTTGAAGCTATCTTAAATTCAGATGGGGGCATTTTTTGCTGCTAAAGTAAGGAACCCCGGGCCCTCACTGCCCGCTTGCGGGCGGCCTTTCCCGTAAAAAATTAAAAAGAAAAGAAATTCAAGCCCAAAAAAGAGTGATTATTTTGCCATGAAGATCTGTAAGACTTCGGGTTCGGCTTATTTAATTATTAAGAGTTCTTAACTGAAATTCTGGCTTGAGTATCAAATCCAATGGAAAGGCAAAGGCAATTATTTCTGTTCTTTTTTCCACTTTTTTCTGGAAAAGCCGGTCTCACAGGCTCGACCGGTGAGAGCCCGGGGTTCTATAAACACCACAAAACCGGTTAACTGGCTGTCTGATTGAAGCAGCAGGTTAGAAAATCTTTATAAATTTGAGGCTGTAATACTCGGGCATGAAAACCTTCCAGGGAATCATTGTTGACGTTATTGGCAGGCGGCAGTTCAAAGGCGAGCTTACCGTTGAAAACGGAAAGGTCCTGCGCATGGAAGAAAAAGAACATGCTAATGAGCAGTACATCCTCCCCGGGCTGGTCGATGCGCATGTGCATATCGAAAGTTCCATGACCGTGCCTTCGGTTTTTGCGCGGATGGCTGTTGCCCGGGGGACGGTTGCGGTGGTGAGCGACCCCCACGAGATTGCAAATGTGATGGGGGTTGAAGGAATCGATTACATGATCGATGATGCCCGAAAAGCCCCCCTGAAGGTCTGGTTCGGGGTTCCGTCCTGCGTGCCTGCCACACCTTTCGAATCCGCTGGCGCTGTCCTTGACCCGGAGGCTGTGGACCGGCTGCTTGCAAGAGACGACCTGCACTACCTTTCCGAGATGATGAACTTCCCGGGAGTTATGGGCGGCTTTCCCGACGTGCTTGCCAAGATAGAATCGGCAAAGAAGTACGGAAAGCTTGTGGACGGGCATGCCCCGGGGCTGATGGGAGCCAATCTGGAAAAATATGTGGGAGCAGGCATTTCCACAGACCACGAATGTTTCACTTACGAAGAGGCGGTCGAGAAAATCAAGCTCGGGATGAAAGTACTGATCCGGGAGGGAAGTTCTGCCAGGAACTTCGAAGCCCTGTACAAATTGATCGATGAGTATCCCGAATCGGTCATGCTCTGCACAGACGATTCCCACCCTGACACCCTGATTTACGAAGGGCACATCGATAAGCTGGTCAGGCGCGGGCAGGAGAAGGGACTTGATATCTACAACCTGCTAAGGGCAGCGGTGCTGAACCCGGTGGAGCATTACGGGCTTAACGTCGGGCTCCTGCGGGAAGGCGACTCTGCAGATTTCATTATTGTGGACAACCTCGAGGCGTTCAACGTGCTGAGCACCTGGATTGACGGGGAATGTGTTTACAAGGACGGGAAAGTCCTTTTCCAGGCGGCAGAAAGCCCTGCAAAAAATGTCTTTAACAGGAACAAAATCACGGCTGAGGACGTTAAACTGGCTGTGCAGCCAGAGGACGAAAACAAGGTAAACAGGAAAATCAGGGTGATCGTTGCCGAGGACGGGGAGCTTGTAACGGGCCAGGAACTTGCCCTTCCGAAAGTGGAAAACGGCAACCTGGTTTCGGACCCTGACCGGGATATCCTGAAGATGGTAGTCCTGAGCAGGTATGGGGATGACCCTGCACAGGTAGGTTTCATAAAGAATATAGGGCTGAAAAAAGGAGCCATTGCAAGCAGCATCGCCCACGACAGCCACAACATCATTGCCGTGGGAGCAACTGACGGGGACATCGTTGCAGCGGTTAACAGGCTGGTTGAAAACAAAGGCGGAATAGTCGTGGGAAGCGAAGAAAAGCTTCTGGACCTCCCGCTGGAAGTTGCAGGCCTGATGAGTACCCGGGACGGAGAAGAAGTGGCAGCAAAATACCAGCTGCTGAATGCCGAAGCTCAGAAGCTCGGGACTTCGCTGAAATCGCCCTTCATGACCCTCGCCTTCATGTCCCTGCTGGTGATTCCCGAACTGAAACTGGGCGACAAAGGGCTGTTCGACGTGACAAAATTCGAATTCTTCGACCTCTTTGTGAAAGAATGAGTAAAGCAATGAATAAGCAAGTTAGTAAGAGAAATAGTAAGAGAAATAGTAAGAGAAATATAGTCAAGTATCCAAATTCCTTCACCAATCTCAAGTAAAAGTTTAACCACCGAAAGCACGGAAAACACGGAATTACAGGTGAAGAAATCACCATCATAAAGGAAATAGGGGCACAAT
>DUKH01000116.1:0-2880 GCA_013329415.1 Methanosarcinaceae archaeon | reverse complement strand
AATATTTATGTCCGGGACTATAGAAAGAGAATGACAGACATCAATCCTGCCATTAACGTACTTTTGGGATTGTTCGGGGTTTACCGGGTTCCAGCTCTCCTTTTTATTCATTAATACTTAAGAGGAACTCAGGTCCTTTTCGACAACTCCGGATACGTCAACGTTCGACGCTGTCTGGAGCAACATGTACTTTTTGCTGACGGAAGCTGTCTTTCTTGCCGCTGTTTCCATTGCAAGCATTATGATTTTTACCGCAAGCTGAAGGTTTCCTTTTTTCCAGTTATCCTTGAAACATTTGTTTGCTATTGTTTTTGTAGTGTCATTTCCAAAAGCTATGAAGTTGCTGCCTTTTCCCTGTGCGGTCACCCTGATTTCCGAACCCTCGATTTCGGCAATAGCGTAATTTCCTGCCGAAACGTAGAGCCTCCTTTTGCGGACAACGCCTCCTTCGACTGAAGAGACTTCCCCAACCAGAACCCCGTCCCGTTCCTCGAGTTTGTTCTTGTCGTCCCTGACCGTTATTTTGACTCCGAGCTCTTCAGCTTTTTTCTCCAGCTCAGCGTCCGAAACGATTGCGCCGCTGTAAAGCTCTTTTTCGAGCTTTTCCCGGTCTTCCGTTTCCCCCTCAAATGCTATTTCCCGCATGTCCCCGGCCATTACAGCGCCGTTTTTTCCGATGAAAGCGATTACAAGGCTCATTTTACCGAATCTTCCTGAGGTTTTTTATGCAAATACGGAAATTCCCGTATTTAGTGCTATCCTTATTGGAGTAATTTCTTTTTGAATTAAATACAATTCGAAATGATTCGAGGTGAAGAAACTGAATACAGTAGCCTGAGATTTATACCCAATTTAAGAAAGAAACGGCATCAATAACAGCCATTAATAGTGATTCCCGGATGTTATCCTCCGGAAACCGGAATTATTCCGGTTTAAAAACAAGAATACATCTATACCATCTCCGCCCTCCGGAAGAAATAAACACTGGCGCAGACCATCAGAACCGACAGTATTAAAAGAATACATACGTCCAGAACAATTGAGAATTCACAATGACCAATCAATACTCCCCGCAAAGCATCCACACCGTATGTCAGCGGATCAAAATAAGACAGAGTCCTTATAGGGGCAGGCAAATTCGAAACCGGAAATAAAGCTCCGGATAAAAGAAACAGAGGGAATGCAATAAAATTAATAATTGTGCTAAACCCGTGAAAATCCTTCAGTACGGAGGACAAAATCAATCCTATATTTATAAAGGTTATCGATATAAGAACCATTATCACTACAGAGGACAGGATCGCGGAAATAAAAGGCAACCTAAAACCAAGCAACACCGACATCATCATAATAATAAGTGCCTGAAGGATTGATGTGGTTGCACTTCCGGAGATCATCCCGAGAACAATAGAAACCCTGCTTGCAGGAGTCACCATTACCTCTTTTAAAAATCCAAACTGCTTGTCCATTATGACACTCATACCTGCATAAGCAGCCGTAAAAAGGAGAGTCATCCCGATAATACCCGGCACCAGATACTGAAAATATCCTATCGATTCGGGCAGGCCCGGAAATTCCACCCTTCTAAAGCCCATACCCTGAAAGATCAGCATAAAAGCTGGCATGGCAATAGCGCCCACTACCCTTGATTTTGCCCTGAAATACTTTATCATCTCACGCCGCCAGAGAACATATACGACTTTTCCCTGAATCATCGGAGCATCCTCCTTCTCATCCGGTCCCGCCTGGCTGACTGCCTGCTGCCTTCCTGCTCTCGTATTATCGAACCTGTCAGGCGGATAAAAACATCTTCAAGACTTGGTTTGCTGAAATTTATTGAACTGATCCCGATACCCAGATTGCCGGCAGTCTGAAAAATAGAAGGAATATTTTTCTCATAATCCGAGATAATAACATCAAGCATTTCTCCGTTCTGAACAATTTCTCTCACCCATTCTTTCTCCCCAAGGGCAGCAGCAATGAGATCTCCCCTCCCCTCAATAGCCAGGCTGACACAATCTCCCCGAAGACAGTTCTTCAGGCCTGACGGGGTATCGAGTGCAATAATCTTCCCGTGATCAATTATCGCAATGCGGTCACAGAGGTAATCAGCCTCTTCCATATAATGGGTAGTCAGAATGACAGATGTCCCGTAATTCCTGTTCAGGTTTCTGATATGGTCCCATATTGATCTCCTGGTCTGTGCATCAAGCCCGAGAGTAGGCTCATCCAGAAACAGAACCTTCGGATAATGAATAAGCCCCCTTGCAATTTCAAGCCGCCTCTTCATCCCGCCCGAATAATTTTCAACAAGAATGTCGGCTTTATCCGCCAGACCCACAACATCAAGCACTTCCCGGATTCTTTTTTTCCTCTCCTCCGAACCGATGCTGTACATCATGGCACGAAATTCAAGATTTTCCCTCCCGGTAAGCCCTATATCAAGCGAAGGGTCCTGAAATATTATTCCGATATTATTCCTTACCTCACCAGGATCCCTTCTAAGATCATATCCTGCGATTTCGGCATCACCTGCCGTAGGAAGAAGAAGAGTAGTCAGCATATTGAGAATAGTCGTCTTTCCCGCACCATTGGGGCCTAAAAGCCCGAAAAGCTCTCCGGGCTCAACCGAAAATGAGACCCCGTCTACTGCAGTAAATTCCCCGAATTTTTTGGTAAGCTCTTTGACAATTATTGCACTCATATCAAACAGAACCTTCAAACTATAGTCAATGACCCAAATTCCTTCACCAATCTCAAGTGAAAATTTAACCACAGAAAGCACGGAAAACACGGGATAAAGGAAATAGGGGCACAATTCTTCCGTGTTTTCTGTGCCTTCCGTGGTTATAAAGTAAGTGTAAATATTTACTTCCGGGA
>DUKH01000159.1 GCA_013329415.1 Methanosarcinaceae archaeon | reverse complement strand
GATGCTGTCAAAGTTAGGTTATTAAGTCGATTTCAGCTGATATATTAAATCGATTTACAGCTGATATTAAAGTCGAATTGAGGCAATTGCTGGTTCTAAACCTTGGATTAAATCCCCCTGTAACCATAAGTAGCCTTATCTTACCGTTCTTGTTCACGGGCGACGAAGGAGCCCGGCCTTTGCAAAATGTAAATTAGACAAAGAATATATGAAAAAATGTTGTAAAGCTAAAAACAGAAGTTAAATACGACGGTTATTGTAAGACTTTCTGAAACCAGTGAAATCTCAATTGAGAAAATAAGTAAGCACCGATTATTCTAATTATCCAGAGATACCTGCAACTTATATACAATTTTTATTCATTTAAATATACTTTATGGAAAAGCCGGTCGTCTATGACGACCGGTGAGAACACCGGTACCTGAAAGCAAACCGAAAAAAAGGATTTTCTGGAATAGATGAACAGGAGAATGGCAGATGTCCTGTCAGGGTTGATTTAGATCTGTTTTTGATAAAGCCTATTTTTACTTCTCTTGACCTCTTTTCCTATTGATTCTTTTTTACTTCTATTGTTTTCTTTCCTTCATCTCCTCCTTTTTATGGTACAGTGTTTATTGGTTTTCATTTGACTATTTTTTTCTATTTGATTGGGCTATTTTTCCAGCCTTTTTAATTTCTTGTTACCTCCCAGGGTAACAATCGTTACCCGAAAAACAGGGGTTATATGTCAAATAAACTCAACTTGAGTTGTTCCGTAAGTGGTAACTATTGAACGGAAAAGGTGGGATTGACTGTCATAAAAAAACGAGATCATGCTCATGGTTGGCGAATTAATATATTTTTAATTTATTGTCGCCAGTATTTTCTTAACTTTTTGAAAGTAAACTTGCGTTAAATTTCTGAAATCACGTCCCTCCAGAACCACATTTCCCGGTATGTTCCCGTCTCCGGGAATCTCATTCAAAAAGAAGTTTTGGCTTGCAATTTCCGTTCCTTTGCAATCCCTAACCCTGTGTTCAGCCCCACCCCAGGGCTTACATAATTCGATTTTTCATGAGGAGATACAATGGAAAGAATTCGAAATGAAGATTTAAAAAACCCTGTACAATATGCTAAAGTTTTTGGATTGATATTTTTACTGCTTATGCTACTGGTTTCTACTGCCTGCGCCAGCTCGTTAAGTTCACAGTTTGAAGTCATAGGAAATACTACCAGCAATGAGAGCGGCTACTATGAACTTATAGACATCCCCCCTGGGAACTACACCATTGTTGCCCTCCAGAAATACTGGAGCAGTCATGATAATGAATGGAAATGGTATAATGTTGATGAAAAAATACGAGTAGATGGAACACTGGACATTTCAAAGGATATCTATCTGGATACCGATGGAGCTATGGATCCTGATGAAGTTCTTTCTCTTCTTGACCTCTACTCTGAAAAGGTTAACGTTTCCGGGTACACCATCAAAAAGATGGGTGATAGCCTTTACTATAAAGATAACGTTACAGTTATTTTGAAATCAGAATCAGGAGCAATTGTTTCAAACTCTACAAGTAATGAAAGTGGGTATTATGAGCTTTCGGATGTTCCTTCTGGTGACTATACCATTATTGCCCTCCAAAAATACTGGAGCAGTCATGATAATGAATGGAAATGGTATAATGTTGAAGTAGAGCTTGAAGTTGAAAGCAATAATGACATTTCAAAGGACATCTTCCTCGATACTGGCGGGAGTTCAGACCCTGAGGAGCTCCTTTCCCTGCTGGATTTCTATTCTGAAAAGGTGAATGTGTCAGGATATTCCATCAAAATGATGGGCGATACCACTTATTACAAAGATAATGTGACTATAGCTCTCTTGAGAGAAAATATTTTTTCAAACTGCCCGCACCTGAATGTCTCGATTATCACCGGATACAGGTATGACTACCAGCTTGAGACTGTGGTAAACAGGCTCAATGCTAACAATGCCCTGAACCTGACAGTGAGCTATTTTACGCCGAATAACCTGGAAAACCACACCGAAGTCGATTTCGGCAGTATGGATATTATCTACATCAATATGTTTACCCAGGATGCGGAAGTGCTTCGAGATGATATTAATGAGGCAATTGAAACCGGGGCTTTGGTAATAGGCCAGACTACTACATTGCCTGATAATATCACTTATGTTCCATCTGAATTTGCTGATGAAGCTGCTCTAAAGGCTTTTCTCCAGAGCTACTGGTCAAATATTCCTGCAGATGACCTGAATCTGGATTACATGATTTTTTACCTTGCAAGCGAGTACTACGGCAGGAATGACCTTGAAATAGAGGCTCCGATTGGGCCACCTACAAGGGCGATCTATCACCCTGACTTCGTTAACGGTTCCGAAGTTTGTTTTGCCGAAAGCTATGAGGAATACCTGGACTGGTATGCAAACCGGGAGGACGGAGGGCACCGTTATAATGCAGGTGCTCCCACCGTAGGCATGGCTTTCTATGCTTCTTACTACCCTAACAGGGTGGAACCTTTTGAAACCCTTATCCGGGAATTCGAGTCCAGAGATGTCAACGTTATCACTTTCTACGGGGATTCTTCCAATCCGTGCGACCCCTTCATCAGGAACGAAACCGAGACTTACGTGGACGCCCTTGTTTCCTTTACGTATCGTGGGAATTATTTTGACACTGAAGGGTTGGACATACCCCTTATTAACGGCGTCCTGAACGGGTACCTGAATTATACGGAATGGAACGCCAGCAGTAGCCCTCTCCCGGCTGACAGTATGATGAGGATCTACAGGCCGGAATGGTATGGTTTCATCGACCCGATCATGATTTCCACTACCGCACTTGATCCTGAAACCGAGGAGGAAATCTACGTTCCGATCCCGGGACAGGTGGAGTGGCTCGTAAACCGCACCCTTTCCCAGGTTGAGCTTTCTCCTGAAAGGACTCCTGAAGACGAAAAGAAGGTTGCAATCATCTATTACAACCACGGCTGCGGAAAGGACGGGATCGGGGCTTCCTACCTTGACGTTGCGCCCAGCATTTGCAATCTCCTTGAAGGAATGGCTGATGCGGGTTATGCAGTGGACCCCGCAAGAATCCCGAACGGGAGCGAACTTACGGACCTTATGCTGGTACAGGGCACGAATATAGGGACCTGGGCTCCGGGAGAACTTGACCGGCTGGTTGAGGAAGGGGACGTTGTCCTGATCCCCAATTCCACTTACAGTGAATGGTTCGAAGCCCTGCCTGAAGCCCGGCAGCAGGAGGTAATTTCCCAGTGGGGCAGGGCTCCCGGGGATATTATGGTCTGGGAATCAGGGGGAGAAAAGTACCTGGTAATCCCGAAGATCGAAGTCGGAGACGGTGTGATCCTTGCTCCCCAGCCTACCAGGGGCTGGCTGCAGGACAATGAGGCTCTCTACCATTCCAAAGACCTGCCTCCGCACCACCAGTACATTGCCTTCTACCTCTGGCTCCAGAACGAATACGGAGCTGATGCAATGGTGAACATGGGACGGCACGGGACCGTGGAATGGCTGCCTGGCAAACAGTTCTGTCTTTCCTGTGAAGACTGGCCTGCCCTGATGAACGGGGACATCCCGGTTATCTATCCCTACGTCATGGACGGGCTCGGGGAAGGCGTCCAGGCCAAACGCAGAGGCAACGCCGTTGTCATCGACCACCTGATCCCCCCTGTCCTGGAAGCCGGGCTTTACGGGGAATACGCTGAACTTGACAAAGCCATCCTCGACTATACGAATGCTGTTGACATGGGCATGGAAGAGGAACTCGTGGAGATGCATAAGGCTGAGATCCTGAACCTTACCGTGGAACTCGGGCTTGACAGCCAGTTGAACATGAGCCTTGCAGAAGATAAACCGAGCTTTGAGGATATTTTCCTGGACGAGCTTGGTGACCTGCTGGAAGAACTTAAGAGTACTTCCATGCCTTACGGCCTGCACGTGCCCGGGACCTCTCCCGAAGGAGCCGAACTAGCGGGCATGGTAAACTCGATGCTCGGAGACTCTTTCGAAGAACATGTGGAGTTTTGCTTTGACCCGGCTTTTTCCGGCTGCAACAGTTCCGATGAAGCCGAATTTGCCCTTCTCGAATCTGTCCTGCTCTACGGCAATAGTTCTGCAGAAGCCCAGAATGATGTGCTCGGGTGCAGCGAAAACGTAACCCTTACCGCAGACCTTGCCACGGCTGAAGGGTACGCTGCCCTCCTTGCCGGGGGTAAGAACGAAATCAACCAGGTCTTAAAAGCCCTTGACGGCAGGTTTATCGAGCCGAATGCCGGGGGAGATCCTGTAAGAGATCCGGATACCCTGCCTTCGGGCCGGAACTTCTACTCCTTTGACCCCGAGAAAATCCCCTCCAAAGAAGCCTGGATACTCGGGACAGAGATGGCTGATGAGATGCTCAGGCAGTACAGGGAAAGCCACAACGGCTGCTATCCCGAAAAGGTTGCCTATGTCCTCTGGGCCGGAGAAACCACCCGCAATGAGGGGGTCATGGAGTCCCAGATCCTTTACCTCCTGGGGGTAAAGCCGGACTTTGAGGACGATGATGGGGACTTTGACAGCCACGATGACCTAATATTCATCCCGGATGATGAGCTCGGACGGCCCAGAATCGATGTCATGGTCCAGATTTCGGGGCTGTACAGGGACACTTACCCGAACAACATCCGCCTGATCGATTATGCGGTGAGAACGGTCTGCGACGAGTCGGAGTTTCCGGGAACAGCAGAAAACCCCAACTACGTCCTTGAAAACACGAAATCCCTTGCTGCCGTGCTGAACGAGACCCTGCAAAATGAGTCACTTTCCTGGCAGGTCGCAACCCTCAGGATTTTCGGGCCTGCGGACGGGGCATACGGCACAGGCATGAGTAATGCGGTTTCCGCGAGCAATACCTGGAACGATACCGAGGAACTTGCCGAACTTTACATCAGCAAGATGAGCAATGCCTACGGCGAATACATCTGGGGGGAAAGCCTTGCGGAGTTTACGGGCTGCGCCGAGCTTGAAAACGAAGCCTTCTTTGAGGACAACCTAAAGGACGTCGAGGTCACCCTGCACAGCAGGAGTTCGAATACCTACGGAGCCCTTGACACCGACGAGTTCTTCCAGTACCTGGGCGGCCTGAACCTCGCCGTGCAGTATGCATCCGGTGGGGAGTACCCCGAATCCTTTATTTTCAACCTCCGGAACCCGGGGTGTGAAGCGGTATAAACTCTCAGTTCCTTCCTTGAAAAAGAGCTGTATGCCAGATACTTCAATCCCTCCTGGATCGAGGGGATGCAGCAAAACGGGTATGCAGGAGCCGCCGAGATGGCAGATTTCCTTGAAAACCTCTGGGGCTGGGAAGCCCTGAACCCGGACCTGATAAGTGACGATGTCTGGAACCAGGTGTATCAGACCTATGTAGGGGATCCGGAACTCAGCGACTGGCTCAAGGACAACAACCCGCATGCCTACCAGGCTATGACCGCAAGGATGCTCGAAACCGCACTCACAGGCAACTGGGATGCCTCCGACGAAGTCCTGAAAAGCCTGGCTACGGAATACGCGAAATCCGTTGTAAATGACGGTGTCACCTGCTGCCACCACACCTGCGGAAACCCGCTCCTTAACGAATATGTTAACGGGCTGGTTTCAGTACCGGGTTTTTCCGAAACAATCGAAAAGGCAACGAAGCAGTCTCTCCTGGATGAAGATGAACACCACAGCAGTAGCGGGCACAAAACAAGTATTGCTGAAAAGCTCAACCCTCCAGAAGAAACCACCTCTTCGGGTGGCAACCAGACCATGGCAGCTGTGGATGCCGGATATGGGGTCGATTCTCCCGAACCTGCACCCGAAGCTCCGAAATCCGCCGCTGACTCCTACGTGGAAGGTTACGAGATGACAAAGGAGTCTGTTGAAAATGAGGCGGAAGGAGGCATGTCCTTCTCGGGTGCCGACATTGTTGGGACCCTCTTCGTGCTGGTCGCAGCAGGCGGAATTTACCTGGGAATGCGGAAGAAGAAACTGTAATAAGATGTAATAGAGACGTAGAGCTGTAATAGAAAAAAGCAGCTGAATAATTGCAAAATGTAATTAAAATTTGAAACGCAAAATTTGAAAAAAGGGATTTTTCCCTTTCTTCTTTTTTCAGCTTCCTTTTCTTTCAGTCCGATTCTTCTTCAATCTTTTTTATGTATGGCTTTATGTCCAGGACCGGAGTCCCGTTGATGGCGTCCAGGCCCTTTACGTGGAGCACGTTGCCTTCGACTTTCACAAACTCTACCAGCGTGAGCCCGATTCCGTTAGGTCTCCGCGGAGTTCTGGAGGCAAAAAGGCCCGAGATCTCCCCGTCATAGCGGCGGCGGTGGATCAGGTCGTAACCTTTCGATTTGCTGAAATGGAAGAGGATGTAGAGTTTTTCGAAATCCTCTATCCGGTAAAGGCCTTCTGCCAGTTCTTCTTTGATTATGATCTTCGAGATGGTCTGGTAGACCTTTTCACTGTAGCCCGGTTCCAGGTAGTCATTTTCCACGTAGCCTATGGGTTCCATTTCGATGGTTCCCGGGGTTATTTCGTTCATTTCTCTGCCCTGCCTCATTTTCCTGTCAGGTCTCATTCTCCTGCTTCGGAACAGGAGATACAAACTATTTTCCCGTTTTTGACCCTGCCCAGGGGTTCCATGAAGCCTTCTCCACATTCGCTGCAGATGACTGTGGGGTAAACCCTGGCTTTTTGGGGGGGTTCGATCTCCACTTCTTTAATCCAGAAGATTTCTTCCTCGGGCCTTTCCAGGATACTCTGGCTTTTGGCTTCATGTGCTGCCCTGAACTCTTTTACTTCCTCGGGGCTTGCAGTTCCTGCCCTGAGTTTTGCAAAGAGGGCAGTGTGCCGGTCGTCCTGGGGCAGAGCGTCGGGTTTCAGGGAAATCCTCAGGGCTTTTTCGTCCCCCCTCTTGAAGAAGGTGTACACGTGCTTCCCGTTCTCCTTAAAGACAAGGTTCCCTTTCCCGCAGGTGCAGCCGTTGACAACCTGGATGGCATCCACGGCACAGGACCTGTTTTCTACAACTGCGACCAGTTCTTCGTCTTCGCTCCGGTCTTTGAAGCGCTCGGCAGCAAGCGTTGCTATCCTGTATCCGATTGCAATCCCTGGGCAAACGTGTCCGTGAAATTGTACAGCTGTTTCAAAGTCCAAGTTTTTAGCTCCTTTTCTAAATTGAATTCCTGATTTTCGAATTCCAATTGTTAAATTCCTGATTTTTGAATTCCAATTGTTAAATTCCTTATTTTTGATTTCGGAGTGATTATGAATTTTTATGAAACTGTTTCCCATATTCGGGGGTTATTATTTATAAACTTTGTATTTCTATCATATTACAAAAGATTGATCTCGTATTAATTTCCTTTCTCCTTACCTTTTATGCAAACTAGCAGGTGACGGTTGCTCCTATCTTCCCCTACTGAGATTTCTTTGGTGGGAAACCTTTTCAGGTGCTGGATTGTTGCTGCCATACCCGGACTGGCACACACAACTTTTAAATATATATCTACTTACAAAAATATATTTCTCACTTAAGGTTTCACTCATAAGCTTTATTTATGATTAGTTACTTTATAAAAATTAGACAATTTTAGCTGTATGTTCTGGGAGATTTTGACATAACAGCCGGGTCAGGGGTGTAACTCTTTCCAGATTATCTACTTTATTGACACTGGACTTATTATTTGTAAAATAGATAACCTGTTTAAATAAAAATATTCATTTCAAAATCAGTAGCAAAATCAAAATAAAAAAGAAGTTTATATATTTCCGATAATTTCCAGTTAGTTAGATAGGGACCTTTTGTTCCCGTCCGTCGGTCCCTATCAATGATCCAACCCCATGAGATTGAGAGGAAACCCTTTAAAACTCTCAATCTGCATTGTTTCCTATGACTTTTGAATATATAACATAAACGACATAAAATATTTATCAATATTCAAATATTGGGGTTCTTTAAATTTTTGAGTATATATTAAAATATTTGTAGCCATTAAATATTTTGTTGCTATTAAATATTTTGTCACCATCATAATTTTTAAAGGCCTTTAAAGTCTTCGATTTTTGTAGCTTTTTTCTTTGTTTCCCCGTTTTTTCCTGAAAAAACTGTTTGTAAATCCGTCTTTTTTTCTTAAATAAAACCTTCTCTATTTAGTTCCTTACTTTTCTTTTGCTGGGCGTCGCGGGGCCTGAACATCCGTGATGTTGTATATTTCTTAAAAAAGTTCTCAAATTTCTTAACCTGTTCGACATTTCAAAAAGATTATATAGTTTTAAGGTGGATATGATTTGCAGGTACTTTAAAAAAACTTTTGTGTAATGCAGTTTTTAATTTTATAATAATTGGGAGCCTTTTGCCACCTCTGATATGGCTCCCAATTGTGTGATTCAACCCCAGCGGTGTAAGAGAAAACCCCTTAACTCTTCAACCGCTAACTCTCTTTTTATGTTATGGGTGTATATAACCTAAACGATTTTAAAATTTCATCGGCATTAAATTATTTAGCGACTTTTAAATAAGTTTTCCCGGCACTGATTCTCGATTATTTACTTGCATGTTTCTGTGCTTTTAAACAAGTTAGTCTTCAAATATCCATACTATCTTTTTCCATTTTTCAGCTTTCCGGTTTAATCTTTTTCTTTAGTCTTTTTTCTCCTTGCTTTCTGATTACTCCCTCCTTTGCAGACTGGATCGGCGGGAATGCCTTAAATTTATTAAATTACAGGTATACTCCGATTTGTTAAAAATCACTCCTACAACCCAGGAAATATGGAAAATCTGTATTATGTAAAGTGCGAGTGGCAAGAAATATATTTATAATAACGCTGTTTATGCCCGGATGAATACGCAAAATATTTATCAAGATACCTCTAATTACGCAGAGTAATGAAGAAAAAGCTTCTCGAACTGATTTTTCTCTCTGAGAAAAGAAAAAATCTTCTTCTTTTTTTGAAAGAGGGGCCAAAAACAATTGAAGATATCAGGTCTGCTCTAGATGTCAGTTCAGTGGCAATTCTCCCTCAGATTAAAAAGTTAAGGGAGAGAAACCTGGTCCTCAAGGACGGCAATATCTACAGGCTATCTCCTCTCGGGCGGTCCATAGTCGGAAGAATGAAGGACATGGTAGGCGTCCTGGGGGTTTTCGGGAACAACTATAATTACTGGTCAAGACATGCAATCGAATGCATACCGCTTCATCTCCTAAAAAGGATTGATGAGCTGGGAGAGTGCACGTTCTCAGAACCTCCCGACAGAACTCATCTTTTTGAGCCCCACAGGGAGTTTGTGGAAAACATTGCCCAATCAAGCTACTTGTGGGGAACGGCTTCCATTTTTCATCCTCTCTATCCGGCCCTTTTCCTCAATTTCGCAAAAAGCGGAATGAAGGTTTCAATCCTTGTAACGGACTCTGTCTTTGATAGGATCAGGGAGGAGTACCGGGCCGAGTTAAGTGCATTTATTGATATGGAAACCTCACACTTTTACGTCTGCAGGGAAAATCTGGAACTTTCCCATGTAGTAACTGACCGCTTCTTCTCCTTATCCCTTCCTTTTCACGACGGGACTTTTGATCACAAGGAAGATGTCCTGTGTTTCGGACCTTCCGCCCTCAACTGGGGAAAAGAGCTTTTTGCTTACTACCGGGACAGGTCTGAAGAAATAACTGAGATATGATCTGTTCAACTTCCAATTAATTCTTTCCTGTTTTTTCGTTTTGGTCTGATCTGATCTTTTGTTGGACTAGATGGTCTAAATTTTCAGGGCTCCCTGGTCTGGTCTGGTCTTGTCTGATCTGATTTTATTATATCTTCTCTTATCTGCTATTCTCCATTTACCGGAATGCCTGGAAGATAGGTATAAATTAGAATCCTTACTATCCTATCCTATGAAAGAAGTTGAGGATACCGCGGAAAAGATCCGGACAATGGAGATCCGGGGTGCAGGCAGGATCGCAAAGGCTGCAGCCGGAGCAATCAGGGATTATGCAGCAGGGCTTGATGTCTCTTCGATGGAAGAGTTCGAAACCCGAATCCGGGAAGTTTCGGCCCTCCTCATCAGTACCCGGCCGACGGCTGTTTCTCTTCCTAATGCCGTAAAGCTTGCTTCAAAGTACTCTTCCGGAAATGTGGAAGAGGCAAGACAGGAAATCATCGAGAACGCAACCCGTTTTATCGACCGGGCTGACCGGGCTCTCGAACTTATCGGGAAAATCGGAGCCCGGAGGATTCAGGATGGGGATGTTATCATGACTCACTGCAACTCGCACGCCGCCCTTTCCATCATCACAACGGCTTTTGAAGAAGGAAAGGATATCAAAGTCCTTGCGACCGAAAGCCGGCCCCGGCGCCAGGGCCTCCTGACCATCCGGCACCTGAACGATTTCGGAATCCCGACCTCTCTTATAGTGGACTCGGCGGTGCGCTACCACATGAAGGAAGTTGATAAAGTTGTTGTGGGAGCCGATGCCATCGCAGCCAACGGGGCTCTCGTAAACAAGATCGGGACATCTCAGCTTGCCCTTGCAGCTCATGAGGCCAGGAAGAGTTTCATGGTCGCAGCCGAGACCTACAAGTTCAGCCCCAGCACCATCGTCGGAAACCCCATAGAAATCGAGGAAAGGGCTTCAGAAGAGGTAATAGATCCGGCAGTCCTGGCTGAGCTTCCTCACGTGCAGGTAAAAAACCCGGCCTTTGACTTTACCCCTTCCGAATACATTGACATGATCGTAACCGATGTTGGGATCATTCCCCCTGCAATGGCGTACACCGTCATCAGGGAGCATCTGGGCTGGGAACTCGGGGACCTGTAAAACCAGTGAACCAGCGAACCTGCTGACCTGGAAACCTGATTGTGGATATTACCGTTTGCTGTTCCCGGTGCCGTACAGGCTTCTATTCTCATCCCTACCGTTTAATCCTGTCCGGTTTCACCCTCATCATTGATCGTCCCGTCCACGATGCGGAGCACCCTGGAACACTCTTTTGCAACCGCCGGGTCATGGGTGACAACGATAATAGTCTGCCCTTTTTCACTTAAGTCCCTGAAAACCCGGACAATGGAGTCCCGGGTCTTTGTATCCACCTCCCCGGTGGGCTCGTCGGCAAGGATAAGGGCCGGCCGGTTAGCAAGTGCCCTGGCTATAGACACCCGCTGCTGTTCCCCCCCCCGAGAGCTCTGTCGGTTTGTGGTGCAGGCGGTCTTCCAGGCCCAGCTCCCCAAGGAGGGCTTTTGCCCTTTCAACTCTCTCTTTTTTCGGAACCCCGGAAAAACGCATAGCAAGTTCGACGTTTTCAAGAGCCGTAAGTGTGGGGATCAGGTTGTAGTGCTGGAATATAAAACCTATTTTTTCCCTGCGCAGGCGGGGAAGCAGTTTTTCTGGGACAGTGGTCAGGTCTGTCCCGTCCAGGATGGCCTTTCCTCCGCTGGCTGTTTCAAGAGTACCGATAAGGGCAAGCAGGGTGGATTTTCCCGATCCTGAAGGGCCCATGATGGCAAGCAAATCCCCTTTTCTCACGGTCAGGCAGGCGCAGCGCAGGGCATGGATCGGGATTTTCCCCCGGATATAGGTCCTGGAGAGGTTTTCTACCCTGAGGATAATTTCCGGCTTTTCTTTTTTCGC
>DUKH01000023.1 GCA_013329415.1 Methanosarcinaceae archaeon | reverse complement strand
CATTTAATTAAGTTGTTCACTTAACTGATCCATAACTAAGTTATTCATATATACTAAGTGGTTTATTTTTGGAGGGGGAATCGCCCGGAACTTGATGCGCCACCTTTGAAATAGGGCCAGACACATTCGTTTACCCGGACATGTAAAAAATCATCTCGTTTTCTTGGGCCTACTTTATAAAAAGTGAAAATTCTCTTACTTATAACTTTCCGGCAAAAGGGACGAAAACCGGGATAAAAATTCACACTTGACTAATATATTTGTACTCAAATCAATTGAATTCGTAAAATAAAGTCCGGGCTATCAAAAACTATTTATACTATAGCTATAATTAGAGGGTTGCACCGGTGTGAGAAGTACACCCCGATCCAGGGGGAAATGTGCTTTGGACGCCGTTGGAATGTCAGAAAATTATTTGAATAAACAGAAGGGGCCCGTAGCTCAGTCAGGCAGAGCGTCTGGCTTTTAACCAGACGGCCTAGGGTTCAAATCCCTACGGGCTCGCCATACTTCACTAGCCAATTTACGCTAAAACCCGCCGGAAAGGCCATCCGTGAGGGTATGCTTGGGCAATGCTTTTTGATACGTTTTGTTTTTGGAGGAAAGGATTTGACAAAATTCAGCCTGCTCGACCATGAGTTAGTCCCTAAACATGAGATCATGTCTGAGGGTGAGTTAAAGTCTGTTTTAAGCAAGTATTCCATTGAAAAGGAGCAACTGCCAAAAATTAAAGTTCAGGATCCTGTTATAAAAGAGATCGGAGCCACAGTAGGGGAAGTTGTAAAGATTGCGAAAAAGAGTCATACTGCAGGGGAGGCAGACTATTACAGGCTCGTTATTGAGTGATTTCGGGGGAGTTTAACAGCTTACGTAACTTAGATTTTCCATATATACACCTTTTTGAATCAATGCGCCGGCCGTACTGAATGAATATTCAGCGGCTGTTCACAAAATTTGGAAAATTATTGATTATCGATTTTCACCGCAACTTAAAGCAAAGAGGGTGCTATCATCGCTTTAGACAACAGTATACTGTCGCAGGCTTATTTTACACGTGATAAGATAGTGCAGCACCATATCGATTCATTTAACAAATTCATAGATCATGGGCTGCAGAAGATCATTGATGAGCAGAATATAATAGAAACGGACATTGAGGACACCTATCTCAAGCTTGGAAGGATCCGGGTAGAACATCCGGTGGTGAAGGAAGCCGATGGGGCAATCGAGAAACTTTACCCCAACGAAGGCAGGCTCCGGAACCTCTCCTACTCTGGCCCCCTTTACCTGGAGATGAGTGTTGTCAAGGACGGGGTTGAATCCGAGGTACTGGAGGCAAAAATCGGGCAACTCCCTATTATGACCAAGTCAAAGATCTGTAACCTCCTTGGACTGAGTGATTCCGAAAAGGTCCGTTATGGTGAAGATCCCCTTGACTCTGGTGGGTATTTCATCATCGGAGGTACTGAAAGAGTTGTCATGACTCTTGAAGACCTTGCTCCGAACAAGATCCTTGTGGAGTACGGGGAACGTTACGGAGACAACATCGAAGTCGCAAAGGTCTTCTCCCAGAAGCGTGGGTACAGAGCCCTCGTAATAGTGGAAAGAGGCCGAAAATCCCTGCTTGAAGTGTCCTTCCCTTCTATTTCGGGAAGAGTATACTTCATCACCATGATGCGGGCTCTTGGTGTTGTTACTGACGAAGACATCGTAAATGCAGTCTCAAGCGACCCGGAAATCATCAAGTTCATGCTGGAAAACCTTGAAGAAGCCGAAGTCGAGACCCAGCAGGAAGCAATCGAGAAGATAGGGGCAAGGGTTGCAGCAGGGCAGGCCAAGGAATACCAGATCAAGAGAGCAAACTACGTTATTGACAGGTACCTCTTCCCCCACCTGGGGAACGATGTGGGCGACAGGATCGCAAAGGCTCATTTCCTGGCAAGGATGGCAGAGTCCTGCTTCGAACTGGCGCTTGGTAAAAGGGTCGAAGACGATAAAGACCACTATGCCAACAAACGGCTGAAACTTGCGGGAGACCTGATGGAAGACCTCTTCAGGGTATCCTTCAACAGGCTGGCAAGGGACATCAAGTACCAGCTAGAGCGCGCAAACATGAGGAACAGGGAACTCAACGTAGCCACAATTGTCCGGGCAGACGTCCTGACGGACCGCCTGCAGCACCCCCTGGCAACCGGAAACTGGGTCGGAGGGAGGACCGGAGTTTCCCAGCTCCTTGACAGGAACGACTACATTTCTACCCTTTCCCACCTGCGGCGTGTAATCTCCCCACTTTCCCGGGCTCAGCCGCACTTTGAGGCAAGAGATTTACACCCCACCCAGTGGGGACGGCTCTGTCCCTCTGAGACTCCCGAAGGTCCCAACTGTGGACTGGTGAAGAACTTTGCCCAGATGGTGGAGCTGTCCACGGGCACGGAAGAGATCGACAGCATAAAGAAAATTCTTTATGACCTTAACGTCGAACCGATGGTCATAAAGTTGCCCGAGGTGCCTGCAGCCATTGATCTTGAAATTTCCGAATTTGACGAAGAGGTCATAGAAGAGCTGGAAGTAGTGCCCGAGGTGGACAAGTTTAAAGATGACGATTATTTGGATTATTCGGGCGATAACCTGGAAGAAGGCGGGTCGATGCTAAATGACTAAAGCAAAAGTATTCATCAACGGAGCGCTTGTCGGAACCCATGACAACCCTGCGGAACTGGTGGAAGAACTCCGAAAAATGAGGCGTCAGGGGTTCATCTCCAAGCAGGTCAACATAGCCCTGAACGACAACACCAGGGAAGTAGTCATCAGCTCCGATATGGGCCGGGCCAGAAGGCCCATGGTAGTTGTGGAAAACGGGGTTCCACTGGTTACGGAAGAGCAGATAGTGAAACTGAAGAATAAAGAAATCGGCTTTGAGGACCTGGTAAAGGGAGGTTGTGTGGAGTACCTGGACGCCGAGGAAGAGGAAAACGCCTACATCTCCCTCTATGAGTCCCAGCTTAACTCAAGGCATACCCACATGGAACTCGATCCCGAACTCATGCTCGGGATCTGCACGGGGATGGTCCCGCACCCGGAACACAACGCTTCCCCGCGTAACACAATGGGGGCAGCGATGATTAAGCAGTGTATCGGGGTTTCCACGGCGAACCAGAAACTCCGGCCCGATACCCGTGCCCACGTCCTGCACTATCCACAGAGGGCAATGACAAGGACAAGGACCTGTGAAGCCATCGGGTTTGATGAAAGGCCTGCAGGCCAGAACTTTGTGGTGGCAATCCTTTCCTATGAAGGGTATAACATTGAAGATGCCCTGATTTTCAACAACGGGTCAATTGAAAGAGGCCTCGGTAGAAGCCACTTCCTCAGGACATTTGAGGGTGAAGAACGGAGATACCCCGGTGGTCAGGAAGACAAGTTCGAGATCCCCGACTCCGAATACCGTGGAGCTCGCAGTGCAGATGCCTATGCGAACCTGGACATTGACGGGCTTGTAAACCCCGAAACCGTGGTGGGCCCGAACGACGTGCTTATCGGAAAGACCAGTCCCCCGAGGTTCCTGGAAGAGCCTTCGGAATTCGGGATTGCCGTAGAGCAGCGCAGGGAAAGCTCGATTACCATGCGGTCCAACGAAAAAGGGATCGTGGACACTGTAATTCTTACAGAATCCATCAACGGGACTCGCCTTGCCAAAGTCAAGGTCAGGGACGAGAGGATCCCGGATATCGGGGACAAGTTCGCATCCCGGCACGGGCAGAAAGGAGTTATCGGGCTGAAAGTCCCGATCGCCGACATGCCCTTTACGGAATCAGGCCTGACCCCCGACCTTATGATCAACCCGCACGCCATTCCTTCCCGTATGACTGTCGGGCACGTGCTTGAAATGATCGGAGGAAAAGTCGGGTCCATGGAAGGCAGAAGGGTGGACGCTACAGCCTTTTCCGGAGAAAATGAAGAAGACTTAAGGGAAGCCCTGAAAAGCCACGGGTTTGCCCATACCGGTAAAGAGGTATTCTACGATGGCGCAACCGGCAGAATGGTCCCCGCAGATGTCTTTGTTGGAGTAATCCTTTACCAGAAACTGCACCACATGGTCACTTCCAAGATGCATGCCCGTTCCCGCGGTCCCGTGCAGGTGCTTACCCGCCAGCCCACTGAAGGTAGGGCAAGGGAAGGAGGTCTGAGGTTCGGAGAAATGGAGCGTGACGTGCTGGTAGGGCACGGGGCTGCCATGTCCCTGAAAGAAAGGCTGCTGGACGAGTCGGATAAGGTGGTGGAACTTGTCTGCTCTCATTGCGGTATGATAGCAACGTTTGACAAGCAGAGGAACGTCTCTTTCTGTGCTGCCTGCGGGGCTGACACGGACATCTACCCAGTGGAGATGAGCTACGCGTTCAAGCTGCTGCTTGACGAAATCAAGTCCCTGGGTGTTGCGCCCAGGCTCAATTTGGAAGATGCGGTATGAGGTGAGGTGAAAATATGGCAAACGTCCCTCCGATTCCAAAAAGAATTTCTGCTATTAAGTTCGGCTTAATGTCCCCGAAAGAAGTCCGGAAGATGAGTGCAACCCCTATCATCACGGCAGATACCTATGATGATGACGGGTTCCCTATTGACATGGGACTCATGGACACGAAACTCGGGGTCATCGACCCGGGGCTTCGCTGCAAGACCTGTTCCGGAAGAGCAGGAGAATGCCCGGGACACTTCGGGCACATCGAACTTGTGGCTCCTGTTGTACACGTAGGGTTTAACAAGATCATTCGAAAGCTGCTCAGGGCATCCTGCCGGAAATGCAGCCGGATCCTGCTGGACCCCACACAAAAACAGCATTTCCTGGGCCAGCTGACAGCTGTTGAAGAAATCGGGCACAGGCCTGATGACCTTATCAACGAGGTCTACAAGGAAGCAAGCAAAGTCAAGACCTGCCCCTACTGTAATGAGGAGCAGCTCGACATCAAGTTCGAAAAGCCCAGCGAGTACCTTGAAAATGGGGAGAAACTTACCCCCACAGAGATCAGGGACCGCTTCGAAAACATTCCGGACGAGGACATCCGGGTTATCGGGATGGACCCCAATAACGCAAGGCCCGAATGGATGATCCTCACCGTCCTGCCCGTTCCTCCGGTAACGGTGCGGCCCTCCATTACCCTTGAATCCGGGCAGCGCAGTGAAGACGACCTGACCCACAAGCTTGTGGACATCATCAGGATCAACCAGCGCTTCCAGGAAAACAGGGAAGCAGGTGCGCCCCAGCTGATCATTGAAGATCTCTGGGAACTTCTGCAATATCACGTTACGACTTTCTTTGACAATTCTGTCTCCGGGATTCCCCCGGCAAGGCACAGGTCAGGCAGGCCCTTAAAGACTCTCTCCCAGCGTCTGAAAGGAAAGGAAGGCAGGTTCAGGGGCAGTCTTTCGGGTAAGCGTGTTAACTTCTCGGCCCGTACCGTGATTTCTCCTGACCCGAACCTGAGCATCAACGAAGTCGGGGTCCCGATTCCAATCGCAAGGATCCTGACAGTCCCTGTAATCGTAACTCCCAGGAACATTGAGCAGCTCAAGGTTTATATCCGGAACGGGACTCTAATCCACCCCGGGGCAAACTACGTGTTCAGGCCCGACGGGCGGCGCATTAAGGTTACCGAGATCAACAAGGAAGACCTGGCAGAGAAAATCGAGTATAGCTGGATGGTGGAACGCCAGCTAAAAGATGGGGACATCGTGCTTTTCAACAGGCAGCCGTCCCTGCACAAGATGAGTATCATGGCCCACTCGGTCAAGGTGCTCCCTAACAAAACCTTCAGGCTCAACCCTGCCGTCTGTCCCCCTTACAACGCTGACTTTGACGGGGACGAGATGAACATGCACGCCCTCCAGACCGAAGAGTCCAGGGCTGAGGCAAAGATCCTCATGAGGGTCCAGGAAAATATCCTCTCCCCGCGTTTCGGAGGTCCCATTATCGGTGGGATCCACGACCACATCTCGGGACTTTTCCTGCTGACCCGTTTTGAAAACCGCATCTCTGCGAAGGACGCCTTTGACATCCTCAGGAAAGCGAAAGCTCATGAACTGCCCGCTCCGGCAAGCCACGATGAAAACGGGGTACCTTACTGGACCGGAAAACAGATTTTCAGCCAGATTCTGCCCGAAGCCCTGAATATGGGATTCCCGGCTCAGGTCTGTTCGCACTGTGATGTCTGCCAGGAAGAGGAATGCCCGAACGATGCCTATGTGGTAATCCGTGACGGGAACCTCATCAAAGGTACCATCGACGAGGCAGCTATCGGGGCTTTCAAAGGAAAAATCCAGGACCGGATCATCAAGGAGATCAGCGCCGAAGCCGGGGCTAAGTTCATAGACGACATGACCAAGCTTGCAATCCGGGCAATCATGCGGACTGGCCTTAGTTTCGGGATCGCCGACGAAGATATCCCCAAGGAAGCAAGGATCCAGATCAACGAAGTCCTCGGCAAAGCTGAAGATGCCGTTCAAAACCTTATCAGGTCCTACGAGAACAAGGAACTCGAACCCCTGCCCGGAAGGACCCTGGACGAAACTATCGAGATGAGCATCATGCAAAAACTCGGTAAAGCCAGGGACGAGACCGGGAACATAGCAGACAGCCACATGGGGCTTGAGAACTCGGCAGTTATCATGGCCCGTTCGGGTGCCAGGGGTTCTATCCTGAACCTAACCCAGATGGCCGCCTGCGTGGGCCAGCAGGCAGTGCGTGGTGAGCGCATCCGCAGAGGATACGCAGGCAGGACACTCCCTCACTTTGAAGTAGGGGACCTGGGTTCGGATGCCCACGGTTTCGTTAAGGCAAGCTACAAGAGCGGCCTGAACCCCACAGAATATTTCTTCCACGCCATTGGTGGTAGGGAAGGGCTTGTGGACACTGCGGTCAGGACGTCCCAGTCAGGGTACCTCCAGCGCAGGCTTGTTAATGCCCTCCAGGACCTTGAAGTCCATTACGACCTCACGGTCAGGGACACTCGAGGCGTGGTTGTGCAGTTCAAGTACGGAGAAGACGGGATCGACCCCACAAAGAGTGATTTTAGCAAACCCGATGTGATCCAGCGGATTATCCGCTCTGTTATGAACAAGGAGGCGGCTGAATGAGTATCAGCGAAACCACGATCGAAAGCATGACTAAAGACCTTCCTCTCCCTTCAAACATAATGAAGGCCCTCCGGAATGAAGCGCTCAATGCCGGGGTAAGCAAGAAGGAAATGGAAGAAATAATAGAGCAGGTCATGGAAGAATACAAAGAGTCGTGCATCGAGCCCTGTGATGCTGCAGGGGTAGTTGCCGCCCAGTCCATAGGGGAACCGGGTACCCAGATGACCATGCGTACCTTCCACTATGCGGGTGTGGCTGAAATTAACGTTACCCTGGGTCTGCCCCGCCTTATCGAAATCGTGGATGCCCGGAAGATCCCGAGCACCCCGATGATGACGATCGCCCTTTCTAAGGAAAATGCGGACGATTACGCCTACAACAGGGAGAAAACAAGAGCTCTTGCCTGGGAGATCGAAGCTACCAGGATCGACCATATCGCGGACGTGACCACTGACCTCTCCCAGATGAAGCTCATCATCGACCTGCACGAAAAGGCCATGGAAGGCAGGAATATTACCATCGAACAGATCAAGGAGAAGTTCAGTGAAGAAATGAACGTAATGGTAAGCATCTCCCCTGATTTCGATAACCAGATCATTATAACCCCCAGTGAGCCGTCCTACAGAGAACTCCTCCAGCTTGCAAAGAACATCCACGATGTCACCCTGAAAGGAATTGAGGGGATCAAGAGGGTTGTTGTAAGGAAAGAAGGGGAAGAGTATACCCTTTACACTGAAGGTTCGGCCCTTCGTGAAGTGCTTCAGTTCGAAGGTGTGGACAGGACAAGGACCAGCACCAACAACATCAACGAGATCTATGAGGTGCTGGGGGTCGAGGCCGCCAGGAATTCGATCATCAAGGAAGCTACTGACACCCTCAGGGAACAGGGGCTTACCGTGGACATTCGCCACATCATGCTGGTGTCTGACCTCATGACCTGCGACGGGGAAGTGAAACAGATCGGAAGGCACGGCATTTCCGGTGAAAAGGCCAGTGTTTTTGCACGTGCGGCTTTTGAAGTTACGGTCAGCCACCTGCTGGACGCCGGGATGCGCGGGGACGTGGACGAACTCAAAGGTGTTACTGAAAACATCATTGTCGGCCAGCCTATCCGGATGGGTACCGGAGACGTCCACCTGGTCAGCAGAAAGAAGGAAGAAAAAATTGAAATTGAAGACGAATGCGGGGTCTGAAGGGGCCGAAAGCCCGGATTACCCTTCGTGAAACCTTCAGATTACCAATGCAATACCTGATACTAATATGATTCCTGTATCGAGTCGGGAAGCCCATAACCAGAAAATTGATATAAGGAATCAAGTATTAAGAGTACCAGATATTCACCGAGCTTGGAACTTTTTATTGAGAATGAGATCGAGTAGACGAGCTAATCTGAGATAGAGTTGATGAAAATGAAGATTAATGTTGATAAATCCCTGATTAAGGCTGTGAAAACAGGTACGGTTATCATTGGAAGCAACCTGACCATCGATGCAGCGGTAGATGGCAGAGCAAAAATGGTAGTGCTTGCATCAAACTGTCCTGAAAACGTAAAGAAGAAACTCCAGACGACAAATGTCCCTATCCTCGAATACGGCGGCACCAGTGTAGAACTGGGACCTGTCTGCGGAAAGCCCTTCACGATTGCCGCAATGGCAATCCTTGATGCAGGAGAATCCGATATCCTGGCAGTTACAGCCTGATGAAAGGAGTTGCAGCGTTTTGGGTGAAATAAAACTTACGGCGAACACCATCCAGTACATTGCACTATTTGAAAATATGACCCGGGCCAATATCCTCGACTGTATCATAGAAGAGGAACGGCTCGTGTGCGTCGTAAAGCAGGGCGACATGGGACTTGCCATAGGCAAGAGCGGCGAAAATATCAACCGTGTTAAAAAAGCCCTGGACAAGCCCATCGAACTTGTGGAATACTCAGAGGATCAGGTCACATTTATAAAGAACGCGTTCGGGCCCGTATCCGTCAGTTCTGTAAACATTGTAAACAAAAATGGCAAGCGATTAGCTTATGTAGAGGTACCCAATAAAGAGAAGGGGCTTGCCATAGGGCGCAGCGGCAGAAACATTGAAAAAGTGAAAATGCTTGCTCGCCGCCACCATGATATTGACGATGTAATCCTGCAGTAATCCACATAAAATATTCAGCACATAAATTTTCAGTTTACTTTGATCATTTCAACCGGCGTTGAGGACAAATTTCGGCACTAATTACCTTAGAAGGAAAATTAAATCAATCATTTAAATTCGGAGAATTAAGTATGGCAAAAGGAAAATATGCAGCTCATATACTCAAGCAGGCCAGGAAAGACGCTCGCTGGAAAGACACAAACTACAGCAGGCGTGTTCTGAACCTGAACGTGAAAGCCGACCCTCTCGGAGGAGCACCTCAGGGCAGGGGTATTGTACTGGAGAAAGTAGGAGTCGAAGCAAAGCAGCCTAACTCTGCTATCCGGAAATGCGTAAGGATCCAGCTCATCAAGAACGGGCGTCAGGTAACTGCTTTCTGTCCGGGTGACGGGGCAGTGAACTTTATTGATGAACACGATGAAGTGACCGTCGAAAGGATCGGCGGACGCATGGGTGGTGCAATGGGTGATATTCCCGGAGTACGCTTTAAGGTGACTGCCGTAAACAACGTGTGCTTACACGAGATGGTTATCGGTAGAATGGAAAAACCGAGGAGATGATTGGTTTTGTATAAGATTTTCGGTAAATGGGACTCTTCCGAAGTAGAGATCAAAGACCCCGGGATCAAGCGCTATGTAGGCCTTACTCCGGTCATGGTCCCCCACAGCAGTGGGAGGCATGCAAGGCAGCAGTTTAACAAGTCCGAGATTTCCATCGTGGAACGTCTTGTTAATAACATCATGAGGTCGGAGCAAAACACCGGCAAAAAGCAGATCACTCTCAAGATCGTAGAAGAAGCCTTTGATATCATCAACAAGAAGACCCAGCAGAACCCTATCCAGGTCCTTGTGGACGCCATTGGCAATGCAGGTCCCAGGGAAGAAGTTGTGAGGCTCAAGTACGGTGGAATCTCCGTGCCAAAAGCAGTGGACACTGCTCCTCAGAGGCGTGTTGACACGGCTCTTCGCTACATCAGCATGGGCACAAAAAATGCTTCTTTCAAGTCCAAGCGCTCGGCCGCAGAATGCCTGGCCTCCGAACTCATAGGAGCCGCAAACCGCGATGCAAAGTGTTTCTCCATCAACAGGAAGGACGCAAAGGAAAGAGTATCAAAGGCAGCCCGTTAATCATTTCTTCGGGGTTGCCCCGATTTTCATATTTATCAATTTAAACTAAATTCAAATATCTGTTTACAAAAGGTATTAGCATGGGACGAAGGAAGAAGATGGTCGAGCGTGTGACAACGCTTATGGCTGATCCCGAAAGGATCAGGAACATCGGGATTGTTGCACATATCGACCACGGTAAAACAACATTAAGTGACAACTTGCTGGCAGGCGCAGGCATGATTTCCAAGGAGCTTGCCGGCAGACAGTTATTCATGGATTCCGACGAGGAAGAACAGCAGCGCGGAATCACCATTGATTCATCCAACGTATCAATGGTTCACACTTACCAGGACGAAGACTACCTGATCAACCTGATCGACACTCCGGGACACGTTGACTTCGGTGGGGACGTTACACGTGCCATGAGAGCCGTGGACGGCGCTGTGGTGGTCGTGGACGCCGTAGAAGGCACCATGCCCCAGACCGAAACCGTGCTGAGGCAGGCCCTCAGAGAACACGTAAAACCCGTACTCTTCATCAACAAGGTTGACAGGCTCATCAACGAGCTGCAGGTGGACTCCCAGGAAATGCAGGTCCGTCTCGGAAAGCTCATTGATCACGTTAACAAGCTGATCAAGAACATGAACGAGGAGAAGTTCAAGGAAGGCTGGAGAGTCGACGCGGCAAACGGGACCGTAGCCTTCGGATCAGCTCTTTACAACTGGGCCATCAGCGTGCCCATGATGCAGAAGACCGGGATCTCTTTTAAGGACGTCTATGATTACTGTAAGGTTGAGGACATGAAAGCCCTGGCAGATCAGTGCCCCTTGCACGAAGCCGTCCTTGACATGGTAATCCGTTACCTTCCAAACCCGATTGAAGCCCAGAAGGACAGGGTAAAGGTCATCTGGCACGGGGATGAAAGTACCGAAATCGGGCAGTCCATGACCCACGCAAACGCAGACGGGGACCTTGCCTTCATGGTAACGGACATTTCCATGGACCCCCATGCAGGAGAAGTAGCAACCGGAAGGCTCTTTAGCGGTTCCTTCTACCGTGGGCTGGAAGTCTACACCTCAGGCACTGCCAAGAAGAGCAGGGTCCAGCAGGTAGGAATTTTCATGGGCCCCGAAAGGCTCGAAGTGGAAAGGATCCCTGCAGGGAACATTGCAGCAGTTACGGGCCTGAAAGAGGCGTTCGTCGGTTCCACTGTTACCACCCTTGACGGCATGATCCCCTTCGAGAGCATCAGGCACGTAAGCGAGCCTGTGGTGACTGTGGCCGTGGAAGCCAAGCACACAAAGGACCTTCCCAAGCTTGTGGAAGTCCTCAGGCAGGTCGCAAAGGAAGACCCTACCCTCCAGATCACCCTTGATGAGGAAACCGGGGAACACCTGATGGCAGGGATGGGAGAACTCCATCTCGAAGTCATCGCCCACAGGATCGAAAGGGACAAAAACGTGGAAATCACGACCAGTCAGCCTATTGTGGTTTACAGGGAAACCATCAAGAAGAAAACCGAACCCGTGGAAGGGAAGTCCCCGAACAGGCACAACAGGTTCTATATCTATGTGGAACCCCTTGATGACGCCACTGTCGAGCTTATCAAGTCCGGCGACATTTCCATGCGCATGCCCGAACTCGAACGCAGGGAGAAGCTCATGGCTGTCGGCATGGACAAGGACGAGGCAAAGAAAATTGCCGGAATCTACGGCTCAAACATCTTCATCGACATGACCAAGGGTATCCAGTATCTGAATGAAACCATGGAACTGGTGCTCGACGGGTTTGAAGAAGTCATGAAGGCAGGCCCGCTTTCCAGAGAACCTGTGGCAAATGTGAAATGTGTGCTTGTGGACGCAAAACTCCACGAAGACGCAATCCACAGGGGTCCTGCTCAGATCATCCCCGCTTCCAGACAGGCCATCCAGGCAAGTTTGCTTCTGGCAGAAGACAGCTTACTCGAGCCCTACCAGAAGGTCGTTGTCCAGGTCCCCCAGCTTAACATGGGCGGAGCTACCAAGGAACTGCAGGGCCGCCGCGGCTTGATCATGAACATGACCACCGAAGGTGACCTGGCTATTATCGAGTCCAGGGTGCCTGTGGCCGAGTTGTTCGGGTTCGCCGGGGAAATCAGGTCTGCAACCGAAGGGCGTGCCATGTGGAGCACGGAATTCGGAGGCTTTGAGATCGTACCGACTAACATCATGACCGAAATCGTGGCCCAGATCAGGGACAGGAAAGGCCTGAAGAAGGAACTTCCAAAGCCCACTGATTTCCTTGGAATGTGAAGCGGAATTTTTTCCGCTTTTCCCCTCTTGAAGGAGAAAGCTTTAAACCGAAGTATGTCTATAATGGGGGAAAAACATTCCAGGCAACTGGAAATTCACAAAGATCCCGCTCTAATCAAGAGTGACGTTAATATAGTAATTACATGATATAGCAATGAAACTCATCCATTACAGGAGAATTTAATATGGCAGCAGAAAAACCACACCTGAACTTAGCAGTCATTGGTCACATTGACCACGGAAAGTCCACCCTTGTAGGTCGCTTAATGTATGAAGCCGGCGCTGTTCCGGCCCACGTTATCGAGAAGTACAAGGCAGAAGCAAAAGAGAAGGGTAAGGAATCCTTCGCATTCGCATGGGTCATGGACTCTCTTAAGGAAGAGCGTGAAAGAGGTATCACAATCGATATCGCTCACAAGAGATTCGACACCTCCAAGTACTACTTTACAGTCGTGGACTGCCCAGGCCACCGTGACTTCGTTAAGAACATGATCACCGGTGCCTCCCAGGCAGATGCCGCAATCCTTGTGGTAGCAGCTCCTGATGGTGTAATGGCTCAGACCAGGGAACACATCTTCCTTTCCAGGACCCTCGGTATCAACCAGCTCATTGTCGCTGTGAACAAGATGGACGCCGCGAACTATAGCGAAGAAAGGTACAAGGAAGTCGTGGCCCAGGTTTCCGAGCTTCTCAAGATGATCGGCTTCAAGCCAAAGGACATTCCCTTCATCCCCACCTCTGCTTTCGAAGGCGACAACATCACAAAGGCAAGCGAGAACACACCCTGGTACAAGGGCCCCGCAATCATGCAGGCCCTCGACGAGCTCAGTACACCCGAAAAGCCGGACACCCTCCCGCTCAGGATCCCTGTGGAAGACGCATACACCATCTCCGGTATCGGAACCGTGCCTGTGGGCAGGGTCGAGACCGGTGTCATGAAGAAGGGTGACAAGGTCATCTTCATGCCTGGAGGAATTGCCGGTGAAGTCAAGTCCATCGAGATGCACCACGAAGAAATTCCGCAGGCAGTCCCCGGGGACAACATCGGCTGGAACGTCCGTGGTATCGGCAAGAGCGACGTCCGCAGAGGAGACGTTTGTGGTCTCGTGAGCAACCCGCCAACTGTTGCTGATGAGTTCGTAGGGCAGATCGTGGTTCTCCAGCACCCATCCGCAATCACTGCAGGATACACCCCTGTGTTCCACGCCCACACTTCCCAGACCGCATGCCAGCTGATTTCTCTTGACAAGAAGCTGGACCCCAAGACCGGGCAGGTTAAGGAAGAGAACCCGACCTTCATCAAGGCCGGAGACGCAGCAATCGTCACAATTAAGCCGACAAAGCCGATGGTCATAGAGCCTGTAAAGGAAATTCCGCAGCTCGGCAGATTTGCCATCCGCGACATGGGTATGACCATTGCCGCCGGAATGTGCATGAGTGTTAAGCAGAAATAAACACTCTCCTTTTTTATTTTTGTAAGGAGAAAAAAATTATGCAGAAAGCTAGAATTAGACTGTCAGGCATCAGTCCAAAAGACCTGGACGGAGTCTGTAATCAGGTAAAGTCCATCGCAGAACGGACAGGAGTCAACATCTCCGGACCCGTACCACTTCCCACAAAGAAGCTGGTTGTCCCTACAAGAAAGAGTCCGAGCGGTGACGGAACCGCAACCTGGGACCACTGGGAAATGCGGGTGCATAAGCGGCTCATCGACATCGCAGCCGACGAAAGGGCACTTCGCCAGCTCATGAGGATCCAGGTCCCGAAAGACATCAACATCGAGATCGTACTCGAAGGATAAATGTGAAAGATCCAGGTTACAGAACTCTTCTGTAACTGGTCTTACAAACTCCTTTTCACCTCCCATTATTTCAGAAACCTTTCATCAATCTTTGCATTAATTTTCAAATAGTTGCCGGCGGCTGCATATGGATTTTTCCAGCACGCCGGAAAACTTAGCACTATTTTTCAGTACCGTTTATTCAGTCATTTTTCAATCATTTATCAGTACCATTTTTCAATCGCTCACCCACTCTTTTTTGCCCACC
>DUKH01000151.1:10063-10443 GCA_013329415.1 Methanosarcinaceae archaeon | reverse complement strand
ATATAAAGATTTTTATTAAAATGTAAAAATATCTTTTAGAAAAAAATTAAAATAATTATTCTAGAAGTTTAACACGTCCCACACCTGCTTTTTTTGGAAACTTCGAAAAAGTACCGGACAATTATCCAAAAAAAATGATCGGAAGACTTTCCCCGGTGCTTCCGCAGTTAGCAGTACTTCCCTGGCAGTACTTCCCTGGCAGTACATCCACAGTTGGCAGTACACCACGGTTGGTAGTGCCTCCCCAGTTAGCAGTACATCCACAGTTGGCAGTACATCCACAGTTGGCAGTACACCACGGTTGGTAGTGCTTCTGCGGTCGGTAGCCCTTCTATAGTCAAGGACATAAATTCCTTCCCCAATCTCAAGTGAAAGTTTAA
>DUKH01000151.1:0-9768 GCA_013329415.1 Methanosarcinaceae archaeon | reverse complement strand
GGAAATAGGGGCACAATCCTTCCGTGCTTTCCGTGCCTTCCGTGGTTATAATTTAAGTGTAAATATTTACGTTCGGGACTATAAATTTGATTTCAAAAAATAGGAATAAGAGAAATAAAGGCACCTGATAGGCCACTTAGTGCTCATGAAGGCTCAGATCGCTTTCAATTCTCTTCAAGTTACTTCTCTTCAAGTTACTTCTCTTCATTTACTTCTCTTCATTTACTTCTCTTCATTTACTTCTCTTCATTTACGTCTCTTCAAGTTACTCCTCTTCGGAAGCACCCGCACCTGCAGGTTCCGGTTTTCCCCTCTTGAATTTGGGGTCATCCCCGTCTCCAAGGACGCATGCGGTACCCTCGGCTCCTTCGAGTCCGTCTCCTTTCCCGACCTTAGCTCCGATAAAGCGGTCCATTACCGTGCAGGTTACCAGGTCTCCGGCAACGTTTACGGACGTACGGGTCATGTCCAGGATACGGTCTACCCCCATGATGAGGGCTATTCCGGTGGTCGGGATTCCCACGCTGCTCAGGATCATTGCCAGGATAACTATCCCTACCCCGGGAATCGAGGGGGTGCCAATGGCGGCTGCAACGGCCATGACCATAACAAGCACGAGCTGCCCGAGCCCGAGGTGAATTCCGAAGACTTCTGCCAGGAAGACTGTTGCAACGCCCTGGTAAAGGGCGGTCCCGTTCATGTTCACGGTGGCGCCCAGAGGGATTACAAACTGGGAAATGGAAGGCCTGACCCCCAGCTTTTCCTCGGCTGTCTTGATGGAAACGGGCATAACGGCAGCGGAACTTGAGGTAGAAAAGGCAAGGAGAAGGACGTCCCTGACTGCGCTCAGGAAATCAAAGGGGTTTTTCCTGGCCAGGACGGAGATTATTATCAGGTTCATGCCCATCAGGAGCCCCAGGCTTGCCAGCACCGTTGCCACGTAGACGGCCATGCCCACCAGGGCATCTATCCCGAGCATGATGGTGAACTTGGTAAGCAGCCCGAAAACCGCAATCGGGGCAAGGGCCATGCTCCACTTCACCACGGTCATGCAGATAGCCTGCACGGAGTTCAGGAGGTGGATCAGGGGAGCAGCCTGCCGCCTGCTCAGGGAGACCAGGGCCACACCCACTATGATAGCAATGATCACGACCTGCAGCATTTCCCCCTGCACCATGGCGTCCAGGGGGTTAGCGGGAAGGAGCCCTCCGATCTTTGAAGGCAGGTCCCCGAGCGATAAAGAAAAATCCATATCCTGCGCGGCTGAGGGAGCTTCTCCTTCTATCGCAGCCTGGAGCAGTTCTCCGCCTATATACTGTCCGGGCCTTATTGAAAGCGCCATCCCGAGCCCGATGCAGGTTGCGATAGCCGTGGTCACGATAAAGTAAAGCGCAGTTGACAGGCCTGTTTTCTTAAGATCTGCCATACTCTCGCTCGAAGCAACCCCCAGGATGATGGAAGCAAGCACAAGAGGGATCACGATCATCTTCAGCAGGCCCAGAAAAATGTATCCGGGAAGAGCGATCCATTCCCCGATAACCTCCGCCATCCCCGGGTCGACAAAACCCCCAAACGGCCCGAGCAGCAGTCCCACAGCCACCCCCAGGAACATACCCAGCAAGATCTTGAGCCAGAGCCTCGATTCAATAAGCTCGTGCAAATGGTGGCTCATGTTCTTAAGGGAAGGGGGACGCCTCAGGTTTACAGGACAGTAGAGATGGGTGATTCCCTCGGCTATTTCATGAGTTATTTCTTTCGTTTCCTCGGCGATTTCGTGGGTAATTTCTATGGGACCGGGGATATGGTGGTGCTTCTTGTCAGGCATGGAGAATCAGTAACCCAAGTTCTATTGATATTTGAGAAAGATATTGAAGATTTTTATAATCATTTGTTATAAATTTAGCTTGATCTTATATTTACTTTCTTATTTATTAGTATAATTTCATAAAAAATACATAGAGAGTTTTGGTGAAAAACAGTAATATAAAGCCTACGATGAGAAAACGAAAGCAAAGTTTCATCAGACGGATCCGAAAAACGGACTCAGAATATAAAAATAGAACAAAAAGAATAAATCTTGACTACATAACTGATTCCATCGACCCCGAAAACCGTTTTTCCGATAAGATATCGAAAGCCTCCGCCAGCTTGCCTAACGGCCCTCTCCGAAATAAAGTTTAGATTAAAGAAGGAAACAAAGAGTATCTCCAAAAATACATTTTCCGGTTCTTGACATTGATTTTTAATCTTTTGAAATATGCAGATAAAGCGTGGATTGAAATATAAGAACAGTTCTTCTTATTTAATACATTGAAAAAGATAAAAATTGATATTTAATTCATTTTTTATAATCTAAATAGATTTTTTGGCGGGAAACCCATGAAAAGCAAGGGAAGTATCCAGAAAAAATACGGGAAAATTATTTTCCTGACAGCAATTGCAGCGGTTCTGATGATATTCACCGGGATAGCCACGGCAGAAGAAATCCATGTTTATCCCAGCAGTGACCCCAACGGGCGTGCAATACGTGATATCCAGAATGCCGTGGACGGAGCGCAGGAGGGGGACACAATTATCGTACACAGCGGGACCTATACCGATTGCGTTGAAATCGGTAAGAATTTAGCACTCATTGCGGAAGCTGATGTTATAGTCCGGGACAATCCCATGATAGGTCTTCCCGTATTTACAATCAAAAGCCCGGCTAATTCGGCAAGTATTAGCGGATTTAACATAAAGCGCAACAGTGCTTCCATAGGTATCAAAATAGAGGGAGCAAACTGTACGATTGAAAATAATGAAATTGATGGTTACAATGGGAATGGCTATTTACTGAGTGGCATTTCCCTGCTTTCTTCCGAAGGTGTCACGCTTTCCAATAACCGGGTTTTTTCCTGCATCACGGGCATCTCGATGGATTCTTCCAGCGCAAATATTTACCTGAATGATTTCACGGGGAACATCCAGGACTTTTCT
Source organism: Methanosarcinaceae archaeon (assembly GCA_013329415.1). Classification (GTDB taxonomy): domain Archaea; phylum Halobacteriota; class Methanosarcinia; order Methanosarcinales; family Methanosarcinaceae; genus MTP4; species MTP4 sp9310u. Next base: position 6,792 of record DUKH01000151.1, on the reverse strand, counting down.
TTTGGCAGCAACCTGGACATCACCTGGAATACTCCGGAACCCGTGAGTTATACATACGGCGGCAGGGAATACTACAGCTACCTTGGAAACTACTATGGTTACACAGGTATTGATTCAAACGGAGACGGGATTAATGACACCCCGTATGAAGGAAGGGACCTCTACCCTCTGTGCCTGCAGGCCTCAAACTACATAGTAGGGGAAAATTCGGTTCCTAACGTCGAGGTAAACGAAGCCTTAAACGGATCCGTTATATCGGGGACCATAAACATAAACGCGACAACAGTTGACGGGGACGTGGACTCCTGCAGCTTTGAATATTCCCCGGACGGACTGACCTGGAATGAGATAGGAAAGGCTGAAACAGGCACCTTTTTGGGAGATTCTTACCTCTGGAACGTGGAGTGGGACAGCACAAAAGTTGACAACCGTAACTATTACATCCGTGCCAATGCGACTGACAAATGCGGGCTAACAGGAAGCGACCTGATAACAGTCGCCGTGAATAATCCTGTCCTGAACATAAACAGCGGCAAGAAGTTTGTTTCGATCCAGGCAGCCATTGACGACACCGGGACCCTTGAAGGGCATACCATTCTCGTGGAGGAAGGGGCATACCGGGAAAATGTGGAAGTTACAAAGAGCCTGACCATATGTTCCGAAAGCGGGTCCGGGCTTACAGGGGTTCAGGCTCCGGATCCCGGGAAGCACGTATTTAACATAACTGCCAATTCCGTTACGATCAGCGGTTTTAACATAACAGGGGCTGAATACCCTTATGCCGGAATCTATCTGGAAGGTGCGGAGAACTGTACCTTCGAGAACAATGTACTTTATGCAAACTTCGGCGGAATAGCCCTGGTTTATTCAGTAAATAACACGATTTCCAACAACACAGCCTGCAACAATAGCTATGGAATCGGGCTGGATCAGTCTGGCAACAACACAATTTCCGGCAACACAGCCTATAATAACTCTGAGAGCGGCATCTGGCTGGAGTCTTCAGACAAGAACACAGTTTCCACCAACACAGCCTGTAATAACTCCAGATACGGCATATATCTGGCTTCGTCCAGCAGTAACACGGTGGAAAAGAACGAGGCATGCAATAACTCGGAGTACGGAATCTATCTGGCTTTATCCAGTAACTACAACACGCTTTCCACCAACACAGCCTGTAATAACTCTGAATACGGTATATACCTGGACTTTTCCGGCAACAGCACACTTTCCAACAACACAGCCTGTAACAATGCCATTGGAGTCAACCTGGTCGAATCCGGTAACAATACACTTTCCAACAACACAGCCTGTAACAATAGCTATGGAATCCTGCTGGTGCAGTCCGAAAACAACATCGTTTCCGGAAACGAGGCCTGCAATAACTCCGAATACGGCATTCAGCTGGAATTTTCCGGCAAGAACACGCTTTCCAGTGGCAATGCCTGTAATAACTCCAAATACGGTATCTATCTGGCGTTTTCCAGCAATAACCTCATCTACGACAATTACTTCAACAACACAAACAACACATATTTTGAAGGCACAAACCCCGGAAACCGCTGGAATACCACAAAGGCCCCGGGCCCAAACACCATTGGCGGCCCATATCTTGGCGGAAACTTCTGGGCAAGCCCGGAAGGCACGGGCTTTTCCGAAAGTGCAACCGATGGAAATAATGACGGGCTCTCTGATTCCCTATATAGCATCACGGAAACAGGGGGCAATATCGATTTCCTCCCGCTTGTAATCCCATCTTACGTTCCAGAGGGTACGACACATCATAGAGGAGGCAGCGGGACAGGAGAAGCCAAGATAATCCCCGCCGGGACAGAGGAACCTGAGGAAGAAGTTGAGCAGTCCCCTGACCCGGGAACGCTCACTCCTGAAGGAGAAACGGATGCATCCGAAGAGCCTCCTGCTTCTGAAGTGCCAGAAGCTTCCGGGGAAGAAAGAAGCGATGAGGAGCAGAAGACACCAGGGTTTGAGATTGCATTTGCACTTTCAGGTATTCTGGGAGCTCTCTACTTCGCAAGAAAAGAGTGAAAAAAATAGTCATCGAGAGTTATCTTTCCTTCTCTATGATTTTTTTCTTTCCTTTTTCTTTTTTTCATAAAGTGTATTTTTGCCGCCCTACCCTGTATAATGCTTTCTTCAACCCCAAAAATTGTTTTTTCCTGATAAGAGATTATTTTATCCCGAAAAGATTTCACTTTTTAAAATTCTATTGTAATTGTTGATATCTGGTACATACCATAGATGTAATTTAATATCTGGCTGAAAACGCTGTCATATGTATCATCAGATTCAATTGATGACCCTCCATTTTCAGTATTCCTTCCATCACCTGCCAGCTTAACCAACCATGCATTCTCATTTTTAACGCCAGCAGCTACATACCCGCCATCCGAAGTCTGTTGAACGGAATAGAGCGTGCAATTTGTAAACTCTTTTAGCCATTCTTGGTTACCGTCACTGTCCGTTTTGAGTATGAAAGCAGAACCATCTATCACGAAAGACAAAGAATCGTTATACCTTCCCGTCAACACATAACCATTGTCCGAAGTTATTGAAATCGAGATTGCAGCATCATCCATCGGGCCGCCGAAAGTCTTATTCCACTGCTCCTGACCGGATTCATCGGTCTTGATAAACCAGATATCATCACTGTTTGATTCTTTTGACCTGGTTGTGCTGGCAATTACATATCCACCATCAGAAGTCTGCTTAACAGAATTTAATAGAGGATTTAATGTTTCAAGACTCTGGTTTTTGCCAAAGGTGCTATTCCATTGCTGATTGCCGTTTATATCATATTTAGTTATCCTGATATCATAATCAACTAGAAGAGAAGCAAAATAACTTCCAATTTCATGTACAACCGTATCTCCAATTATGTATCCCCCATCAGAAGTACGTTCAGCCATATATTGGAGATAATCCTCGTGAGTGATTTCATCAGATACCTTGTTCCACATCTCATTTCCGTTCCTGTCGGTCCTGACCAGCCAGGGCTCGGCATAACCGGAAGGAAATGTATAACCCGATAACACATAACCTCCATCTGAGGTTTGCCGGGTAAAGTATCCCTCATCAAAATACGTTCCTCCGAAAGTCTTATTCCACTGCAGATCCCCCTTATTGTCAACCTTGATAAGCCAGGCATCAGGATAGCCTTTTGTCCCTTTACCGTATGAATATGTTGAACCAGCAACTACGTACCCGCCATCCGAAGTCTGTTCAACGCATCTGAAATTATCTTCACTACCTCCGCCAAAAGACCTGTTCCATTGTTCTGCAGGTGCTGCTGCAGCCGCTACATTCAATGATTGTATTAATAAAATCAGAACAAGAAATAACAGGCTCATTTTTAGCTTTTGACTCATATTGATCCTCCGATAACTGAAAGATTAATAAAAATTTTGGATGAAAAGAAGTAAAATTTTACTTCAAATTTTTACATTTAACATTACAATAAAATGTACAGATATTTTCTGCATGTTACTTGTTTTTTATGGCCAGACAATCAAACTATACATTTGAAGATTTCAGCTATTCCGAAAAAAGACTAATTCAAAAGACGATCTGAGCTAAGGAGTTCAAAGAAGAGATTTTAGATAGCAACCAGTAACTTGCAGTAAATGCTTTCTTCTACCCCATAAACCGTTCTGTCCTGAAAAGAGATAGAAGCCTCCGCCAGCTTGCCTGGCGGCCCTCTCCGAAATAGAAATTAATATAAAAAAGATATGAATTCAAACAATATTTAAATATTAATTCTGTTTTTGATCCTAAGTAAAATAGCCCTCAGCACTCTTGATGGCGCTTTTACTTTATATCCATCTTTTTAATTTTTATTTCGGAAAAGCCGGACTGCGTCCGGACAAGGACGGCTCAATGAGGCTAACAAGGTTAAATCGGCTTCATGCCGGAAATTCGTCGATTCTGCGGACTGTTTCCCAACATTTCCGGATCAAAATATAGGAGCCTGATTCCGGATTTAGAAATCATAATTCAAAAACTTGATGCAAAAACTTGATGCGAAAACCCTGATGCAAAAGGAAGGCGGAGGGCAGGCCCCTCGCCCTTCATTTCTGCCTGATTATATTCTTAACCCGGCGGCCCCATTCCGTGGACTCGAAAAGCTCCTTGAGTTCGGGAGAGTCTTCGACGAAGCAGAAGCCCCAGTAGATGGCGGGCATGAATTCGCGTTTCCACTGTTCTTTTTTCTTTTTGTCCAGGAACTGGTAGGTCTCTTCCGAGGAGAGGCGGTGCACGAAACCGAGCACTTTCAGGAGTTCGGGGAGGGTCTTCTGGGCGGAACCGATTTTCAGGCATTTGAGCCGGAAGCTGTCTATCCGCCTGAAATCGGGTTCGAAGCCCAGGGTCTTCAGGATCCTGCCTTTTTCCTGATAGGATAGGTGTTTACTGGAATATTTGAGGGAGTTCAGGGCCTGGAGTTTCAGGAGCCATTCCACTTCCCCGAAGACTTTTGGTTTGAGCTTTCTTGAGGTGTCTTTAAGCCGGCGGTCTTCGTAGGCTTCCCGCTTGAGTTTGTTGACGGAAGCGACCAGTTCGACAAGTTCCCCGGCATCCCCGGCATCCCGGAGCCTGAACCTGAGAGCTCCGCGCATGAGTTCCCGCTTTTCCCGCTCAAAAGCCCCGATATCCCTTTCCTCGGTCAGGGCCAGCAGGCGGGAATAATACCTGACCCGAAGAGCTGTTGGTGGGAGGCGCACAGGGACCTCAACGGGCTCCGATCCTTCGGATTTTCCTCTGCCACTCCCTTTCCCCCTTCCTTTTCCTCCACCGCTTCCTTTTTTACCTGCACTGAAATCGATCTTTTTCAGCTCGATTCTCCCTTCCCTGATTGCCCGGGCGGCGTCCCCTTCGGAGAAAAGTTCCTCAAGGCGGATTTCAGGCTGGAGCATCTGGATCTGCTCGACTTTCTCCCCTCCGAAAACCCCGTCTCCGAAGTGCTGGTAGAGGGAATCGATGTTGTCGGCAATTTCGAAGATGTTTCCCCTCTTTTTGCCCGTTTCCGGGGAGAGCCGGGTTACCCTTCCGAGCTGTTGCTCGAAAAGGCGCATACTGAGAGTGGGCCTTAGGAGGACAAGGGCTTCAAGGGCAGGGAAGTCAAAGCCCTCAATCAGCATGCCCACGGTGCAGAGGATAAAGGGAGCCTTTCCCGGGTCCCTGAAGGCTTCGAGGAGGGCTGCCTGTTCATCCTTTGAGAGTTCCGAAGAGATAAAAGCCGCAGCCTTGAAAATCCCGGGTGCGGCGTAGTTGTCGAAACTCATGGGAAGTACGGGGTCCGGATCATTTTCGAACTCTTCGGCGGCGATTTCCTCGTTGAAGATTGCGGAGGCGAGCTTGGCATGGAAGGCGTTAATCTTCTCATCCTCACTGCCAACCCCGTAGACCTGTTTCCGGACCGGGGCGCAGAAGACCAGAGTCTTTGCATTTCCCCTCCGGATTTTGGACTCGTACACATCTTTGGCAAGCCCGGTCCGCCGGATAACTTTCTTAATTTTATCAGCGGTGCTGCAGTCCAGGAAAAGGTCCTGCCTATCAAGTTCTGCCAGGCCTTTTTCAAAGTCAAAGACCTCCAGGATGTCTTCGCTGCTCTCGGCAATCGTATACTTCAGGTTAGCCAGTTCTTCGTCCAGGATGCATTCGGGCAAACTTTTCCCGTAGACCTCCCGCATGTCCCCGGAAATCTCGTCCACGAACTTGACGTTTCCCACAACCCCCTGGAACGGGGTCGCGGTCATCCCCAGGATCCGGGTCCGGTCCCCGAACGCATTCAGGAAATCATTGCCCCGGTTGTTGATGAAATTGTGGATCTCGTCCACTATCGCAAGGTCGGCATATTCCAGAAGCAGGTCTTTGATCTCGGCACTTTGCTTTCCGAGCACGGTCTGGAGGGAAGCAAAGAGCACAAAACCTTCGGCGCTTTCATTACTTTCCTTCACCTGCTTTCCTTTTCCGGCCCCTTTCTTTCCCCTTGCCTCGAATTCCTTCAGTTTATTCAGAAGCTCATTTCGATCGGTCTTGTGTGCCGAAGAAAGGATAGCACTGTTCGGGAAAAGGGGACGGTCCTTTTTCCTGTCATAATAGGTCTGGGTCAGGAGCTGATTATTTTTCGAGACCAGGAAAAGCACGAACTTTCCCTCCTCATAGTATTTTTTCATGATATGCTTTGAGAGGAAGGTCTTGCCCCAGCCCGTGGGGACCTTGATGTAGCCCCTCTGCTGAGTCTCGAAATACTGCAGGATATCTTCAAAGATCCTCTGCTTATCTTTCCGTAAAGGTTCCAGTTCAACGGTTTCCATGCCGACCACGGCCTTACCTGAAATTGTCATTTATACGCTGTCCCTGCGCTTCTCTAAATGAAGCATGCTTTTTGGGCGTCCGTGTGTCCCCCTGGTAATTGCGGTACACCGGGTCCCTGCGCTTCTCTAAATGAATCATGCTTTTTGGGATATTCCTGGAATCAATGCAAAGGCTATCAAGCAGCCTTCCGGTAAACGGTATTAATACCGCACACAAACGAAAAATATTGAAAAATAATCCCACAATCTGTCCGGCCCCTTATCCATACCAGCCAGAAAGTATAATCAAGGGTTTATCGCCAAAAGTAAGCTAAGATTCAGTTAACTAAGATTCAGTTAGATTAAGATTCAGTTAGATTAAGATTCAGTTATAGTCCCAAATGTAAGTATTTACACTTACATTATAACCACGGAAGACACGGAAAGCGCGGAAGGATTGTGCCTCCATCTCCTTTATTCC
>DUKH01000138.1:42446-45827 GCA_013329415.1 Methanosarcinaceae archaeon | reverse complement strand
ATAAGCGGAGTTAAGGTTAAAACTCTTTCTTTTTATCCTCTCCGTTTAATTCTTCATGAAGTTTCCGGGTCTGATTTTGTCACGGGCTTTGATAATCTCAAACCCTTTGCTTAGTTTCTTCCATTTGATTCTCCCGGGGGCTCTGTCGAGGTGAAACCGGCTGATTCAATCAAAACCCGGAAAAAAACGCTATCATCTATGTTATATATTCAGATCTCCGAAATATATGATGAGTAATATGAAGTTTGGTTTGGGGATCGATACGGGTGGCACATACACTGATGCCGTTATAATGGACCTTTCAGACGGAAGCCCCTTAAAACTGAAATGAAGGGTAAATTCTTTTTTGTTTTTTCGGACCTGGCTTTCCTTATCCGGAGAGTCAAAACCCAGGGATAAAGAATAAATGACACGGATTGATATGAAACTGGAAACTCTTGTTAATAACGGCCCTGCAGTTATTTTTCTCTGCAGGGCAGAAACTGGCTGGCCTGTGGAAATGGTTACTGAAAACGTTTCCAGGTTAGGGTATTCCCCGGAAGATTTTGTTGAAGGAAGCCTGGGGTATGCTGATATTATATACCCTGCAGACCTGGAAATGGCTGTTTCTCAGTTTTCCGCTTATGCAGAAAAAGAGTACAATGATGAGGACAGAGGACACAAAGAGGAAGACAGAGGGCACGGCACCTTTACCCAGCAATACAGGCTCCTGAATAAATTTGGAGACGTGCTATGGGTCGAAGCTGAAATTCAGGTTTTGACGGAAGTGGTTGGAAATGCAGGTTCTTTCCAGATCACTGTCTTTGACATCTCCCGGTGGAAACAGGCTGAAAAATCAATGCTCAATGCCCTTGATACGGAAAAAGAATTTAAGAGAATCATTAACAGTGGGCATGCAATTGTCTTCCTCTGGAGAGCCGAACCGGGCTGGCCGGTCGATTTTGTCTCTGAAAACGTATCTGGACTCGGATATACGCCTGAAGATTTCACCTCAAGGAATATCGTTTATACTGATATTATACACCCTGAGGACCTGGAAAAGGTTAAGGTAGAAGTTTCAAAGAATGCTGAAGAGGGCCGGGACTATTTTAGCAAGGAATACCGCGTCCTGATGAAATCCGGAAAGGTTCGTTATATGGACGAAAGGACCCTGATCCGGAGAAATGAAAAAGGTGAAGTTACCTGTTATCAGGGTATACTCCTGGATATCACCAAACGTAAACAGGCTGAGGAGCTTATCTTGAGCCAGAACCGGGTACTTGAAAGGATAGCTTCGGGGGCTTCCCTTGATGAAGTGCTCCTGCTCCTTGTCAACTATGCCGAAGAAATGAAACCAGGGCTCTTGTGCACGGTAATGCTTCTGGACAGGGAGCAAAAACGTCTTTTCTACGGAGCATGTCCAAGCCTTCCGAAACTTTATTCTAAGGCTATCAACGGGATGCGTATAAAGGTTAATAACGGGGCTGCCGGGACCGCTGCCGGGACTGCCGCAAGGACCGGAAAGCGTGTAATCGTAGGAAACATCATGAAAGACCCCTTCTGTGAGGAGTGCCGGGAAATTGCACAAAAAGTAGGCTTGAAGGCCTGCTGGGCAGAACCCATATTTTCTTCGGGGGGTGAGGTGCTTGGGGTATTCACGATTTACCTGCGTGAAACAAGGATGCCCCGCGAAGAGGAACTTGAGTTTATCAGGACAAATGCACACCTTGCAGGCATCGCAATCGAACATGTTCAGGCCGCAGAAGCTCTAAAGGAATCGGAAAGCAGGTTCAGGACAATTTTTGACAATATCAATGACCAGCTTTACATCCGGGAGCCGGACGGAATAAGTTACATGGATGTGAACCGGGTTGTTGTGGACAGGCTCGGCTACAGCAAGGAAGAAATCCTGAACATGGAAGCCGAAGAGATCATTCCTTCCAATTACTGGGCTTCGGTCAGGGAAAATATGCAGAAGATAAAGGCCGAAGGTTCCAGGATTTTTGAAGCGGGAGCAGTTTGTAAAGACGGGACCGTCATCCCCCTTGAGGTGAGTGCCAGGATTATCGATTACGGAGGTAAAAGAACCATCCTTTCGGTTTCCAGGGACATCACCGAACGCAAAAAAGCTGAAGCTGCACAGAGACTCAACGAATCCAGGCTTGAAACCCTTGTAAAACTTGAACAGATGGCGGGTGCCTCCCTGAAAGAGATCACGGACTTTGCCAGGGAAGAAGCGGTTCGGTTGACCGGCAGCAAACTCGGGTACCTGGCTTTTATGGACGCATACGAAAGCACCCTTGTAATGCAGTCCTGGTCTGACAGTGTGATGGAAGAGTGTTCGATTGAAGATAAGCAGTTCATCTACCCGGTAAAGAGTATGGGGCTCTGGGGAGAGGCTGCAAGACAGCGAAAACCAATCATTACCAATAATTATCCCGCCCCTAACCCCCTCAAGAAAGGGTGTCCGAAAAACCATGTGCACCTGACCAGGCATCTGAATATCCCGGTCTTTGACGGAAAGCGGATAGTTGCTGTTGCAGGGGTGGGAAACAAAGGGGAAGACTATGACGAATCGGACGTCCGGCAGCTAACTCTGCTAATGCAGGGTATGTGGCAGCTAATCCAGAGAAAACAGCTCGAAGAAGCTCTCAGGACATATTCCGAGGAACTATCCAAAGCGAATGAGGAACTCGGTTCCATGAATATGATTAAATCCGAATTCATGGAAGAAGTGATGTTCCCGGAAAAGGCAGAATATGAGGAAATTATGGATTTTGAAACACTTTATGCTATTGACAGCCAGCAGCAAAAGGCTGTTAACACCTTTATCCATCATTCCGAAAAGCTGCGCCGCCTTGTTGATTCCCTTCTCTACCAGAGTCTGGAAAAGGCAGGAAAGATCGAATATTCCTTTGAAGAGACACAGCTAAGGGACATCCTCTCTGATGCTTTCTTAAACAATATTTTCCTGATCGATGAAAAAGGTCTGGAGGTTGAAAAAGAAGTCCCTGCCAGTTTGCCCGAAATTAAAGGGGACAGGGAAAAATTGACAGTCCTTTTTACTGCTCTTGTCGACTATGCCTTAAAATTCATTCCGCAGGGAGGAAAGCTGGTATTGGAAGTAAAAGAAGAAGAAGATAATGTCCACATAGTGATCGTGGACAGTGGAAAGGGCATAAGTAAAGAACTTATCCCCTATCTCTTTGACCGGCTTTACCAGGTCAACGACTCCGTAAGTCGCAGGTACCAGGGGCTTGAATCGGGGCTCTATATCTGTAAAGACATTGTCGATGCCCATAAAGGAGAGATCTGGTTCGAAAGTGAGGACGTTTCGGGTACCCTTATGCATGTGAAACTCCCAAAGTGATAACTCTTTGAATGGTAATCCCTTTAATGGTA
>DUKH01000138.1:24002-42112 GCA_013329415.1 Methanosarcinaceae archaeon | reverse complement strand
ATGGTAATCCCTTTAATGGTAAATCCCAGAATTTCAATGCCTTGAATTAAAAAATCCGGAATGAAAAGTGAGTAATTAGAAGTGAGTAATTAGAAAGAAGGAGGAATTAGAAAGAAGGAGGAATTAGAAAGAAGGAGGAATTAGAAAGAAGGAGGAATTAAGGCAAACAGGATAGAAGCAGGATTAAAAATAGCTTATTTAGTTCTGGGAGGGGGGCTTTTTGTCAATATAATAATTTCATGCACTGGATGCAGGATAACTCAGTGTAGAAAATGGCGAGTGAGTTGGAATGAAACTGGAATTGTTGGGAACCTTATTCCTATCTGATAAGAGAAAAGATCTTCTGCTACTGTTGATCGAAAGGCCCAGGGAAATCGAAGAGATCAAGAATACTCTTAATGGGGCATCGAGTGCGATTATGACCCAGATCAAGATCCTGATAGGGCAGGGACTGATAGTCCATGAGGGGGACACGTACAAACTTTCAAGCATGGGGGAAGTGATCGTAAACAAGATGGAACCCCTCCTGAACACCCTGAACGTATACGAAGAAAACAGGGATTACTGGCAAAACCATAACGTAAATTCCATTCCTTCCTCCCTCCTGAACCAGATCGAAGTTCTGGGGCACTGCGAACTCGTCGAGCCTGAACTGGACCGGATGTACGATCTCCCAAAGCGAATCGAAGCCGAACTCTTTAAATCAACGTATCTAATGGAAGTTTCCTCTTATTTCAGTCCTGCCCTTTCTTCCCTGTATCTCAAACTAATAAGAAAGGGGATCAACGTTTCCTTAATTATTACTGAGCCTGTCTTTGAAAGGTTCAGGAATGAATACGTTGAACTCCTGGAAGAGTACCTCAATAAGGAAAATTCGAATTTGTTCGTCTGTGCTTGCAATATAGGGCTTGCCTCGAGCACTGTTACCGACCGTTTTCTTGCCCTTTCCTTTTTTTATAAAAACGGAATATACCACAACCATGCACTGATGAGTGTTGAAAAAGGCTCCATAAGCTGGGGGGAGAGCCTTTTCCTTCACTACAGGAAAAACTCACGGCAAATTACCAAATCGGAACTCTAAAATCCAATTAGAAACATAATTACAATTGAAAAATAATGCAATAAAAAATCCAATAAAATAATGCAATTTAAAAAAAATTCAATAAAAAATTATAGAGACACATGACTGATTACAATTTAAGAGATCGTTTCCTGAATGTGTTGAAGGGGAAAGCCGTGGATAGGGCGCCGGTACTTTCCGTTACCCAGACAGGAACCGTTTCTCTTATGGAAAAGTGCGGGGCTTTCTGGCCTGACGCCCACAGCAACCCTGAAAAAATGGCAGCTCTCTCTCTGGCTGCCCATGAAATTACGAGACTGGAGGCTGTAAGGTATCCTTACTGCGTAACAGTACTCTCAGAAGCGATGGGGTGTAAGGTCAACAGGGGAACAAAGGAGACCCAGCCTTATGTAGCATTTCCTCCCCTTGGAAAATCCTGGGAATTACCTGAAATCCCGGATTCCTTGCTGGAAAAGGGCAGAATCCCCACGGTTCTGGAAGCAACTGCTCTCCTGAAGAATAAAACTGAAGGGTCTCTCCCCCTGATCGTGGGAATAGAAAGTCCGGCTGCCCTTTGTTCCAGGCTTCTGGGGGCGGACAACTACCTGAAACAGCTTCTTAAATCCCCTGACTATATCAGGGAATGCCTGGAAATCAATACTGATGCCTGCATTGAGTATGCAAATGCCCTTTTTGAGGAGGGGGTGGATGCGGTCTGTGTTCCGGACGGCATATCGGGCCCTGACATTTTGAACCTGGAGATTTTCGACCTTTTAATAAAACCTGCTTACAGGCGTTTTTGCAAGCAGGTAAAAGGAATCAAAATACTGCATATGTGTGGAGATGCTTCCCCTTTTCTGGGAACTCTCTCTGAATGCGGTTTTGAGGGCGTTAGTGTCGAAGAAAAGGTCCTGGACCTGAAAAGTGCAAAGAAAAATCTCGGAAAAGGGACCTGCCTTATAGGAAACGTTGGCAGTTCTTCGACTCTCCTTTGCGGTAGCCGCGAAGATGTAAAAGCGGAAGCAAGAAAGTCTCTGGAAGGTGGGGTTGATATCCTTGCCCCGGGCTGCGGAATTGCGCCCCTGACCCCTCTCGAAAATATGAAGGCTCTGGTAGAGGCCAGAGATGAGTATTACGGTTCTGTTTTTTCCTGTTTTGGAGGCTGCAGGTCCGAATGTTACTAATCCGAAACTTGTGGGTCAGGATGTCATGAATCCAGATATCGTGAATCTGAATCTTATGAATCTAACTGTTACGAACCCGAATACTTAAAAACCGGCTCTGTATAAAGTTTAAATCCTCTTTTTATCTATATTTGGTTTTTCTATTTTGCCTGTCTATATCCATGTATATTATATGTATAGAGGCAGCTTTTGGAATAACTCTCTTATTTTTTTCCATTTTCACTTCGGCTCTACATTCAAAGCTTTCAAATGAACAAATTTTTATTTATGTTCAGATACTTCCTTCAATCAGAACTTCATTTTTATCATATAGGAGAAGAATTTACTCTATCAAGGAGATTAAAATATGCGCAGGGACTACGTAGATCCGGGCTACAGCCCGAAAGACACGGATCTGATCTGTGAATTCCACATCGAACCGGCAGCAGGAGTAAGTTTTGAGGAAGCTTCCACCCATATGGCGGGGGAAAGTTCAATCGATTCCTGGACTGAAATTTCTACCCTGAGCCCCGAGCTTGCGGCAAGACTGAAACCCCATGTCTTTTACCTGGATGAGGAGACAAAATCGGTTCGGGTGGCTTATTCTGAAGAGCTCTTTGAACTCGGGTCCGTCCCCCAGGTTCTTAGCGCGGTGGCAGGCAACATTTTCAGCATGAAGATCGTGGATAACCTGCGCCTACAGGATATTAGCTTCCCGAAATCCATGCTCCGGGAGTTCAAGGGTCCGAACTTCGGGCTTTCCGGGGTCCGGGATATCGTAGGGGTTAAAGACCGGCCCCTGATCGGGACAATCGTCAAGCCGAAAGTAGGCCTGACCTCGGAAATGCATGCGGAAGTGGCATACAACGCCTTTGCAGGGGGCTGCGACCTTGTAAAGGATGACGAGAACCTTACCGACCAGAAGTTCAACGGGTTTGAAAAGAGGGCCGAACTCACCCTGAAACTTGCGGAAAAAGCGGAAGTCGAGACCGGGGAGCGGAAGATGTACCTGTGCAACATCACGGCTCCTACCTGTGAGGAAATGATCCGGCGCCTGCACGTGCTAAAAGACCTCGGGGCAAGTTACGCCATGATCGACATCGTGCCCACGGGCTGGACAGCCCTCCAGACTCTCCGGGAAGCAGCCGAAGACGAAGGCCTGGCGCTCCATGCCCACCGCTGCATGCACTCGGCATTCACAAGGAACCCCAGGCACGGAGTCAGCATGCTGCTCGTAGCTAAACTCTGTCGGCTGATCGGGCTTGACCAGCTCCATATAGGTACCGTGGTCGGGAAGATGCACGGGGATAAGGACGAAGTCCTTTCTATCAGGGACGAGTGTGTGCTCGAGACCGTGCCCGCAGATCCCGGACAGAGTGTCCTTGCCCAGGACTGGGGAGGAATCAAACCCATGTTCCCGGTAGCCTCGGGAGGGCTTGCCCCAACCATGATCCCGGACCTCTACTCCATCTTCGGAAAAGACGTTATCATGCAGTTTGGCGGCGGAATCCATGCCCATCCTATGGGAACTGCACCCGGGGCAACTGCCTGCAGGCAGGCGCTTGAAGCTAGCATGGAAGGCTTCACCCTGGAAGAATATGCGAAGGACCGGAAAGAACTCGGGGCTGCCCTTGAAAAATGGGCTGGAAAATAAAAACGAACATGAAATTCTCTGAAAAATATAAACAAAATACCTGAGCGGGGTTTTGCGTCTGTGCAGGCTGAAAACGGAAATGGAATAAAGACCCGGGTTTTCCGGGTTTCGGACGAAAATTTCGATGCCGTGCTCGAAGAGGCGGCGGAGCTTATCAGGAAAGGTGGGACCGTAGCCTTTCCTACGGAAACAGTCTACGGGCTCGGAGCGGACGGCCTCCTCCCGGAAGCTGTCCGGAAGATCTTCGAGGCGAAACAGAGGCCGCCGGGAAATCCCCTTAGCCTGCTGATCCATTCCAGGGATGACCTCCCACAAATTGTGAAGAACGTCCCGGAAAACGCTTTCAAGCTTATGGATGCCTTCTGGCCAGGCCCCCTCACTCTCGTGCTGGAAAAAAGTGATTCCGTTCCCGCAATTACCTCCGGGAACCTCCCGTCTGTCGGGGTCAGGATGCCTGACCACAGGATTCCCCTGGAACTTGTGAAAAGGTCCGGAAGGCCCCTTGCAGCCCCCAGTGCCAACCTTTCGGGGAGGCCCAGCCCCAGTTCGGCGGCTCATGTGCTTGCCGACCTCAAGGGCAGGATCGACGCGGTGCTCGACGGGGACGCTGTTACGATCGGGGTTGAGTCCACGGTTGTGGATATGACTGCCGATCCTCCTGTTGTCCTCCGGCCCGGGGCAATCGGGCTCGAAGCCCTCGAAGAAATTATCGGAGAGGTCAGGCTCGGATATAAAAGCGCAAAGGAAGAGGCAGGGGAGGCTCCATCTGATCAAATTGCCGGGCAAAAGTACGGACATTATACTCCGGATACTGCGGTCGTGCTTGTAGAAGGGATAGGGGATCCGGTTGCTGAAAAAATCGGGGAACTCGCAGGTATTTTCCAGAAGGACGGGCTGAAAATCGGGTTCTTGCTGAGTGAGGAAAGTGCAAATTTTCTGGATTCGAAAGGGCTGCGTTCCGAAGATTCGGAAGAGTGGTTTTTGCTGGGGGGCCGGGAAGAGCCTGATACGGCTGCCCGAAGACTTTTTGAGGGGCTCAGGACTCTTGACTTGAAAGGACTTGATGTGATCCTGGCTGACGGTTCTTTCAGTAACATGGGACTTGGAATCGCACTTCTGGACCGGCTGAAAGAGGCTGCTTCCACCAGGTTTGAGGTCTGAGTCTTTCCCGGAAAGAGAACATTTGAGGAGGAGAGGTCTTTGAAAGCGGAGAAAAAGGAAATTCTGGAAAGGAAATTGCGTACAAACAGGTCCTGGAAAAAAACAAAAAGATGAACCGGATAAATCTTGGTATCCTGGCTCTCGGGTTATTGCTTACTGCTTTAGGCATTGAGATCGGGAGATACATCCTCTGGGCCGGGATCTTTGTCTTCTTTGTTATTGCAATATCAAACATCATTGCTTCAAAGTCCAGGCGCAGGCTTAAATGAAAGTAAAGTGTCTGAAGCTAAAGTTACTGAATTTAAAGTGACCGGAGTTAAGGTTACTGAATTTAAAATGTCTGAAGCTAAAGTTACTAATTTAAAGTGTCTGAAGCTGAGGTTACTGAATTTAAAGTGATCAGCTAAAAAGGTAAACTATTGAAACTCAAATACATCTGCTGTTTTTCTGGAAAAGAGGCTGCTTCCAATGGGTGAAACAATCGCAAGCGAAGAAATGCATGAGTATTTCAATGAGCTTGAAGCCAGGCTCAAAGAAGCCATTGAGCTCGCAAACAGAGCCCGGGCCAGGGGAGGAGACCCTAAACCAGAGGTTGAAATCCCCCTCGCCAAAGACCTGGCTGACAGGGTGGAAAACCTGATAGGAGTAGCCGGGGTTGCGGCAAAGCTCAGGGAGCTTGAGACAGAGATGTCCAGGGAAGAAGTTGCTCTTGAGATTGGAAAACAGGTTGCTGAAGGGGTTGTAGGGGATTTTCCCACCAAAAAGGACGCTGTGGAAGCTGCAATCCGGGTCTCGATGGCAACCCTGACCGAAGGGGTGGTGGCAGCCCCTATTGAGGGTATTGATAAGGTAGAGCTCGGAAAAAACGATGATGGTTCCCAGTATATCCAGATCTTTTACTCGGGGCCGATCCGGAGCGCGGGGGGTACCGCCCAGGCCCTTTCGGTGCTTGTGGGGGATTACGTGCGGCGCGGGATAGGGGTTGACAGGTACAAGCCCAGGCCCGAGGAGGTGGAACGCTATGTGGAAGAAATCCTGATCTACAAGCGGGTTGCAAGTCTTCAGTACACTCCATCGGAAGACGAGATCCGGATGATTGTCCAGAACTGTCCGGTCTGCATTGACGGGGATCCCACCGAAGAGGCTGAGGTAGAGGGGCACAGGAACCTTGAAAGGATCGGGACCAACCGCGTTAGGGGCGGGATGTGCCTGGTGCTGGCCGAAGGGCTTGCCCTGAAAGCCCCGAAGGTCAAGAAGCATGTAAACAAACTGAAGATTGACGGCTGGGACTGGCTGGACACGCTGATCGGGGGTGCAAAAAGCGGTGGAGATGAGCAGGCGGAAGACAAAACCGTCATCAAACCCAAGGACAAGTATATCCGGGACCTGATCGCAGGCAGACCCGTCTTTTCCCACCCCTCCCGTCCCGGAGGTTTCAGGCTGCGCTACGGCAGGTCGAGGAACACTTCCTTTGCCGCAGCCGGGATCAACCCTGCTTCCATGGTCCTGCTTGACGACTTTGTCAGCAACGGGACCCAGCTTAAGGTCGAACGCCCCGGGAAAGCCGCAGCAATGTCTGCCGTGGACTCCATCGAAGGCCCAACGGTCCGCCTTCGTTCGGGTGACCTTATCCGCATAGATAATATGGAAGTGGCTTATGCCCTGCGCCCCGAGGTCGAGGCGCTTGTGGACATCGGGGAAATCCTGATCAATTACGGGGACTTCCTGGAGAATAACCACCCTCTAATGCCTTCACCTTATGTTTTCGAGTGGTGGCACTACGATTATGAAGCGAACTGTCCTGAAAAAATCCCTGAGGACGAACTAAAAAATCCCTCTGTAGCCCTGGCGCTGCGGCTTGCGGAAGAATTCAGCGTCCCCCTGCACCCGAAGTTCACCTATCTCTGGCATGACGTCTCGCGGCGGGAATTTGAGGCTCTCCGGAACTTTGTGGCCCTAAAGGGGAACTATCTGGCTGATGAGGATATAGTGAAACTTCCTCTGGATGCGGCATGGGATGAAGGTATCAAACCCGTGCTTGAAAAACTCCTGGTGCTCCACAAGGTGGCAGCCGGAAATATCCTGATAGGAGATGCCCTTCCGTTTATTTTCTGCCTGGGGCTTGACCCTGCCCTGAATGAAAAAGCTTCCATGCCAGACACGGACGATATGGTGGAAGCCGTAAACATCCTGAGTGGTTTTAAGGTCTATCCCAGGGCTCCTTCAAGGATCGGGGCGCGGATGGGGAGGCCCGAAAAGTCGAACCTGCGCAAGATGTCCCCTGCAGCCCAGGTCCTATTCCCACTGGGAAATACGGGAGGAAATACCCGTAACATGGTGGCAGCGGCTGATTACATGACCTCAATGAATGGGAAGATCGGAGAAATCGAGGTCGAAATGGGAATTCGGGAATGCCCTGCCTGCAGGAAGGAGACGTATTTCTGGCGCTGTGAATGTGGGGAATATACCAAACCCAGGCTTCTTTGCCCGCGCTGCAAGATAGATGTGCGGGGTGCGGTAACCTGTCCAAAGTGCGGAAGAAAGTCAAGCTCCGTTGCAAATGTGAAACTGGATTTTCGCAGCCTGTACAAACAGGCTTTTGAGACTCTCGGGGAACGGGAAAAGCTGGACATGATCAAAGGGGTAAAAAGGCTCATGAATGGGCAGATGACTCCGGAGCCCCTGGAAAAGGGAATATTGCGGGCCAAACATGAGGTTTTTACTTTCAAGGATGGAACCATCCGCTATGATATGTCCGATATCCCCCTGACCCATATCCGGGCCGACGAACTCGGGATTACGGCAGCTAAACTCCGGGAACTCGGGTACAGGGAAGATATTTACGGGAAGCCTCTTGAAAGGAATGACCAGGTGGTCTGCCTTAAGGTCCAGGATCTGGTGGTCTCCTATGACGGGGCTGAGTACCTTTTGCGTATAGCTCAGTATGTTGATGAACTCCTCGTGAAGTATTATAATGTAGAGCCTTACTACAATGCGGAAAATATCTACGACCTTGTAGGGGCTCTTTTGATGGGCCTTGCTCCCCACACCTCGGCAGGGGTGCTTGGAAGGCTGGTCGGGTTTACGAAGGCTTCGGTAGGGTATGCTCATCCGTTTTTCCATGCTTCGAAGCGGCGGAACTGCGACGGGGACGAGGACTGTGTGATGATGCTTATGGACGGGATCCTGAACTTCTCCCGTTCTTATCTCCCTGAAAAGAGGGGAGGGAAAATGGATGCTCCCCTTGTGCTCACCACCCGGATCGACCCCAAGGAAGTGGACAAGGAAGCCCATAACATCGACGTCCCTGCCCGCTATCCCCTGGAGTTTTACAGGGCTACGGAAGAGATCAAAAACCCTACGGAACTCGAAGACCTGATGGACCTGGTAAGCGGCCGGCTGGGGACCCCTGAGCAGTATGAACATTTCATGTTCACCCACGATACCACGGATATTGCGGCAGGGCCCCTGAAATCTTCTTACAAGACTCTGGGGAGCATGATTGAAAAAATGGAAGCTCAGCTCTCTCTTGCTGATAGGATACGGGCGGTTGATGCTCCTGATGTGGCCGAAAGGGTGCTGAAGTCCCATTTCCTTCCGGACCTCATCGGGAACCTGCGTTCCTTTTCCCGCCAGAAGACGCGCTGTATCAAATGCGGGGAAAAGTTCCGGAGGCCTCCTCTTTCCGGAGCCTGTCCGAAGTGTGGAGGGAACGTGATCCTGACGGTGCATGAAGGGTCAGTCAAAAAATACCTGGAAGTCTCGAAGGAAGTGGCGGAAAAGTACGGGGTTTCGGCCTATACCCGGCAGAGGATTGAACTCCTTGACTACGATATACACTCCCTCTTCGAAAACCATAAAATAAAACAGATGGGGCTTTCGGATTTCATGTTCGGGCCCGGACATTAAATAAAGGTATAAGGAATGTGAATTGGCCCGGGAACTGTGAATTGAACCAATAGTCGGATTGAACTTGTAATCTGATTGAACAGGAAACGTGAGTTGAACTGGGAATATGAAGTAGTCCTTGAATTGGATTGAATCTCTAATCGTGGGTTGAATAAGAACTCTGATGTCTGGACGAATATTTATTAGTTTATATCTGCCCTTTCTGTTAGCGAAATCGGGCGAAATAGTCCAAAAGTCAAAATAAACAGATATTTATAAATAAATCCTTTTAATTATCACCCATCATTTGATTTGCTTTTCCCAAAATAGCTTCCTAATTTCTCCGGATTTTCTTTATCCGAATCTTCCTGAAAACCGAAAATATTTTCTATACAATAATGTATACATTCTATATATTTATGCTTTATTTATATAAATTCTACATTATTTATATATAATCGGTTTGGTTTTTTGTATTTTCCACTTCATTTTTATTATTTTTGTGTTTTGCTTGCAGCCCGGGTTTTGGACCCATGTGCCGATAAGTTTGAAAAAGCGAAGCTGCCAGGAAGAAGGGTAAAATGAGAATCTACCCGGAAGTAAGTTGAAAAAGTGATGCTTCCGGGAAGAAAGGTAAAAAGAGAATCTGCCCGGCAGAGTAAGTTGAAAAAACGAAACTGTCGGGAAAAACGGGCAGGAATTAAATGTCCGGGGCAGATGGTTTTATTCCACAGGCAGCCCCAGGGAGTTGATTTGCTCTATTAGTTCCGTGAAATTCTCGATTTCCAGCTGCAAGACTTCTTCGCGGCTCATTCCTATGGACATTTCCCCGTCTACGGAAAGGCATTCGGGACCTCTCCGAACAATCCTGTCCCCGCCGTCCCGGTTAAGGGCTTCTTTTACTTCCCTGTCGTGGACAAAGGCTCTTCCGGGTATGAAAACGGTTTCTTTTACTTCTGAGAGTTTCAGGTTTCCGAAGTCTTCGATGGTGATAAGGCACCCCACGTCTTTTTCCAGGGGAACGACGTTTACGGTTCCTCCAAGGGAATCGAAGATTTCCCTGAGTCTGGGGGCTGCAACCCGGCTCGTAATTACCGTGGCGCTTTTGGTAACGGGGGGCAGTTTCTCAAGAGCTTCAGGCACGTTTCGGATGGCAAAGGGAGAGCCGATTAAGGGGTCTTCCAGGGGAGTGCCGGTTATCCGGATGGAGGGGTGCTTTGCCGCGGAACTGCGTACAAGTTCGGTAAATTCGTCCACGGTATGCGGAGTCACTCCCGGCATGATCGGGGCGTTGTTCAGGATCAGCCCGTTTTCCCTGCTGTTTGCAAAACGCATCAGGATGGCTCCTTTAGCTCCCATGGTTTCCAGGTCAGAAAGGGTCTTTTCAAGGACTGTCCCGTCGTTTACTCCGGGGATGAGCACGATTGCTCCATAGACCTCACAGTGGGCACAGAAATCTTTGAGGACCTGAAGGGAGGCTTCAGGCTCCGGGTCTTTCATGTATTCGCCGCGCAGAGCCGGATCCGTTGCAAACACTGTGAAGCTCACTTCACTTACCCCGCGGTCGATATAGAATAGGGCGTCATCAGGCTTGCTGAAACCCTTGCCGCTGGTATACCCGAGATGAATAGGGGTTTTGAACTGGGATAGGAAGGTCACGAGATTTTTCAGTTCGGGATAGCAACTAACATCGCCTCCCCCGCTGATAGTGAATTTTTTCACCTTCTCATTTGCGAAACAGAGTTTCTGGGCGGTGTCTTCCAGAACCCTCTGAAGGGGTTTGAAGCCAGAATATGATTCTTTTACCCCACGGGTGCAGTAATCACACCCTTTTTTGAAAGGCAGGCAATGTTTACAGCCCAGGGGCGGTACTTCTTTTACTTTTTTAAAATAACAGTATCTACAAAAGCCCCTGCAGTCAATTCCAGGGTTCCCGCCTACGTCGACAACAACTTCCATATTAAGCTTTCGTATTCGAAGGGATATTACTAAATCTTTATGGTTTTGTTCTGTTTTAGACGGGCATAACTTAAAAAAAAAAATAATTAAGATATCTGCCGTTTTGGCTATTAAACTTTAAAAAGTGGCTTTCTATATCTCGAAGAGTTTTAGAAGCTGTTGAAACGATCGTTATCTATTGATGCTGTTTTTTATATAAAACACTAAAAATAGTTTTTTTCTTTATAAAAACCATTTTAAAAAAATGAACGGATGCCCTCTTTCAAGAACACAAAAGATTTAAGTACCTTCTAAGCGAATGAAAGTTCATTGGGAAAGTGGACACTTAAAAACGAAGCGGTACTTGATCTGTAAGAGTGAACTTGGCACTCTCATGAAATGTGACCAGTCCCAAAAATGATTTTTAATAACTTAAGGAGGAAATTAAACGTGTCTGACACAGTAGACATCTACGACGACAGAGGAAAACTGCTTGAGAGCAATGTCGACATTATGTCTCTTGCTCCAACCAGAAACGCAGCAATTCAAAAAATCATCATGGACACCAAGAGGTCCGTTGCAGTAAACCTCGCCGGCATCCAGAAAGCCCTTGAAACAGGCAGAATGGGCGGGAAGGGACGCCAGATCCTTGGACGCGGGCTTAACTACGACCTCGTAGGCAAAGCCGATGAAATTGCAGCAAGCGTTAAGGAATTAGTGCAGGTCGACGAAGGCGACGACACAAGCGTAGAAATTCTTAACGGCGGAAAGAACCTGAGGGTCCAGGCCCCCACGTCAAGGATCCTTTCCGGTGCAGACTACATGTCCGCAACCACCGTCGGTGCAGCAGCAGTCACCCAGACCCTCATGGACATGTTCAATGTTGACATGTATGACGCTCCTATCGTCAAGTCCGCAATCTGGGGCAGCTATCCGCAGACCATGGACCTCATGGGCGGAAACGTTGCAGGTATCCTCAACATCCCCCAGAACAACGAAGGTCTTGGCTTCTCCCTGAGGAACATCATGGCCAACCACGTTGCAGCCATCACCAACCGGTCTGCAATGAGCGCAGCAGCCCTCTCCTCAATCTACGAGCAGGCGGGTATCTTCGAGATGGGCGGCGCAGTCGGTATGTTCGAGAGGCACCAGCTCCTCGGTCTTGCATGCCAGGGTCTCAACGCCAACAACATGGTCTATGACCTTGTCAAGGAAAACGGTAAGGAAGGTACCATCGGTACTGTACTCCAGTCCGTAGTCGGCAGGGCAATCGAAGACGGTGTCATTTCCGTTGACAAGACCGCACCTTCCGGATACAACTTCTACAAGGCAAACGACGTCCCCCTGTGGAACGCATATGCAGCAGCCGGTACCCTTGCAGCCACTCTCGTGAACTGTGGTGCAGGCCGTGCAGCTCAGAACGTATCCTCCACACTCCTGTACTTCAATGACATGCTCGAGAAAGAGACAGGTCTTCCAGGCTGTGACTACGGTAAAGTACAGGGTGTCGCTGTCGGGTTCTCCTTCTTCAGCCACTCCATCTACGGCGGCGGCGGACCGGGTGTATTCAACGGTAACCACGTCGTAACCAGGCACTCCAGAGGCTTTGCAATTCCATGTGTATGTGCTGCAGTAGCCCTCGATGCAGGTACCCAGATGTTCACAATCGAAGCAACATCCGGCCTCATCGGAAATGTGTTCGGAACGATCGAGGAGTTCAGCGACCCAATCAAGGCAGTAGCAGGAGCGCTCTAAACAAATTCAGTAAAAGGTCTAACAATGTCAGACTCTGCTTCAAACACGGAAAATCTTATTCAAATCGAAATCTTCCCCCGAAGAATCCTGTCCCCCGAAACAGCCCAGGTCCTCCTGGCCGAGCTGTATAAAGTGGATGGGGTAATCCGCGTTATAGTCCAGGGCCAGAGGTTGCCTGAAAAGGTCTCATCCGGCCCGGGTACCGGGGAAAAGGTGGAACATCCTCTCAGGAAACCTATTCAGATTGGGGACCAGTTAATTGAGATGAAGGTCAGTGTGGGCAGGATTCGGATGGAACTTGCAAGCCCTGATGCCAAGGAAAAGGTCCGGGAAGTATGTGATAAGGTTTTACCGTTCCCCTTCGAGCTCAGGGAAGGAAATTTCATGAGACGGAAGGCAACGGTTAGTGACTACGCCAAACTTGGTGCTGACGCAGACCCTATGTTGCTTGGCATGGTTGATCCTAAAGCCAAACACGAAGACCAGCTCGTCTTCATAGAGAAAAAGGAAGAAGAGTGAATTTGTATGATGTTTGACCGGGAAACGCAGGTAGTTGACTGCCGCTGCGGAATGGGACTTGGAAAAGGAGGTGGGCTTGCCCAGCGAGGTACCCTCTCGGAAGCCGGTCGTTCCGATGTGGTGGCCATTGCGATGAGTCCCGGACAGAGACATATCACAAAACCGGTCTGTGAAATTACATACGGAATGCGGAAGGAAAATATCCAGGTCAGTGTGCTTGTGCTCTATTCGGGTACGGGGATTCCGGACTCGGGTTTAAGGACGGGATCTTTCGTAATGAACCCGATGGAAAAGGCACAGATTGAGATGCACAAGTTGGCCGTCATCCACCTTGGAAACATAAGGGACCATGTGGTAAGGAAAGCCAGGGAAATCCTGAGTCAGGCAAACATCCCGGCAATCATTGTCAGCCAGATCCCGGTAGATTTTGAAGATTTTGCAGAAGCAGGAGTCAAGACGAGATTAGTGATGCCAAAGGACGAAAATATCCAGACAAAGGGAATTGTGATGGATATGGTAAGTGGAGTAACACGTGGAGACTCCTGTCCCAGGGATAAACTAAACTTAATCGTGAAATACGTTAAATCGACATTAGACCAATTAGAAGATCATAAAGGAGTTGCATAAGATGGCATATGAACCACAGTTCTATCCAGGCGCAACCTCAGTTGGCGCTAACAGAAGAAAGCACATGTCTGGAGACCTTGAGAAACTCAGGGAAATCTCTGACGAAGACTTAACCGCAATTCTCGGACACCGTGCCCCAGGCAGCGACTACCCGAGCACCCACCCACCACTTGCAGAGATGGGCGAGCCTGCATGCTCGGTCCGTGAAGCTGTAGAAGCTACACCTGGTGCAAAGGCCGGCGACAGGGTCAGGTACGTCCAGTTCGCTGACTCCATGTACAACGCTCCGGCTACCCCGTACTTCAGATCCTACTTCGCAGCAATCAACTTCAGAGGCGTGGACCCAGGTACCCTTTCCGGTCGTCAGATCGTCGAAGCCCGTGAGAGAGACATGGAAGAGTGCGCAAAAGTCCAGATGGAAACCGAAATCAGCTGCCCCGGACTTTCCGGTATGCGCGGTGCAACAGTGCACGGTCACTCCGTCCGTCTTCAGGAAGACGGTGTCATGTTCGACATGCTCGACAGGCGAAGACTCGAAAGCGGCACCATCATCATGGACAAGGACCAGGTCGCAATCCCCATCGACAGGAAGGTAGACCTCGGAAAGCCGATGTCCGAAGAAGAAGCCGCAAAGAGGACCACCATCTACCGTGTAGACAACGTTCCTGCAAGGAGCGACGCCGAAGTAATCGAGTGGGTCCACAGAGTGTTCGACCAGAGAACTTCATTCGGATTCCAGCCCAAGTGAGGTGAACAAGATGTCAGCAGATATTTTCGCAAAATTCAAGAAATCAATGGAAGTTAAGTTCGCACAGGATTACGGTACAAACCAGTTGGGTGGGAGCGACATTGAGGCAAAGACCTCCAAGTTCCTCAGACTCGGTCCTGAGCAGAGCCCCAGAAAGATTGAGATGATCGCAGCTGGTAAGGAAATCGCCGAGCAGAGGGGTATTGCAGGATACAACCCCAACATGCACATGGGTGCACCTCTCGGACAGCGCGCAATCACCCCCTACTCTATCTCAGGCACTGACATCGTCGCAGAGCCCGACGACCTCCACTACGTCAACAACGCTGCAATGCAGCAGATGTGGGACGACATCAGGAGGACCTGTATTGTCGGTCTGGACATGGCCCACGAGACCCTCGAGAAGAGGCTGGGTAAGGAAGTCACTCCTGAAACCATCAACCACTACCTCGAGACCCTGAACCACGCAATGCCTGGTGGAGCAGTTGTCCAGGAAATGATGGTTGAGACTCACCCCGCTCTCGTCGACGACTGTTACGTCAAGATCTTCACCGGGGACGACGCCCTGGCTGACGAAATCGACTCCCAGTTCGTTATCAACATCAACAAGATGTTCTCTGAGGAACAGGCAGCACAGATCAAGGCCTCCATCGGCAAGACAACCTGGCAGGCAATCCACATCCCGACAATCGTCTCCAGGACGACTGACGGTGCACAGACCTCCAGGTGGGCAGCCATGCAGATCGGTATGTCCTTCATCTCCGCATACGCAATGTGCGCCGGTGAAGCAGCAGTCGCTGACCTGTCTTTCGCTGCAAAGCATGCAGCCCTTGTCTCCATGGGTGAAATGCTCCCCGCAAGGCGTGCACGTGGACCCAACGAGCCCGGTGGACTTTCCTTCGGTCACCTCTCTGACATCATCCAGACCAGCCGTGTAAGCGAAGACCCCGCAAAGATTGCTCTCGAAGTAGTCGGTGCAGGATGCATGCTCTACGACCAGATCTGGCTCGGATCCTACATGTCCGGTGGTGTCGGGTTCACTCAGTATGCAACCGCTGCATACACCGATGACATCCTTGACAACAACGTGTACTACGACGTTGACTACATCAACGACAAGTACGACGGTGCTGCAAACCTCGGCACAGACAACAAGGTAAAGGCAACTCTCGACGTCGTAAAGGACATCGCAACCGAGTCCACACTCTACGGTATCGAGACCTACGAGAAGTTCCCGACTGCCCTTGAAGACCACTTCGGTGGATCCCAGAGAGCAACCGTGCTCGCAGCAGCAGCCGGTGTCGCAACTTCACTCGCAACCGCCAACGCCAACGCCGGTCTTTCCGGATGGTACCTCTCCATGTACCTGCACAAGGAAGCATGGGGCCGCCTCGGCTTCTTCGGATTCGACCTGCAGGACCAGTGTGGTGCAACCAACGTTCTCTCCTACCAGAGCGACGAAGGTCTGGCAGACGAACTCCGTGGTCCAAACTACCCCAACTACGCCATGAACGTCGGTCACCAGGGTGGATACGCAGGTATCGCTCAGGCAGCCCACGCAGGCCGCGGCGACGCATTCACTGTCAACCCGCTGCTCAAGGTCTGCTTCGCAGACGACCTCATGCCCTTCGACTTCACTGCACCCAGAAGGGAATTCGGCCGTGGCGCAATCAGGGAATTCGTGCCTGCTGGTGAGAGATCTCTCATCATCCCGGCAAAATAAATCCATTAAAAGATTAAGTACCGTGAGTAGGCCTTTTTGGCCTACTTTGTCCTCTTTTTTTTACACTCGTTTTTTCGTACGATTCTTACAAGCTTTTTATCGTGAAGACTTGTTCCATCCACTTTACTGAAAACGGTCTAGAAAACCAGCGACCCACATGTTCTCAAAGAATCCGGATCTTTGTCATTCCTGATATGATCATGGACAGTGCTTTGAGCCCCATAAAATCGTGACAAAGCTTTCCATTGTCAACCAGTACGAAAAAGATAAAAAATGCCACTCAATATTCTCTTATCATCTTTTCTGGTTTTCACGGGCCGACTATTTCCACAATTTTCGGTCTGGAATTTAAGATGCCAGAAGTCAATGAAGAGGGCATACTATCAATCGAGTTTTTTTCCAATCTTTCGTTGACATCTGAAAGAAAAAGAATAAGTAATGGTTAATAAAGGTAAATTGGGATGAGTTAAAAAAGAAAAATTATAAGCATCGGGCTTTTTCATAATGGCACAAATTCCAGCATTGGATAATAGTTTTCATCTTTTAGCTGGATAAGAGTCATCAAACAATATTCCTCTCCATTCCAGGCTCATATAATTCTCTTCAAATCACGATAACTTTCTTGCCCAATTTGCCTGCGGCTTCCACAAATTCTGTTGCATCTACACCAGGAAATGTATCTACAATACAAATATCATATTTTTCATCTAAACAATTCACTAATTCTCTTATATCCATACTGTAAACTTCAAATTTCTCGCCGGATGCTATTAATTCTTCTTCACTGCCTGAAAGTTTGACTGGAAATCCATTAGATTCTAAATTAATCAAAGTAGTTTCTATTGCAGGATTCCATATATCATTAAAAACAACTTTTCGCGCGCCGGCTTTCAGGCATGCGATTCCCAGGGTCCCGGGCCCGCATGTACAGTCAAGAACAGAAGGCCTATCATAATCGTCCAGAGCTTCTTTAAGTATCTCTATTTTGGGGGATTTTACATCTGGAAACTCTATATGAATTTCATGCTGATATTTATATATCCCCAAAGCCCCGTAAGGGGTCTGTATAATATCACATCTCAAATCGCATCCGGCAAGAAGTTCATACATATGAGGATCGGAATCGGAATCTTTTATGCCCACGGTTTTTCTCATATCTCCCTTTAAAACCCCTTTAACTTCCCCGACTTCTTTTACAATTTTTTCCGCACATTTTTTATCGATTTTGTCAGATAATATTACTAAAGAATTCTCAGGCAAATAGGGAACAGAATTAGCTGGATAGCCAGGAGTCACAAGAGGGGCACATGCATTCCTCAAATTAGCTTTTTTATCCTTTATCCCTTCATCGATCATTACTTTCAGCACGTGAGACATTACAATATCAAGCTGCCTCTTTCCGCATTCACAACTTCCAAAATGGTTATCTATCTCATCTAAGTTAATCTGTTCTGCTAGAGGAGAGAATTTCCTTATTTTTTCTGTTTTGCAATTGTTACATGGTTTGTAGAATAATTCAATGTCTTTTAGTACTTCCGAAATAGGCTTTATGCACGTATCTACACACCTACATCTTATTTCCATATGCTTAAATATGGATATTTTGTATAAAAGTTATGCCATTTCCTATTATTCCTGAATTTTGGTTCAGATTCATTTAGAGGGTAAACGATTTTTCTGACCGATTGGAGGTTAATTCAAAAAAGAAAATACTGAAAGTTTGAGAATTCCTTTAATGATCAGTTATCAAAGTTAAATAAAATCTGTATCTAATCTGCATCTATACCCCAACGGAAATATTTACACTTATTTTATAAACCACGGAATACACGAAAAGTACGGAAGGATTATACCCCTATTTCCTTTATTCCGTG
>DUKH01000138.1:13671-23671 GCA_013329415.1 Methanosarcinaceae archaeon | reverse complement strand
TGGTTAAACTTTCACCTGAGATCGGTTAAGGAATTTAGGTCTTTGACTATAATCTGAACTTAGAAATCCAGATTGTATCTTCAACTTATTCTTCTGAGATTTTCTCGATTTCAGCTCCGAGTTCAGCCATGTTCTTGAAGAAGTCCGGGTAGGAGACTGAGATGGATTCCGTGGTGTCGATGGTGGTGTTTCCGGCTACCATTCCTGCTACTGAGAGGGCCATGACGATCCTGTGGTCGTGCCAGCCGTGGAGGTCTGCACCTTTGAGTCTCCCACCGGTGATGGTCAGGCTGTCTTTTTCTTCTTTTATTTCAACTCCGAGCTTGGGGAGTTCCATGGCGAGGGCGTGCAGGCGATCCGTTTCTTTGTAGCGGACGTGTTCGGCATTTTCTATTTTTGTCGTGCCTTCGGCGACAGCTGCCAGGACTGCGACCGTGGGGACAAGGTCCGGGGTTGCTCCGGCATCGAAGGCGATGGCTTTCAGGGGCTTTCCACCTTTGATGGTGACCACGCCGTTTTCCATGTCCCAGCGGATGTCTGCCCCCATCCTTTCCAGGGTCTGGATAATGACCATATCTCCCTGTTTTGAGGGGAAGAGGTTCTTAACGCTTACTTCGGAGTCCGTCATTGCAGCTGCTGCCAGTAGATAGGACGCCGAGGAGAAGTCTCCGGGGACGGTGTATTCCTTGAGGGAGTACTTTTGCTTGCCCGGGATGATGAATTTGATCCTGTTGTTGTTGTCCATGTGGATTTCGGCCCCTGCAAGTTCGAGCATTTCCAGGGTCACGTCCACGTAGGGTTTTGACTTCAGCTCCCCGACGATCGAGAGGGTGGTGCTGGTCTTTGCAAGCGGACAGGCGATCAGGAGGGCGGAGATAAACTGGGAGCTGATGGAACCATCGATTTGCACGATTGCCCCTTCAAGCCCGCCTTCGACTATGAGGGGGGCCCTTTCATTTTTCCTTGTGGAGCAGGCCCTGACCCCTAGCTTGTTCAGGACTTCGAGCAGGGGACCGTTTGGCCTGGTCCGGAGCGAGGCATCTCCCGTGAGCACGGTGATCCCGTCGGTCAGGGCTGAGACGGCGGTCATGAGACGCAGGGTGGTGCCTGAGTTTGCAACGTCGATTACGTTGTCCGGGACCTGGGGTTTTCCTTCCACTCCCCGTATCCGGAGGTCTTCATCCCTCTTTTCGATGGTAGCTCCCAGCATCTCGCAGGCCCGGACGGTTGCCAGGGTGTCGGCGGAGAGCAGGGGGCGGCGGATGAGCGATTCTTTGGAGAGGGCTCCGAGGGTGATTGCCCTGTGGGTGTAGCTTTTCGAGGGTGGAGCAAAGACCTCTCCGTTAACTGATGATTTACCGATAGAAACGCGCATGTGTAATCAGGACTCCTTGATAATTGTGAAATTTATTTTCTGGTTTTTCAGGAATTTTTCGGGCTTTCCGGCTCCCATGATTCAGGTTTTCATACCTTGTCTTTCATCCCGGTTTTTTTCAGCAAACGCCTTTTACGATGTTTTCTACCATGTCCCAGTCATGGTCGTAGACATGGGCCGAGATACTGACCGTGGTAATCTTCCCGGGTTCAACGCCGATCCTTTCAGCTACGTACTCTAGCAGCTTCGAGAGCCCGTAGAGGTTTGCGGGGTAGGCTCCCCCGAAGTCGTGGCTCCTGAAAAGGGTTGTCAGATGCACTTTCCCGTTCCGGATTTTGAAGTCATCCAGCATCATGCAGGGGACCTCGTTTACCTTCGTGTCCACAGGGGGGATCCAGGTAACGGCAGTAGCTCTCCGCGAGGTCGGGCTTTCCTTTAGCTTTTCGATCACGTACTCGATCTGGTCCACTTCTTCGTTCCAGTTCCTGAGCCGTTGCCCGTATGTGTACTCGAAGTCCTGTACGTTTTCACCCGAGATCAGCTGTTTTGCGTATTCCTCAAGCCTCTCTTCGTTCCAGGCGGTATCCGCAGGTATCCTGTCGGTATAGGGGTCCTCTATTACTACCATTAAGTCCATGAACTCCCTGATCTGGCTCCCCCGCTCGTCGGTAATTACCTGCCCGTGGTTCCAGATTATATTAAGCCCGCGGTACCATGCATCAGAGATATTCTTCGCCCTGATGATCCTGCCAATCTCAAGCTTTTCTTCCATTTGAAAATTCCCCAATTTCATTTTCGGGTAAAGTGTGAACGGATAATATAATAATTGTTTATTTATAAATATCTTCTTTATTAGATTTGACGCTTTGAACTGTTTGCCGAACCATTTCCGAGTAATATGGCATAATAACGGATAAATCGCATATATTGCTTTGTCGAACCTTTCCTGTTCTCAATTTTTTTACTCTGTAGTTTTTATGCTTTATTATATTCTGTTTTTGTTTATCGTTTTGCCTTTTTATGTCTATCTATTATTTTCTTTTATAAGTTTTTTTTCTCAGATTTGCATTTTTCAGCATGAACTATGCTAGCATATAACACGATCTGCTTATAAAAATACCGGTACATGCCTTTCAGTTCCGGAAAGAAGAAATGAAAATAAAAGAAAAGAAAAAAAGAAAAAAGGAATTTTAAGTCGTAGGCGGCGTTTTCAGAACCTCATTGCTCTGAGCCTTTTGACCCTCTCTTCGGTCACGGGGTGGGTCCTGAAGAGGGACTGAAGTCCGTTTCCTTTAAGCGGGTTTACGATGAACATGTGGGCAGTGGTCTCTTTTGCCTGCACGTCCCCGATGCTCGGCTGGAAGCAGGAGTTCCCGTATTCGAGCTTTTCCAGGGCATCGGCAAGAGCCCAGGGTTTTTTACACATTTTTGCCCCTTCCGCGTCGGCCGCAAACTCCCGGGACCTGGAAATTGCAAGCTGGATCAGGGTTGCCGCAAGCGGGGCCAGGACAGCCATCACGATAAAGCCGATGATGTTGTTTCCGCCGTCATCATCCCTTCCGCCAAAGCCGCCGAAGATTGCAGCCCAGCGGGCCCAGGTGGCGAGCATGGTAATAACACCTGCAAGCGTTGCAGCTATGGCGCTGATCAGGGTGTCCCGGTTCTTGACGTGGGCAAGCTCGTGGGCAAGCACCCCTTCGATCTCTTCATTTGAGAGCAAATTGAGAATCCCGGTCGTAACAGCCACAGCCGCATGCTTCGGATCCCTGCCCGTTGCAAAAGCGTTTGGCATCCCGGACTCAACGATATAAACCTTGGGCTTCGGAAGTCTTCCCTTCATAACGAGCCCGTCCACAATCTTGTGCAGGTTCGGAGCCTCCGAAGGGGAAACTTCCTTTGCCTTGTACATCTTGAGCACGATCTTGTCACTATACCAGTAACTCCCAAAGTTCATGACAACCGCAAACATAAACGCGATTATCATTCCGCCCGTGCCTCCTAATTCGCCCCCGACAATGACCAGGAGCCCTGTAAGAGAAGCAAGCAGAATAGTGGTTTTAAACATGTTCTTCATGATTTATCACACGACATCCTCCCAGGCTAACGTCTGGGTTTTCAGTCTTTTGAATAAGGGTTTTTATTATACGCTTTTAGATTTTTATAGTTGATGTAGTTTTTGAATATGTTTTGGTTTGATTTCAAACTATTATATAGGGGCTTCAAGTATATATTATTTATTGAAAGAAATTTTTTAGAAAGGGAACGGACATTTTAAATGGAAGTTTTATTGAAAAAAACCAATAAAACTAATATTCTTGAATGGAAAATAATTTATCATTTACAGTTTGTTTTCTTTTTATGGTATGTCCTGAATGTGGGGAAAAAGAGATTGTTTATTATTCGAAAAAATTGGATGGCCCAACAAGGTGTTGTCCTAAATGTAATCAAGTATGTGTATTATCCAAAGAATTGTCTTTAGAGATCTACGAGAAAACAAGTGAATATTTTAGAGGCATGTTCTTCAATTATTTGGATAATTTTGATAAAAAAAGCCTAATTAGATGGTTATTTGCATACAGGGAGAAATTATCCGGAGATTTCATACTTACGAATCCATACATGAAACTAAGTGATTTTCTTACAATAAACGCTCTAATTATAGAAGTGATGAATTTTGTAGAACATTATGGAACTTTAGAAGCTAATGAAAAAAATACCAAAGAAATTATTTATTTTTTCTCTATTTTTACCGAGTTGCAGTATGAGAAATCTTTAATTAAAGAAGATTTTGGTTATTTAATTTCTTCCAAAAATGACTACTTAAGCTTTGTAAAGTCAAAATGTATCAGTCCTTCAGAAGTCTTCAAAACTTTTACATTTGTCAATGATGAGTCTTGGGTTAGTGTTATTGATTCATTTGATCAAAGTTTTATTATGACAAATTCTTCTGCTGAGAGGTATCTAAAAGAAAATGAGAGTGCATATCTACAAAATAAAATTACTATGTCTAGTTCTAGGAAACGGAATTCTCAAACTCCACAAGAGATCATTTCTGCCCCATATCCATTTTTTCAAAGCTTTCGAACAGCTCTTACCAAAAATTATTTGTTTGCTGAGATTTTTAACTTTGATTATTTCACATATAAAAAAGTGTTAATTGATCTTTTACCAATGTTGGTCTCCAGTTTTGGATTTCAAAGAGGTTTACTTACAGTTACGAATATCTACGAGTTTAAACAGTTTCTGAAGTACAAATTTAGGAAACTAGACCAAGATACCTTATATCATGATTTAGTTTTTAGCCATACAAATCGAAATATTTTTCCTTTCTTTCTTGAAATAGACGGTCTTATTTATATTTCTGTTTTTTTCTCTCACATTATAAGGTTGTTTTATTATCCATTCTACTATGAGAGCTTTTTCAAAAAGGAAAATGATAAATTATCGAGAGCATTTGAACAGGATGTTGTTCCTAATTCACTAGCTGATAGTGGATTTAAGGTTAAGACTGATCTAAAGAAAAAGAATAGTTTTCAGATTGATGCTATATCTTGGAAACATAATATTTTGTATGTGATCGAGGTAAAAATATGGGACATCAAGCCTTACTTTGAGCATAAAAGAATTCACGATTATAGAAAGAGAGATTTGGAAGGGGTGGTCGATGGCAAAAAATATACATTCAAAAAGGGGATATTAAAGGCAAAAGATATCCCTAGCCTTAAAACCAAAATACAGTTTGTAGAAAACAACATTCAGAAATTATGTCCAGATTACAAGGCTATAGACCGAATTGAAGGTTTGATTATTACTAAAAGTTACCCTCCTATTAACACTTATAATGGTGTAAAAATTATAAGTTATTGTGAGATTAAAAATCTGTAGTGTAAACATTTCTTCCTTACATTTAAAAGAGTTCATACACTACCATTTTCCAAAATAATACTATCTATTTTTTGTTCTGTCACTCCACAACTTCATACTCCACCCTCACCACCCCACCCTCATATCTCTCCGTTCCAACCAGCCTCAACCCAACCTCCTTTCCAATCCTATCAAACATCGGAATTCCTCCCCCCAGAATAACCGGAATCACGAAAATAATCAAATCCTGCAAAAGGTCCTGCTCAAGAAAGACCTTGATTATCTGTGAGCCCCCGACCAGCCAGATATCCTCCTCCGTATTTTCCTGGAGCTGGCGCACGAATTTCCCGATGTCCCCGGAGACAAACTCCGTGTTCTTTTCGAGAGGTAGAGGCCCTTCTTTTCCGGGCTGGCGGGTGAAAACATAGGTCTTTTTGTCTCCATAGGGCCAGGGGACTCCAAAGCCCAGGACCTGTTCGTAGGTCTTCCTGCCCATGAGGACCGTGCCGATAGAGGCGTAGAATTCGGAATAGCCGTAGTCGGTATCGGAGTTTTGGCCGGGGTCGGGGAGCCAGTCTATGCTTCCGTCGGAGCGGGCTATGTAGCCGTCGAGGCTGCAGGCGATGTAGAGCTTTATTCGGGGCATGGTTTCTTGCATTGTCCTTTTCAATGAATTTGTTGTAACCTGTTATTGTCTATAGCCTGATAGCACCATCTAAAATTTGACCCGTTTTCTTCGGGGAATTTGCAAATTAAAATGAAAATTTATTTATCTGTTTAATGCTTATTTCACTCTATAGAGGTAGTCGTCTAAATTTGGGTTGAGTTTAGTTGGAAGAAATTCTGGAATCGAAGAAACTTGTAAAATGTGAATCTGGTAAAGAATACATAGCAACAGTTCAGTATAATCCTTCTTCCAGTACTCATATCATTAATTATAAAGGTGATTTTAAGAACTATAACCTGCTCAAAAAAACAGCTCCTATAGTGGTTAGTTTTCTTGGTAGGAAGAGCGTTTTGAAAGCTGGTGATTTATTTCCCAAATTGGTGCTTTTTTTACTGTACTGGTTTCAGTTCTGTTGTACTCGTACTTTTCGGCAGAAAATACTGTGGATTGTTGGGCATTTATTCTTCCCTCTTGCATACTGGGCATTTTCTTTTTTTTAGTTGGGGAGGGGTTTTTCTGTGTGGCAAATTACTACCGAAAAGCTTTTTGTGAAGTCTGTGCAAGAGAATTTGCTTATGAAGAATTTGAAAAACCGGATCTCGAGGAAATTAGCACTTCTGAAGATTATAGTCTTAAAATTACACGGCATTGGAAATGCAAGTATTGCGGAAATGAAAAACTCATCACCGGTTCTGAAGGCTTTGTTACAACTAAAGGAGAAAAAATGGGTTTTTCTTCATTGGTAAAAATTCCCTGCAAAAACTGCGGCAAAACTACTGCATACGAGGAGTACAAAAAACCTGATGTAAAAAAAAATGATGGTTAATGCTAACAATGTAATTACCACCACAATGAGATATTACAGGTGCAAATACTGCGGTTACGAAGTTTTCGAAGCAGAAGAAGTACAGGTAATCAGCGGGGAGGATTATAGCAGAAGTGTACAAAAAATTACTTATGAAGACTGTTAAGACCATTTTCTTTTAAAATCTAAACTTCTTCTAAATAATTATGGTTCAAACCGCTCGTAAACGAGCGGGACAGGACAGACAGGGATACGGTATTCACGTAGTTTTGGTTTTCTCCTCCCAAAAGTCGAGAAATCCTTTTTTTATTTTTGAATGTTTTTAATGTGCAAAATCCTGGTTAAATCTCTATATTTTGCGCCTAAAATGCCAAAAAATGCAAAATTTTTGCAAAATTATCAATTAAACTTATTAATCTGAACCGCTATATACAATATTATGCTACTGGAATTCTCCGTTGAAAACTTTCTCTCCTTCAAAGACAGGGTTAGCCTCAGCCTTGACTCCAGTGCGAGCAAGAAGCTTTCCTGCAACCTCATAGAGGTCTCGGAAAAGGAGCGGCTGCTCAAGTCGGCTGTGGTTTACGGGGCAAACGCTTCGGGGAAGTCGAACCTGGTAAAGGCTCTCTTTTTTATGCGGAACATGGTTGTGCATTCGCATAACTTCAATATTGACACGAGGATTCCCGTTAAGCCTTTCAGGCTGGACAGGGAGTGCCTTGAAAAGCCTTCCCGCTTCGAGCTCAAATTTGTTCATGAGGGGGTAAGGTACAGGTATGGTTTTTCCTGTAATGGATGGCAGGTTATCGATGAGTACCTTTTCGAAAGGCCGGGGAAAAGGGAAAGGGCTGTCTTTAAGCGGAAGAACAGCTTTGAAAAAGACAGTTCTGACAAAGGAATCTCGGAATTTCACTTTTCTGTAGACAAAAAGCAGCAGGAACTTATCAGTTCCCAGACCATCGAAAAAACCCTCTACATTTCACGGGCAACTCAGCTCGGGTATGAAAAAACAAAGCCTGTCTACGAGTTCTTTACGGGGAGCCTGCAGGTTAGCCTCACTTCGGGTTGGGAGAACTATATCCTTGAGCGGATGTGCGCGGACGAAGCTTTCAAAGCCAGGGTTATCGAGGTGCTGAAAAAAGCTGATTTCGGAGGGATAGAGGAGATCATGGTAAAAAAGGTAAAAAGTCCTTCTCCCGGGCCGGAATTCGTTTTCGAGTACTCCCCTACGGATGCCTTCAAAAGTTCCGGGCCT
The DNA here is from genome assembly GCA_013329415.1 of Methanosarcinaceae archaeon. Classification (GTDB taxonomy): domain Archaea; phylum Halobacteriota; class Methanosarcinia; order Methanosarcinales; family Methanosarcinaceae; genus MTP4; species MTP4 sp9310u. The sequence continues at coordinate 15,705 of DUKH01000138.1, read as the reverse complement.
GCTGCTGGGCCTGCCGCTATGTCTGCCAGTGGGTACGGTGGGGCTTACAGTGGGGTTTATGGGGACTCTTACGAGGTAAGGACCAGGCACAGGACAGAAAGTGGGGATGCCGTATATTTTGACCTGCGCGAGGAATCCGAAGGGACCCGGAAAACCCTCACTCTCCTGGGGCCTCTCTTTGATGTTATGGACAAAGGTGGGGTTCTTTTCATAGACGAACTCGAATCAAGCCTCCACCCGGAAATCACCCGGCTCCTTATCCGGCTTTTCAACAGTAAAAAGAACAGCCGGGCGCAGATGGTCTTCACCACCCATGACACTAACGTCCTTGACAACGAACTTTTCAGGCGGGACCAGATCTACTTCTGCACCAAAGAGCCTAACAGGCATACGGAGCTTGCTTCCCTTCTCGATTTCGACATCAGGCAGGAGATCGATTTTGAGCGGGTTTACCTGACCGGCAGGGTTGGTGGGGTTCCTATCGTGGATGAAACTTTGCTTTATTGACAATAATTTATTGAAATAATTTATTGACAATGATTGTCAACAGTTTGTTTATGACTGTTGACAATAATTTATTAATGGGGTTTGGGAAGGGCTGATTATGGTTAGAAAGAAAGGGAAAAAGCCTATAAAAACTGCCTGGATCTTCTGCGAGGGTGAAAAAACGGAGTCCTACTACTTTAGCAAATTGAGGGCAGAGGAAAGGCTTGAAAGGTTGAGGATCAAGGTCCATTCTTCTGAAAATAAGGACCCTGTTGGCCTTGTGAATTATTCTGTCGAATTCAAAAAACACAGAAGGGATTACCTTTCCGGTGATTTGATCTTCGGTGTTTTCGATAGGGATCTCAATTCAAATGCGGCCCTTGCAAAAGCAAAGAAACTCGCAGAGGAAAACGGCCTTTCCCTGATCTTCTCGAACCCCTGCTTTGAATACTGGCTACTTTCACATTTCGAATACTACCCCCAGGCGATAGAAAAATACCTGCTTGAAAGAAAACTGGGCCGAAGCCTGGGCGAATACCGAAAAAATGACCCTGAACTCTACACAAAAACAAGGGACAGGATTGATGATGCAGTAAGTAATTCCAAGCAGGTCCATGAAAAGCACCTGGAATATGGTGTGGAAATCCTGAGCAGGGAGAGCAATCCTTCAACGCTTGTTTTTGACTTGATAGAAAAAGTCAATGATTTCAGGTAGCAGCCTGTCTATTTTGGAAGGGCAAATGTTGCTCAAAATGTCCATGTAGGGTGAAAAATAACCACTAAATTGGTCTCTATTCAGGGCTAAATCTCTGTTAAATCGGTCTCTTATGAAAGACCAAAACTTGCCTATAATGGTCTCATATACAAGACCAAATTTCCATTAAATTGGTCTTCTATACAAGATCACTTTCCCTGAAACCTATTTTTCCTGCAGGATAATCCAAAAATCATCCTCTTAATCACAACCTTTATACCCTCCTCTTCCCAAAAATTCTCCCATGTCCCCCTCACCCCCTCCGCCCGCAATCCCTCTAAAAGTGGAGCACTCCACAAAAGACCGTCTTTACTGGAACTTCTTCAACATGATCCCTTTTCTTATCGGCTCCATAGCAATTTCCAGGGATTCGCTCAAATGGGTGGCAGTTTATATCGGTATCGCTCTATTTTTCTTCCTTGTAATTGAGTTTCGTTTCACCTGCACCCACTGCCTTCACTATATCCGGAGCAAGGGCTGTGTTAAGTGCATGATGCTTCACGGGGTGCCCAAACTCTTCAAGGCCAGGCCCGGGCCCCACAGCCCGCTGGAAAAGGCAATTACGGCTCTTGGGGCTCTACCCATGTTTCTTTTTCCGGTGTACTGGCTGGTAAGGGAACCTCTGCTGCTCGGTGCCTATATAGTTGCCTGGGCTCTTTTCGGGATGACTGCGAGGAGATACGAGTGCATCCGCTGCATCAATTTCGAGTGCCCGATGAACAGGGTGCCTGCAGATGTCAAGAAGGAATTTGAAGAAAAAGAGGGCTTTTAAGAAAGAGAAGGCTGTTAAGAAA
>DUKH01000138.1:12258-13329 GCA_013329415.1 Methanosarcinaceae archaeon | reverse complement strand
TGAAAGAGAAGGCTGTTAAGAACGAGAGAGCTTTTAAGAAAGAAGAAGGCCTTTAAGGTTACTTTTTCGCTGGAGAAAAACTCTAATGTCAACCTCTGATTCACAGATCCCCCTAAAAACAGAACATGAGTTTAAGGACTTCCTTTACTGGAACTTCATATCCCTTGTCCTGCTATTTCCGGCAGCATTTGCAATCGGTATGCGTTCAACAGGGTGGCTGCTTGTTTACATTTTCCTGGTTTTTCTCCATTTCTATGTCCTGGAACAGCGTTTTTTCTGCACTCACTGCCCTTACTACGCAAGAGGCGGGAAATGCGTGAGGTGCATGATGAACTGGGGCTGTCCGAAATATTTCAAGCCGAAGCCGTGCCCTCCTGGCAGATTTGATGTTGCAATAACGTCCCTGGGTTTCATTATTGTGATTTTGTTTCCGCTTCCCTGGCTCCTGAAAGAGCCTTTCCTGCTTGCCGCTTACTTAATTGTCATTGCGCTTTTCCTGCTGACGATGTGGCGGTATGAGTGTGGACGCTGTGTTTATTTTGGCTGTCCTTTTAACAGGGTTCCGGCTGAACTGAGGAAGGAGTTTGAGGAAAAAGAGGTGTGATCCCGGTATCTTTTTTTCCCTGATGCAGGAGATATTACGGAAAACGCCTCCAGAATGGCGGGAAATCTCTCTTTATATCCAACATGTTCATAAATTATTTATATCATTAAGTGGGTAATAAGACTCCGTATTCCTTTAATATATATGATAATTGCAAAACCATAAATGGAGATCAAAAATATGAAAGAATTAATGAAAAAAAATTCTCCGGAACCCGTTTTGCATGGGTTTTTGTTGTGCAATGGCAGTTTTGTAACTCCCGCAGAAATGGAATTTCTGAAAAGTTTTGTGGGTGCCCAGACAACAAAAAATTAAAACCCAACAAAATAAAAATCTAACAAAAAATCCATAGCATGGATATGAAAAACGAAACGAAAAAGGACACAAAAACGGAAAAAAACTCTCCGGATTCACAAATAGAACCCAGTTTTATTAACCTCCAAACAAGCCAACATATATGTCAAACC
>DUKH01000138.1:8939-11922 GCA_013329415.1 Methanosarcinaceae archaeon | reverse complement strand
TCCAAAAGCCAACATATATGTCTTACCTCCAAAAAAACCAACATATATGTCTTACCTCCAAAAAAACCAACACATATGTCTTACCTCCAAACAGGTCAACACATACGTCTAACCTCCAAAAAATGCAGGCTTAAATTTGTCATAAATTTCAGGATCCGGAGTAAAAATTAAAAGGAGGCCATAGAAGATGCGCCACCAACACCATAGAAATAGAAACTGATTGGGTGATTCGTAAAATTATTATCCAGTCTCACACTCCCTATTTTTCCATTAAATTTCCATATTTTCTAGTTTTTTTCAAAGCTGTACGTCTTTTTTCCCCTCTCCTTCAGCCTGAAGAGCCCTCCTTCTGTCAACTTTTTTACGATTTCCTCTCCTTCCATATGGTGGTCGCTGAATGAGAGGATGCCACCGGGTTTCAGGACACGGTAAAGTTCTTTCAGGATTTTGTCCGGCTCTCTCAGGGCGTGGTAGGTGTCGTAGAAGAGAACAAGGTCAAGGCTCAGGGACGGGAGGCCTGTATCGCAGTCGGAAAGGATGGTTTCAACGTTTTTCAGGTTCTTTTTAAAAGCCAGGTCTTTGACCATCTCTATTGCGTGCGGATGGATGTCCAGGGCATAGACTTTTCCCGAACTTCCTGCAAGCTCGGCAGCTGCAGGGACATACCCTCCCGGGCCGCAGCCGTAGTCAAGGATCCTGAAACCCGGTTCAATTTTCACCTCTTCAAGGATCTTCCGCCTGGGCTTGATGAAGTCCCGGAACCTGAACATGAGAGCCATGGCATGGAAGTGAAGGTCAGACATCTTTTCGTCCATAATATTCCCCCTGCTGGTTTGTGGAAATCGCTTTGTTGTTATTCCGGCTGTGTTTTCCCTATAACAATATTTGAAATTCTTGAGTTTTATATTTTGTCCGCAAAAGTTGTGAGTCTTATATTTTTATCCATAAAACTTAATAAGTTAAAAACGAAAGTGGTCTCTTTTTCAAAAAATTAAGTAAACAAATATTAAAGCAATTGATTACACACACTTATCAAGAAACTGGACTACGATGCCATAAAGCTATGAATACTTGTGGGGGGTGGTAGCTTGGCTGAGGTTTCCACATATTCTGTTTCCGGGCATTCCAAAGCTAAAAATAAGTCTGAAAATAGCAGCGCTCCTAATAGCAGTGTTTCTAGCAGTGTTTCTAGCAGTGCTCCTGATCTATTCCAGGGCAGCTCTTCGAATATTGAATTTTATTCTGCTTCCAACATGCATATCGTCACATACAGAGGGGAGTATAAAAGTGATTTTTTCCTGAAAAGGATGGCTCCTTCTCTTGTCAGTAATTTCGGTGAGGAAAAAATCTCGGCTTCCGCAGAACTCTTTTCCTATATGTTTCCTCCTCTTCTCGTTATGTTCTCTTTTCTCTTCTCAGGCTTTCTTTCTTCTAACCTGGGAGTTCCCTTATGGGTGGATACTTTCATAGTCGTTTTCGGTATAGCTCTCGGAGTGCTTGCGGTGGCGCTTGGGGAACAGTTTTCCAGAGTCGCGGACTACCACAGGGATACCCGGTGCGGGGAATGCTGTGAACCTTTTGCCTGTGAAGAGTTCGAAAAACCGGATGTAAAAGAACTCAGCACCCCTCACAGCTACAGTGTAAAAATAACCCGCTACTGGAAATGCAAAAACTGCGGACATGAAGAAGCCAGGACAGGGAGTGAAGGAATCGTTACCTGTAAGGGAGATCCCGGAGTTTTCACTCCTCGAAAAATCTCCTGCAGGGCTTGCGGGAAAAACGCTGCCTGCGAGGAATTCAAAAGACCGGATGTAAAGGAAATCAAGAAGAAGTTCTGGGCGGGGGTTACCACAACCAGGTATTACAGGTGTAAATACTGCGGGCATGAAGATTTCGAGGTAAAAAAACAACGAATTTGATGCCCGGGAGACAGTGTATTTGGTGCTCTGGGAGACAGTGTATTTGATTCCCGGAAGACAGTGCATTTGATGCTTTAAATAAAGTTTATCCGGTTAACGGTTTTTTTGGAAATGCAAGGGATCACAAAGCTTTAATTGAATTGGGATGTAAGCAGATGATAAAAACACATTAGTAGTATTTTATTTCTGATTCCGGTGGCCCTCCATGAAAATCGCCTGCATCCAGATGAACATCTCCCTCTGCTCAAAACAGGAAAACCTTGAGCGTGCCCTTTCCCTGGCAGAAAAGGCAGTCTCAAAAGGGGCTGAACTACTTGTTTTCCCGGAAGTTTTCTCAACCGGGTTTTGTTATGACCGCATGGGGGAGGCAGCTGAATTCGTTTCCGGTCCCACTCTCGAAGCCTTCCGCTCTTTTTCAAAAGAACACGACTGCATTCTTGCAGGCTCGATTATAGAGAAGATGGAAACTGCGAGAAAAGAACCAGGGTCGATAGAAAGGGAAAAAGTAAGGGGCGAAGTCAGGAAAGAAGAGCATGGCCCGTCCCAGTACAACCTCGGCTTCTGCATCGAATCCGGGAAGCTGGCCGGCACCCACCGGAAAACCCACCTATACGGCCCTGAAAAAGATCATTTTGTACCCGGGGACCGGATCCTTCCTATTCCGCTCGAAAAACACGGCCTTAGCATCGGGCTCATCGTCTGCAACGAACTCCGCTACCCGGAAGTTGCCAGGAAACTGGCCCTTGAGGGTGCCGACATCATGGTCTCGGCTGCTGAAATCCCTGATTTTTTCGGGTACCCCTGGCGGACAATCTCCCTTGCCAGGGCGCTGGAAAACCAGCTCCCGCACGTAGCCTGCAACCGGGTAGGAAAAGACCGGTATTCAACTTACCTCGGCGGCTCTTTTATCGCGGACGCTTGGGGGAGCATGCTGGCAGAAGCCGGAAAAGAGGAATGTGTGTTGGTGGGGGAAATCGATCTGGAAAAAGCAAAAGAAACCAGGGAAACAACATCCATTTTTGGAGACCGGAGGCCGGAATTGTATTGAAATTTATTGAAATTTA
>DUKH01000138.1:2942-8589 GCA_013329415.1 Methanosarcinaceae archaeon | reverse complement strand
AATTTATTGAAATTTATTGAAAATTCTGGAAAAAAGTCGGTTCAAAAAGTCGGCGGACAGTTTGAAGAAGATGTGTGCGGTGCAAAAAAGGGCTTATTTCCGGGTTGTTCTGGGATTTTGTTTCTTCTTGCTTTTGACTGTGGTGGTTTTGAGGTATTCTTTCTTTTGAGCTTTTCTTTTGAGATAGGGTTCTGGAGGACGATATTTTTCAATTTTTTTATCTCTTATTTCGGGGTAAAGCCGCTTCGCTTCGCGAGCGGGGACAATAACGACGGGGATGAGGCTATTCACGCAGCTCCGGTTTTCTATCCTTCAGCAGAAACCTTCGGCTCCCGAAAAAAGAGTCCTATAGAGAATCGGGATGGAGAATAAAGAAAATTCGAAAAATGATCCCTGAAAAAAGACGGACCCTGGTAAAAAGAAAAAATGTGGAGGAGGTTAACCCTTTCCCGGGCTAACCTTTCAGTTTTCAGCATTCATTATTCAGTATTCGGAACTAAAGCCGCTTTTATCCTTTCAGTTCCTTTACGAGCATCTCGCGGGCGGTCTTTGCGTCGGCGGTGCCCTTGGTCTTTTTCATGACCTGTCCGACCAGGAAGTTCAGGGACTTTTCGGCGCCTCCGAGGTAGTCCTGGACCGCGGCTTCGTTTTCGGCGATGGCTTCGGCGACGGCTTTTGTGACCAGGTCGTCTTCGGCTTTGAAGAGGCCTTTTTCTTCCACGATTTCAGTGGGAGTTTTTTCTTCTTCGGAGTCGAGGATTGTCCGGATGACTTCCACTGCAGCTCTGTCGCTAATCTTGCCGTCAGTGAAGAGGGCTACCAGATCGACCATATCGGCGACCCTGGCAGAGTTTGCGATGCTGTGGTCCTTGTCGTTGATGCAGACGATGGTGCTGCCGTCGTATGAGGAGATGACAAGGTCGCGGTAGTTTAATTCACCTAGGAGCACGTCGGCGATCCAGGTGGCTGCCTGTTTTGGGTCTGTGGCTTCTTTGCAGACGCCTTCGTAGAAGTCGGCGAGCATGATCTTGGAAGTCAGGGACTTTGCGTGCATGTCCGTTATGCCGTACTGCTCAATGAAACGGGAACGTTTGGCGTCGGGAAGTTCCGGAAGGGTTTCTTTGACCCTGGGGATCCAGTCGGTCACTTTCATCGGCATGAGGTCGGGTTCCCTGAAGTAGCGGTAGTCTTCGGCTTCCTCCTTTGTCCTCATTCCAATGGTCACACCCCGGGCCTCGTCGAAATGGCGGGTCTCCTGCGTGATTTCGCCTCCGCGGCGGATCACGTTTTTCTGGCGCATGATCTCGTAGAGGAGGGCCTTTTCCACGCCTTTGTGGGAGGAGATGTTCTTGACCTCAATACGGGTGCCGCCGTAGACCGAGACGTTTGCGTCCATCCTCATGGCTCCTTCCAGGTTGCCGTCGAAGACGTCCAGGTACTCGAGGATGTTCCTGAACTTATCAAGGAACCTTCGGGCTTCCTTGGGGCTCCTCATATCCGGGGCTGTAACGGTCTCGATCAGGGGCATCCCGGACCGGTTGTAGTCGATCAGTACACCTTTGGACTTTTCGATGCTCCCTATATGGACCAGCTTCCCCGGGTCGTCTTCCATATGGGCTCTCCAGATCCCTACCTCATGTTCTCCATCTTCGCCCTCGATCACTACCTTCCCGTTGCTCACGATCGGGTAGTCGTACTGGGTCGTCTGGAAGCCTCTGGGCAGGTCAGGATAGAAATAGTTCTTCCTGTGAAACTGCGTCTCCTCCGCAATTTCCCCTTCAAGGGCAAGCCCTACCTTGATTGCAGCCTTCACAACTTCCCTGTTCAGGACCGGCAGGGCCCCGGGCAGGCCCAGGCAGACCGGACAGGTGTGGGTGTTGGGTTCCGCATCGTGGTAGTTGGTCGAACAGCCGCAGAACATCTTGCTTTTGAGCTTGTTGAGCTGGACGTGGATCTCAAGTCCTATCATCACGCCGTCAGGGTTTTCGTACACCATTTAAGCCACCTCCGGAGGTCTTCTGTTGTGATAATCCGTATTCTGCTCGAATGTATAGGCGGTCCTGAGCAGGATTGGCTCGTCAAAGGGCCTGCCTATGATCTGGAGCCCGACCGGAAGCCCGTCCGTAAAGCCGCAGGGGACGGACATGGAAGGCACGCCTGCCAGGTTGATGGGCACCGTGTTTACGTCCGAGAGGTAGAGGGCAAGCGGGTCCTCGATCTTTTCCCCAACCTTGAAGGCCGGATTTGGCATCGTCGGGGCCATGAGCACGTCCACCTTTGAAAGGGCCTTCTCAAAGTCCTGCTTTACAAGGGTCCTGACCTTCAGGGCCTTGAGGTAGTATTTGTCATGATAGCCCGCGGAAAGCGCATAGGTCCCGATAAGGATTCTTCGCTTAACCTCGTCCCCGAACCCTTCCGCCCGGGTCTTTGAGATAAGGGAGTGCCAGGTCTCGCCGGCTTCCCTGAAACCGTACCTTGTCCCGTCAAAGCGGGCGAGGTTTGAGGAGGCCTCACTCATGGCGATGATGTAGTAGGAAGCAAGGGCGTACTTCGTGTGGGGCATTGAGACTTCTTCCCAGGAAGCCCCGAGGTCCTCACAGTGGTGGATTGCATCCCAGACCACTTTTTCAACGCCCGGGCTTATCCCTTCCCCGAAGTATTCTTTCGGGACCCCGATTTTCAGGCCTTTGATATCGTCCTTAAGGGCTGCCTGGTAATCGGTTTTTTCTTCCGGAACCGATGTCGAGTCCCTGGCATCGTGGCCCGCGATCACGTCCATCAGGACCGCGATATCTTCCACGTTGTTTGCGAGGGGGCCGATCTGTTCCAGGGAGTTTGCATAGGCCACGGCTCCGTATCTTGAAACCGCCCCGTAGGTGGGCTTGAGCCCCACCACTCCGCAGAAAGAGGCCGGACAGCGGATTGAGCCGCCCGTGTCCGAGCCGAGGGCAAAAGGAGCTTCTCCTGCGGCCACGACTGCGGCACTGCCTCCCGAAGACCCTCCGGGCACCCTTTCGAGGTCCCAGGGGTTTAAGGTGGGTCCGAAGTAGCTGCTCTCTGTCGAGGATCCCATGGCGAACTCGTCCATGTTGGTTTTTCCGAGGATTACGGCTCCGGCCTCGATTAGTTTTTCAATAACGTGGGCGTTGAAGGGGGGGACATAGTTTTCAAGCATCCTTGAACCGCAACTGTTAGGCAGGCCCTGAACGGAGATGTTGTCCTTGATTGCGATAGGGACTCCCGCAAGCGGGCCTTTGTGCCCATCGGAATCGATCTTCTTTGATTTTTCAAGGGCTCTGCCCGAAACCGTAACATAGCCGTTGACCTGGCTCTTCTTGATTGCTTCAAGATAGTCGGCTGTGACCTCTTCGGCCGAACTTTCCCCGATTTTTTGCTTTATTTCCGCAACGCTCATCCATTTTGCTGTCATGTAATCCGATACCTCCTCACCCGATTCTCGGGACTTTGAAGGCCCCTTCCTGTTTGTGTTCGGTGTTCGCGAGTACCTTCTCCTGCGGGAGGGACTCTTCTGCTACGTCCTCTCTAAATACATTGTGGAGGTCAATCACATGATAGGTGGGAGATACGTCTTCCGTTGCCACCTCATCGAGCTGCCCGAAATAGTCCAGTACTGAGTTAAGTTTTTCCATATATTCGACGGTTTCCTGCTCGCTAATCTCAATACGGGCAAGCCAGCCGATGTGTTCTACATCTTCTTTTGTGATCATGAAATTTCCTCAAAAAAGAATGATCTGAATAAAAGGATATTGACTCTGCATACTAAAAACAAGTCATGAAATAAATATATATTCTCTTCCTCCCCAATCTGTTGCCGGCGGGCAGCTGATAAATAGCCGACGAACCGCCTGTTAGCAGTCAGTGGGCAGTCACTAAGTTGCGATTCTTTTCGCTCACTCAGGAGGACTGAAAAAATAATCTTCTGTCCGCTTCAACCGCCGCAATTCACTTTTTTTCTTTCGGTCAAACGGACGGATTTTTCCTTTAGAATGTTTCTTTTTGAATTTCACCCGGATTTTCACTTTGACTTTATTTAGAGTTTGTTAAACTTTATTTCGACTTTATCTCGAAATTTTCACGCTTTCTCCCTCATGTGCAGGGCGTACATCTGGACCTTCTTCATCTTGGCGAGGTTGAGGACTTTTTCCAGTTCGTCGGCAGTAGTCAGTTCCTTTGCTTCGATGTACCCGTTGTCAACGGCTTCCTTGAAGATTTCGTAGCCCATGGATGATCTCGCGAGGACTGTGGTCCAGCCTTTTGGGCTTCCGACGCCACCAAAGGAGATGTCCGAGTTTTCTCCGGTCAGGTCCGTGCAGAATTTGCAGGAGGAGCTCCGGTATTCGTCGAATTCGCTGAGTTCGAAGGTGCGGTTTTCCCCATTTTTGAGGAAGACTTCGAACTTTCCTTTCCTGATTTTCACGGCGTCGACGTCTCCGAGCAAGAGCCCGTAACTCTCAAGCACCGCTTTAATTCCTTCGTAGGAGAAAGTGTCCATACAAAAGAGCCCCAGTTTAAGGATTTTGGCCCGCATGAATAGGTGCAGCAAGCCGTGGGAGCTTTTCTGCATCTTGGTTACGGCATCGATGTTGCAGCTCGTGCCCACGAAGGCAATGCTGTTCATCCCCTGTTTTATGGCACTCATGAGGGCTTCCATGGTCATGGAATGGGAGTAGATGCTGCCCCCGCTTTCCAGGATTTCTTCCCGGGTTTTTGCCACGATTGGCATGGGTTTCCAGGGTTCTTCTTTTGACTGGCTGGTGACTACGGCGCAGTCAATGAGCCCTTCGTCCAGGGCGTAAAGGAGAAGAGAAGTCACTACCCCGCCGTCCTGGCCCTTTAATTCGGGAATGGCGGATTTTGCGGCATAAGCATAGCGGATGTTTCCGATCAGCCCCTCTTCCGTGGTGATGGTCCGCGGGCACTGGTAGTAACAGACACCGCAGGCTTTGCAGGGCCCTACAAGTTTTGGCTTCCCGTCTTCGATGGTGATGGACTCGCAGCTTGCGGCGCAGGCTCCGCAAAGGGTGCAGATCCCCGGTTTGATGATATCTCGCTTTAGTTTTCCGAAGGAAATTTTTTCCTTGTCGCTAAGGTTTCGCTTGAGCCGGATAACATTCTTTTCCAGCACCTCGAATTTTTGCTTGCATTCGGGACTGCAGAAATAGTACGGTTTCCCCCCGTAGTCCGAAACGTATTCAGTACTGTCTGACACAATTCTCTTGCAGATAGGATCAAGTGGCATTAAAAGCCTCCAATGAAGGTTAACACGACAAATTAAGGCAGCACGCGACTCCTCGTCCCGGGTGATTGATTTGCGCCAATCCGGAAGGGTTAGTCAATTAGTATGTCAATTATAATGTGTGAGGTATGTGGTGTATGTGGTTTGTGTGGTGTGTGTATGGTTTCATTTGTAATTTCACCACATTTATATATTTACAATCTTTATATTTAGACGCTGTACGCTTCCTTTATTAAAATATCGGTTGGGGCTTTTGAGTTTCTCAGGGTCGGCAGGTCGGAAAGTGAGGCGAAAGCGTTAACGCTGCAAACACAGGTGAAACTGAACGAGTATAAATGTAACAAAGTATTGTGTGTCGGGGTGTAAACCCCTATCTCTTTCCCTTTCCTG
>DUKH01000138.1:0-2553 GCA_013329415.1 Methanosarcinaceae archaeon | reverse complement strand
TTTGGAAACATTATTATATGCTCTGGTTAATACCTTCCTCTATACTTCGAATAAATTGTGTTCTTGTTTAATTCCTCTTTCGGAATCCTTTGCAGGTATCCTGAAGTATCCCTTTGTTCACAACCTTTGTTTACAGTCTTTGTTCACAACCTTTGTTTACAGGAATCTTTTAAATTGCAACTCATAAATTAGTCTTATAAAATGCAACTCATAAATTAGTCTTATAAAATGCAACTCATAAATTAGTCTTATAAAATACAACTCATAGATTAGTCTTATAAAATACAACTCATAAATTAGTCTTTTAAAATACAACTCATAAAATTTACAGATTTTAAGAAGGAATAAAAATGGCTCTGAAACCTAGAATTGCTGAATCTCCCCAGGTCCGTTTACTTGACCTGAAGTCTAAACCTTTCTTCATCGTGGCTTCCGTGGAAGTTGGAAACACCACCACGAAATGTATCCTGACCGCTACCAACATGGACACAGGCAGGACCCATATTATCAACAAGGTCGTGAAGATGACCAGGGACGTCCGGGGGCCGAAACCCGGAGAAGTGGTTTTCGGCAGGACGCTTACGGGCGTGGAACTGACCCGGCAGTCCATTGCGGAGCTTGTGCGCAGCAGCCTGCTCGAGTCCCTGGATAAAGCCAACCTGGATATTAAGACCGACCTCAACTTTGTTGTCCGTTCCACAGGGGTTGTTGCGGGGTTTGACTCGCCGGATGAGGTCGGGGAATTCGTCAAAGCCCTTGCAGAGGGCTGTCTCCTTGCCGGCGTTCCGCCAAAAAACATGACTCCCCCGATGTCCACTTCAAATATTCCAAAAAAGTTCCAGAAATACAGCAAGATGGAAAAGGTGGTTTTCGACGGGGCTGTTGCAGGAGTCCTGCCTCCAATAGGCTCCACAGGAGTTGAAATTGTTGCGAATGAAATGGAAGGAGAACTTGCAACGGCAGGGATCAAGGAAGCAGCCAAAATGACGGACGTGGATTTCAGGAATCCCTGTCTCTCCATTGACTTTGGGACCACCCTGGACGGAAGGATAACAAGTCCCGACCTGCCCTACGCAAAGACCATCGGGAACTTCTGTGGCTATGCGGGTGCAATCCCCGATGCCATCATCCGGGGTTCAAGGGTCGTGGATGCTAAATTGGGAACTGCGCTCGACGTCCTGAAAGACGAAAAATCTCCCTCTTTCCTGACCCTGAAAATGAAGGCCAAGGTAATCCAGGAATACACAAAGAGAATTAACGACCTTATCATTATAGAAAAAGTCCCTGAAGACAGGACGAGGTATGGGAGCGTGCCCGTGAGTTCCGAAGGGGCTAAAGAAGTGGGGGTTGTGCTCATCGGTTGTGATGTTGGAGAAAACGGGTCCGATATGGGCAAACTGAGCGCAATCGGCATGGAAATCTGCAAGAAATATGGGGTACAGGTCATCTCGGCTGTCATTGACGAGGTAATGGCGGGTGTTACCTGCAGGCTGGTTAAAGTTGCAAAAGACGAAGGGCTGGTCTTTGAGGACAGCACCATCGGGATCACAGGCAGGGCCGGAATTACCGGAAACAAACCAAAACTGATCCTGAAATGCCTGGATGAAATGGGCATTACCCCGAAAGTCGATGAGCGCGTTGTTTTCGTGGACGACGGGCTTGCTCGGGGTGCAGCTGTCATGGCCCGCTGCATGAACTCCCTTGGAACACCTCAATATCCCCTTGGGGGCCGGCATGGAGGAAAGTGCATCCTAGCTCAGAGGGTCAAATTGCAAAATAAATAAAGCAAATGAACAACGAAAATAAAAAATAAAGCAAATGAACAAATAGGCAGCTGAAAATAACACTCAATTTTTCAAAAAAGTTGTTGAATATAATTCCTTAACTAAAGGGGGCTGGAGTATTAGCCTCCTGCCCCTCCTCCTGTCGTTTTTGAAAGATCGAAAGCTGCCATGTCTTCCTTTCCTCTCCGGATCCGTTCTTCCATTTCTTTGGCTGTTAATTCCTCTTCTTCTTTCTTTTCCTTGAGTTCAATGTCCGTGACTTCCAGGGTTTCATCCCTGTACCAGAGGTTTGTTGCCTCAAGCAGTACCCAGACTCCCTGTTCGTCTTCTTTGATCTCGCTTACGCGGCTTATTGTATCAGTGTTGACGTATTTGACAACGTCCCCCACATTGATGGGTTTATTGTTCCGGCCAACAGCCGTGATTACTTCAGCTTCAGCCATTATTTCACCTCGACGGCTCCCGGGGCATGCTTGCTTTTACGACCCCGCAAAGTCCTTTGTTTCTCAAGATTGACTGCTTATAGGTTATCAAGATTGACTGCTTATAGGTTATGTCGTCCCTGTAATAAACTTTATGCGGCTTTTTTTCCGGATGGAATGCCCGGGAAAGGGGGGCTGGAAAGGAAGTATGGGTCTTATTTTGCGGCTTTTCCGGAAAATGAATTGATTGACTATAATATTTTAAAAAATGTTATGAAATGGATGGGCAGTTAATGAAACATTGAATTATTTCACAGGAGTATTAAAACCTAACTTTGACAGTTGAA
>DUKH01000101.1:2761-6734 GCA_013329415.1 Methanosarcinaceae archaeon | reverse complement strand
TTGATGCGCTTTCCCGGGTCACAGGGTTTGAAAGGGTTGAGCAAATCCAGGAAAAGAAGAGGGAAGAAAGAGGCGGTTTTGAGAAGAGGATTTTGCTTACAGGGGTTTATGAGGAAGAGGGAGAATAAAAACTTCGGCTCCGTAGAGCAATTCCGCTTCTAAACTGAAGGTTGTGCGGGATTTGGGTGAGCCAATAGCCGAGTAAATATATAAAAAGAGTTATAATAGTCCTCTTGAGGGAGCGCAGCGACTGAAAAGGACACCGTGCTCCCGAAGCGGAACTCGGGCGAGAAAACAGGGTCCTCACCGTTTGCGTCAGCAAACGGCCTTTCCCGAATTTATGAAAAAAGATTGAAAGAATAGAGTGGCATTATTAGCCTGTATTTTCATTCAGTAACTTACCTTTTTTGTTTGTACATTGAAGGTTGTGAGGGGTCTGGATGAGTCCGCCGCCGACTAAATATAAAAATATAGTTGTATATATTCTCCCGATTGGAACTAAACCGGCTCTTTACCATCGAATTGAAAGCTGCATAATACGAATCTGGTGACAATTCTTCATTTTCTTCTTCATCATCTATCTCATTTTCCGGGAAAAGCCGCAAAGCTTCGCTTTGCGTGGCTGCTGACGGGAACTGTCAACCAGTGAGGGCCGCGGTTTCTGAGTCCGTAAAACAAAAAAAGCAACCTCGTCCCCAAAGAAAATCATCATAAAACTTTGGCGGCCAGACCATTAATTTTAATCCTCAATTCGGTTAGCCTTTGCCCTTATCCCCGTCAACCTGCAAACCCCCTGCTCAAGTTCCACCTCGAACTCCTCCACTTCCCCTCTCTCCCTGCAAAACTCCACAAGCTCAAGCATATGCCCGAGCCCTTTGCTCGCCCCGGCATTCTTCAGGAGGTCAAGGGGAGGTTCCAGCAAGGGGCGCGGGAGGAAGACCACGCATTTTGCTTTTGCCCTGGTTATCGACACGTTCAGCCGGTTCAGGCTGTAGATGAACTCGGCTTCGTTCATTGCGGTATCGATATCGCTGACCCCGTAGCTCACTATCACGGCTTCGGCTTCCTGGCCCTGGGTCTTGTCAACCGTGTCCACGAAGGGGCGGTGCTGCCAGTATCGCAATTTGCCAAGCTCGTCCCGGATCGTGCGGATCTGGGCGCGGTGGGGGCTTACGATAAATAAGCCGTGTTTCCAGAAATCAGAGTCTCCTTCCCCGGAGTCCGGGCAGGGGGTGCCGGCCTCATCCAGGCACAGGGTCTGCCTCAAGGATACGGCGAGTTTTGCGACCAGTTCGGCTTCTATCTCGTTTTCTATCGAAGCCCGGGTGTTTTCAAGAATTACCACGCTTAAAGGGTATTCCGGGTCAAGGACCCAGTTTATGAATTCGGGTTTGGATTCGGGTTCAGGTTTGGGGTCGGCTTCTGCTTCCGCTTTTGCTTCTGTTTCTGACCCTGCTGACCCAGCAGAACCCGACGGCAGGAGTTTGAGCTTCTGCTTTGCGATCCCTTCGCTTGCCGGCCTGTAGCCTTTGCCGTAGAGGGCTGCTGCCGGGAAGCCGGACAGGGTTTCGTTCATCCTCCAGTTTTCAAGGAGCTGGCAGGTGTATCCGGGGTCCGGGCTGCTGTCCCTGAGACGGAGGTAGGAGAAGATGGAGTCGTAAAGGCCCGGGAGACCGTCTTCGGGTTCCGGATACTCCCCGGCTATGATGGGCGGGAGCTGCAAATCGTCCCCTGCAAGGATGAGCCGTTTTCCTTCGTCCAGGACGGACATGCCCAGAGCCAGTTCTGCGGGTTTCATCTGGGAGGCTTCGTCAACTATGAGGACGTCAAAGGGGTCGCATTTCTGTTTTATTTTGTTGAAGCTGTTTACCGTCCCTCCCAGGACCAGGAAGGGACAGGTGCTCTTTTCCTGGATATCGTATTCGGAGAGGACTTTTAAGGCCTCCCGGGCTTTCTGGGTCTTTACGTCCTTCAATTTGTAAATTTCAAGTCCTTTTCCTTTTCCTTCTACTTCTCCAGAACCCTCCATAAGCCCCTCTTCTTCGGCAAATTCCCGGACCCTTAGCAGCAGGTTTTCGATTGCGGAGTGAGTAAATGCCGTTATTCCGACGTGGATCGTTTCCCCTGCATCCATTTTTGCCCGGACAAGGTTCAAAAGGGCTTTTGCAAGGAAGTAGGTCTTTCCGGTCCCAGGGGGTCCCCAGATAAGGGTCAGGCGGTTTTCCAGCATGTGGATGAAGGCTTTTTGCTGGCTCGGGGTAAAGCCCGAGTTTTCGGCATGCTTCAGGGCAGCAGTGCGGACCCTGCCGGTTTCCCGGATGGGGGTTGAAAAGCCCCGGGGGTCTCTCAAAAGCCGGATAAAGTCGTGTTCCAGCTGCTCGTCAAGCTCGGTGAGCCGGGAAATTATCCGTTCCGAGGAAAAGTCTGTGAACCTCGGGTGAAGGACTGCCTCGTCTCCGGTCTTGAAAAAGCTCTGTTTGGGAGCTGAGCCTGAAGCAGCCCGGGCATCGTTGCTGGAAAAACCCAGCTGGTCCTCATTATAATATACCTCCAGGAAAAACCCCATTACCTTCCCGGTTTTTTCGTTTTTGACCTTCTTGTTGACCATTGCAAAGCAGACTTTGCTCCTGCCGGGGTTCCGCAGATTTGTCCGGTATTTGTAATCTTCAAAGGTAAGCTGGGCTTTTTCCCCGTCAACTCCCTTCGGGACCAGGAGGTAGCTGAAGTTTTCGTTCTGTTCAAAAAGGCCCGAGTCCAGGTCCGAATTGACTTTCCAGAGGTTCTGTTCCAGGTACTGGACAGGAACACTGATCCCTTCCTTCACCCTTTCCGAAAAAGGAAGGCTGCGCCTCTCCCTTATCTCCAGGTTCCTCAGGTAAGACTCATATCGGGCGATAAAGATCATCCTGGAAACTTCCGGGTAGTTGTACTTTTGGGACGCCGGGATCCGGAATTTGGGAGGCCACCTGACCAGGGAGTCCCGGGTTTTTTCCCGGAGCCCGTCAAGGACGCTGCTCGCTGCAAGGAGCCGCATCGAAAGTTCCTTTTCAATCCAGCCAGCCGCTTCAACCCTATTTTTCTCCCAGGCCATTGAGATTGCGTCGCTCTTAAGCGCGTTGCTGTGCTCGAACCAGAACAGGTCCCCCGGGTCAAGCTTAAATTCGAAATCAGGTTTCGGCAAAGCCTCCGTAACCTCGGGAAGCCGGAGGGAAAAGGGGATCGGCAAACATACCAGCTTCCGGATCTCCTCGGTCAGCACAACAAGCGGGAACGATACTTTTGCAAAAGGGTGCTGCTTTTCCCCGAACAGCGAAGGGTCCTGATAATAGAATAAAAGCTCCAGGGCAACCGGTGCCAGTTCCGGGATTTTTACCGCTTCCCGGAGGAGTTCCCTGAACAAAGAGGCTTCATAGATGTCATAAACATATGTCTGCAGGGACTTTTGTTCCTTCCATTTCAGGGTTTCATTAGTTTCAGTGGATTCATTGGCAGCGGGTTGGTTTGCAGTGGATTCATTAGTTTTATTAGCTTCATTGCCGGTGGATTCGTTACTGGTGGCTCCGTTGGCTCCATTGGCTTCATTAAAAGCTTCGTTATAATCATGCAGGATTTTCAACTCATCAAATAAATCCAGCAGGAATCTCCGCTGTATCTCTTCGCATTTCTCAGGGCTTTCCGCCACGTAAATCCTTTCATTTACCGGACTTCCGTAAACAGATTTCCCCTTGAAGCGCCGAAAACCCGCCGAGTAAATCTTGCCCGAAACCGGGTCCCTCTGGAGGGTGAGAAAAAGGCTTACGTCCTCATTCCTAGGCAGCGGCAGGGAAACTCCCCTGTTAACCACGACTTCCTTTTCTTTCAGGGCCCGGAGAGTGTTTCGTAAAAGCTCCCCTTTCCCGCGCAAAGCCCCGCACCTGTCCAGGACCTCCTCAGCCTTCCAGGTTCCCCCGGTTCCTTCACTTCCTTCACTTCC
>DUKH01000101.1:0-2431 GCA_013329415.1 Methanosarcinaceae archaeon | reverse complement strand
TTCCTTCACTTCCTTCACTTCCCCGGGTTTCAAGAAAAGCCTCCAGCTCGCCCAGGGTATTTATCGAAGTCCTGCTGTCCCACTCCGCCTCCCGGAGAAATTCCCTCCCGCTGACCGAAAGGTAAGGGATAAGGGATACCGAATTGCATTTTTCAGCCTCTTCCCTGCAGTGCCGGTAGAAATCGCATAACTCGCAGCGGTGATACACATGCCAGGGCACGGCTTCGAGAGGTTCTGTAAGGATTTTTGGCAGGCGGTACCTCAAAAATTCCTCGATAATCCTGATATTGAAACCCAGCTTGAAAAGTTCCGGCTCGTCCCGCCCGTAAAGCCAGATGCCTGCCCGGTCCATGTCCACCCGCATATCAATGCCGTTTTCCTCCAGCACTTCTCTCAGCATCAGGGCGTATAACGTAGCCTGGATCCTGTGGCTCGAACTCAGTTCGTCACTGGCTTTTACATCGATTACCTGGAGGCAGAGCTCGCCCGGCCTGCCCGGCTTGTCCGAATCATCCAGATCCGCCGGGTCTGTCGGGTTTGTCAGGTCTATCGGGTCTGTCGGGTTTGTCAGGTCTATCGGGTTTGTCGGGTTTGTCGAGCTTTTCTCCACAACCCGTATCAGGTCAGGTCTGCAAGCCGAAAACCCGCACAATTCAGGGGATAAATTGTACTTCCGATAAAACCGGGGCGGGACTAAAAGCGTAGGCTGGTAGACTGCATCCCCTTTTTTCAAGTTCCTGAAAATCTCCAGGCTTTCCTTTACGGAATGAGCCCTTTCATGTAAGGCCTCCTCTCCTTCCGGGACCATCAAATTGTCCTTCAGTTTTTCAAGGACCACAAGCTCTTCCCATCGGTTCCCCGCTTCCAGAAGAGCCTTCGTAGCCGGGCTCTGGTCCGGCTTGACAGCCGGAATCCCGATTCGAGCCCTTTCCTGCAGGGGTGTTGCATGGTATCGAAGATAGCGTTCACAGTTGTGGTAAAAAAATCTGGCTATTAGCGAAGGGCTCAGTCTGTGTTTTATCATCAAATCCCGGTTTTTCCCAATAATATTACTCGTAAAATATACTTGAGGGTTCAGGATACGAATCTATATTAATATTTATATTCCTTGTTATTTCTCCGGTGCAATTCGAGGAGGCGGGCAGAATTGAATCGTTTGCCTGTGGGGCCGGGGGGAAATATATAAAAGGAGTGATGCTGGTCCGCTTGAGGGAGCGAAGTGAGTGAAACGGACACCGTGCTCCCGAAACGGAATTCAGGTAATATATAAAAGGAGTTATATTAGTCCGCTTGAGGGAGCTCATTGAAAAACCTTCATTCTTCAAGAGCTACATCTTCAATATTGATGGAAGAATTAAGGTTCCGAAGGACTTCTTTACTTTTTTCAATGTTTAATTTCGCAAGATATTTGATTATTAGTTTCCTGTTTAGTGTAAAAATCTTGGTGGGTTTGATTCTGCTTTCGTAATTGAGATAGCCTTCATCGAGGTCGGAATTGTTTATTACCACGCAGCCTGCATAATTTTTAGGGTTGCTGGTGATCGCACAGCAGATTAAGAGCCTATCCGAAAAGTAAAAGAACTGCTATGTATGGTAATTTGTAGTAGTGACAAAACGAAAACCGGGACACGACTACGAGATCTCCGATGAATTCTGGAATATAGTCAAATCTTTACTACCCCTCCCAAAGCCGAAAAAGAAGCCTGGAAGACCGCGAGAGAATGATAGGAAAATAATGAACGGTATTTATTATCTCCTTCGTACTGGCTGTCAATGGAAAGCCTTGCCAAGATGTTATGGAGCTCCAAGCACTGTACATGATAGATTTCAGGAATGGCAAAGGGCAGGATTATTTGAGACAATGTGGCAAGCTGGTCTGATGGTGTATGATAACAAAAAAGGATTAGAGTGGGAGTGGCAAGCAATGGATGGAGCTATGACAAAAGCACCATTGGGAGGAGATGGAACAGGAGCTAACCCCACTGACCGTGGCAAAAAAGGAACAAAAAGGAGTATGCTAACTGAGGGTAAAGGCATACCACTTTCTGTTGCCGTGGATGGAGCCAATAGGCACGATAAAATGCTTGTAAAAGAGACTCTTGATGACATAATTATTGAAAGACCTTCACATGAAGTAATTCAGAATATATGCATGGATAAGGGATATGATTTTCCTGATATCAGAAAATTGGTTGAAGAATATGGGTATACTGCCCATATCCCAAGACGTGGAGAAGAAAAAATAGAAAAAAAGATACCAGGTCATAAGGCAAGAAGGTGGGTTGTAGAAAGAACGCATTCCTGGCTGAATCGATTCAGAAGACTGCTTATTCGATGGGAAAAGAAGCTTGAGAATTACTTTGCTATGCTTCATTTCGCATGCGCATGGATAACTTTCAGAGCTGCGGGACTTTTCGGATAAGCTCTAAGT
>DUKH01000115.1:15355-21338 GCA_013329415.1 Methanosarcinaceae archaeon | reverse complement strand
TCATTCATTCATTCATTCATTCAGGAATACCTGGCAATTCTCAGGAATATCCCCGTTATTCCGCAAAATAAATCATTTCATTGGGCATCCGGGTAAGCTCATTGCTTTCAATCCCGGACCTTATCAGACTCTCGATCCGGTCCCGTGCATTCTTACGCGTGATTTTAATCCCCAGCACCCTTGAAGCCTGGATCACAAGGTCTTCCAGGGGAGTCGAGTACTGGTTGTCAAGGACAAAGCGGACCGCCTCCCGGATTTCCTCGTCACAGATCCATTCGATCTTCGGAGAAGTGTCCCCGTCCCGCCTGCGGAGAAGGTGTGCAGGTTCGGATATCGGCCAGAGAAAGTCTCCCCTTACCCTGAACCTTTCCGCCTTTTCAGCCGAGGTGACGGCATCCAGGATATTCTGCTTGATCTTCCCGAGCATCCGGGGGATATTACACTGCATTTTAATCCGCTGGAGCAGCTCTTCCACATGGACAGGCCCTTCACAATCAACAATCTTTACCACGACAGCTTCGAGCTCTTCAGCCGAAATGTCCAGGATGCCGCAGGACTCCGAAAGCCCGAAAGCCGTGCAAACCGTGTAAACAGACACCCTCGCTTCCAGGGAATCTTCATTATCCGCAGGCAGTTTGCTGCCGTTCCCTTTATCCGGAGAAATTTTATCCGATTCCCCTGTATCCGAAACTTCGTATTCATAAGAAAGGAATTCAGACCCGTTTTCAGGTTCGGTTTCGGGGCCAAAATCAGTTTCAAGTTCAAACCCGGGTTCAGGTTCAAGTTCGGGCTCAGGGCGAGCCCTGTACTCCGGGCCTGGAAAACCGGGTGCTTCAATTTCAGCTTTGATTTCAGTTTCAAACTCAACCCTTTCCCCGGTTTCAAACCTTTTTTCAGGCTCAAATTCGGACTCCGACCCGGAAAGTTCCGGCTCAGCTCCGGGATCAGGGCCGGAAACAGGCTCATTATCGGTATATGGTTCAGGGCCGGAAACAGGTTCTGAATCGGAATATGGTTCAGACTCAACATCCGGCTCAAGCCCCATATCCTCGGGGGACCCGAAATTGTAGACAAAAGGCTTCCTTATCTTCTTTCCCCGGGCTCCGGACCAGTCGATAGGATCGATTTCCGGGGATGCCTCGAAAAAGTTCAACTTTTCAAAGTCCGGTTCAGGCACGAACTTTGTCTCCTTCCCAGGGACATCGTCCGGGTCGTACCCGTTTTCCGCTTCAAACTTCAGGAGTTTGCTCTTCCCGGACTTCCGGGAAGAACGGGGGTTCAAGGTTTCTGATGCCAGGGACTTCATTGACTCTGCTCTCGAAGTCAGTTCTGGGAGAAAGTCCCTTCCCACAGCTTCGTCACTTTCAAGTTCAAGCCCGGACACGTCAGAATCTTCTTCTGCCCTTTCCCCCGCAAAATACAGGGGTTCGTCTCCGACCCTGGTGATAGTTCTCTGCCCTTTGTTATCTCGGGTTTCGGAGACCTCTTCACTTAATCCAGGTTCAGAGGAGGCTTCAGGTTCAGGCTCAATCTCATTTTCCAATTCACAGCCTGAAGAGGTCCCGGCTTCAAGCTCAGCCATGGAAGCTGACTCTGCCCTGATATCCGGCTCTGCTGAGTTCTCTTCCTCAATCCACGGATCGACGAATTCCACGGGTTCAAAAACGGCCCCTACTTCCGCCTTTGCCGCCTCGAACTCCTTACGGACCACCTCAAGCAGGGCAGCTTTGCTTTCCTTCGGGCGGAGGTACCAGTCCGTGGACCAGACCCGGTAAAGGTTCCAGCCAAGCCCTTCCAGGACCTGCTGACGCAGGCGGTCACGGTCCCTGGCTACCGGGGAGGAGTGGTAACTTGCCCCGTCACATTCAATTCCCAGCAGGTACCTGCCCGGATAGCGGGGGTCGGGGACGGCAAGGTCAAGCCTGTACCCGGCACAACCAATCTGCCTGTGGATTTCAAAGCCGTTTTCCCGAAGGAAATCCGAGACTGTTTCCTCAAAGGGGGAATCGAATTCTTCCTCGCTTCCGGCAGGAGTGGGAAGCCTTCCGTTTTCCGCAAATTCAAGGAAGACTTTCAGGGCCCGGAGCCCGAAAGAGGAATTTTCGTCCAGGTGAAGGTCCCTTGAGGTGAAATTCGCAAAGACCACACACTTTTCCCTGGCCCGGGTGATAAGGACATTCAGGCGGCGCTCCCCTCCTTCCCGGTTCAGGGGCCCGAAGTTAAGGGAAAGTTTACGGTTCCCGTCAAAGCCGAAACCGACACTCAGCAGGATCACGTCCCTTTCATCCCCCTGGATGGTTTCCAGGTTTTTCACGAAGAAATGTTCTCCTTCCCTGGTGCCGGAATTCAGGTCGATTCCGGGGTTGGCTTTAATGAGGGCTTCGATCTCTTCCTGAATGGCTTCCTGCTGCTTCACGTTAAAGGTCCCGACTCCCAGGCTCTTATCCGGGTACTTAAGCACATGCTCGAAAACCGCCCTGGCAACAGCCTTTGCCTCCACCCTGTTCGCCCCGCTCTTACCCCTGTCGTAGACGGCATCTGGCAGGTGCATGAATTTCAGGCCCAGACGCTCATCTTTCTGCATGGGGGAAGGATAGACATAGAGCCGGTTGTCGTAGAACTCCTGGTTTGAGACCGCAATCAGGGACTCGTGTCTGCTCCTGTAGTGCCAGCGCAGGGTCTTTATCGGGAACCCGCGCTTGCAGACGTTGAGGATGCTTTCCATATCCCCGGCTGTCCCGTAGTCATCGGGCTCGGTTTCCGGAGTATCGATCACCGTATCGAAGAAAGCGGTCGGAGGAAGCTGCTTTGAATCGCCCATGACCACGACCTGATTTCCGCGGAGGAGGGCTCCGACCGCGTCTTCGGGCCGGACCTGGCTGGCCTCGTCAAAGATGATCACGTCAAAACGGGTGCTTCTGGGGTCCAGGTACTGGGAAATCGAAAGGGGGCTCATCATGAAACAGGGCTTGATCTTCTGGACCAGGCCCCCTGCCTTTGTCATGAGGGTGCGGATTGGCATATGCCCCCGTTTCCGGTTGAATTCGTTAAGGAGAATCCCGGCTTCGGACGCCCGGGACGCCCCGGAGGTAAGTTTAGGGGTTTCCTCGTAAGCGGAATGGATGATCCTCTTCCGGTTTTCCAGAAGGACCTTCCTATCGAGTTCCGTGAACTTGTTGATCCTGCCTTCATGGAGTTCCCGGATAAAAGTAGAAAGGACGGGCCGTTCCTTAAAGGCGTTATGGAGAAGGGTTTCGGCATAGTTCCCCTCAAAAGCAGGGATCATGTCCTCAGGCTCGATTTTCCCTGCCTCGATATCCTCGACCATTGGGGCTGCAAGAGTGCCAAGCCCGGCTTTCCTGTACCCCAGGTACTGGCTCCAGAAAACAAGGGATGAAGTTTCGTTTCCCCAGCGGGTAATCCTGGTTTTAAGCGTCCTCAGGCTTACTTCTTCAAGCTCTTTCCCGAACATCTTCCCGAAATCAGCCCCTATCCGGGACCCGAAGTTTCCAAGGGCCTCTATAAAAGCCTGTTTCGCCCCGGACACCGCTTCAAGAGCAGGCTCGAATTCCCCGGCTTCGACCCCGGCAGTTACAAGCCCGAAGACCTTATCCGTGAATACGCCCTCAGCCACATATTTCCTGAATGGGATGATCCACCGACCGTATTCTTCAAGCAGGGCCGGGTCGCTTTCAAAGCCCTTCCAGTATTCCCCGAAAAACTTCTTTCCCTTTGCTCCGGCAGCCTCAAGCTCATACTTGCGGGTTTCACACTCGGAGAGGCAGGAGAGGTCAAGGAGGACCTGGCTGTCTTTTGAAGGGGCTCCGAAGGCATAACAGGCTGTAATTTCTTTTTTCAGTTTGCGGTACTTCGGGTTCAGGAATTTCAGGAATCCATGGGACAGTTCCTCGAATTCGGATGTATCAAGGTCAAAAATCGAGGGGTAAAAAGTTTTTTCCACAAAGGAGTGCAGTTCCCTGTACTGCCTGAGTTTCGAGACCAGGGCTCCGGCTTCGGCCCTGGAACTTTCGGATTCCCATTCGCGGTTCTCCAGCATCTTTTTGTCCAGGGGCTTTGAAGCGGCAACGAGTTTTGCGGCATTGCCCACATCCGAAAGCCCTTTCAGGGAAGCTGGTTTTGACGTCCCGGAAAGGTCGTTCAGGGCCTTGACCACCTTTTCCAGGGCTTCAAAGGTTTCGGCGCATTCCCCTGCAAAGGGTTCGAGTTCCTCGCAGTCCTGGGGAAGCACCAGCCCGGGTTCGCAGCCGTACCAGGGATTTTTCCGGACAGGCCCCAGGACAGGCAGCACCTGGCCCAGCTTTTCCAGGACGGACTCGGCTTCAGTCCAGGCATCAAGGCTCCAATTTTCAGTCTCCTCGAATTTGAGCCCCGGCATTTTCCTGTCTTTTGCTTCGAAATAAGCCCTGGTCTTTTCCCTTACGCCGTAAAGGGTGTAGAGGCTGGAATAGAGCTGCCCCTCCGGTTCCCCGAGAGTCTTTGCATACTCATTAAGTTCCGTTTTCAGCTTTTCCAGTTCATTAATATCCCTGTCAGGGCTGATAGCCGCCGGAGCTGACCGGTTCAAGGTCTTTGCCAGTTCTTCGAGCACCGCTTTTTTCCTGGTCTTGTGGCTGTGGATTTCCAGGCAGAGGTCCCCCAGGCCCGCAGCGTCCAGCCTGCTCTTCACAACCTGGAGGGCGGCCATCTTTTCACTGACAAAAAGGACGCTCTTCCCTATAGCCAGCAGCTCGGCAATGGTGTTGGCAATGGTCTGGGACTTTCCGGTCCCCGGAGGCCCTTCGACCACAAGGTCCATTCCGCTTTTCACATCCTCCGTAACAGCGATCTGGGAAGAGTCGGCGTCCAGGATATGGTAGCTGTCTTTTGCAGAGAGTTTCAGGTCCACGTCCTCTTCCAGGAAACCCGTTTCGACACTTTCGGGGTCTGTCGGATTGAAGATCCTCTGTACCAGGGGATGCTCGGCAGGGGACATGTCCTCGGGCCAGGTGGCAGAGTCCAGGTCCTTATACATGACAAATTTCCTGAAGTTGAAAAAATCGATGCCGACCTCGGGAAGGACTTTCCAGCCAGGTTTTTCGGCAATGGCCTTGAGGACGTCTTCCAGATAACTGTCAATGCCCGCTCCCTCTTCCGGCATCTCGAACTCCGGGAGTTCTATCCCGAGCTCTTTCATCTTTGCCTGGAGGGTAATCGAGGTAAATATCTCGTCTCCGGTCCACTGCAGACTGAACTTACGCCCTTTCCCGATCCTTTTCAGCTCGACCGGGACCAGGACAAGAGGAGCTTTCGGGTTTTTCACGGAAGACCTGCTGTCCCCCCACTGCAGGAAACCGAGGGCCAGATAGAGCACGGGGTAACCCTGTTCTTCAAAAATGGAATTTGCCTGGTTATGGACATAAAAAAGTTTTCTCTCAAGGGCTTCACTGTCCTCGGGAACATCCAGGAAAGGCTCGAAACGGGAAGAAGGAGCCCTGTTTTTTTCATCGGGAGTGAAGATTTTCCCGATCGTCTTAAACAGATTGCTTTCCCCTTCGGGACCGGCATCATCCCCAGCCCCCCCGCCAGCGGATTTCCTGCCTTTTCCGGGCCCTTTTTTTGCCCTGAATTTCATTGATTTTTCCTGCAGGACAAAAATCTCGTAGATCTCTGCAGGCGTTTTTCCCGTGATCGAAATGGTCCGTCTCTGCGAAGGGCGGTAATTGAGAAGGTTGTTTCGAAGGGAAAGGTCAAGCAAATTCTGCCTTAATGCTTCCAATTCCTGAGCTACGTCTACCATAGAAATACCAGGCCCTGTTCACATGATCAAGGAATATTTTTCATGTAATCAATGGATGTTTTTCACGTAATCAAGGAATGTTTTTCACGTAATCAAGGAATGTTTTTCACGTAATCAAGGAATGTTTTTCACGCAATCAAGGAATGTTTTTCACGCAATCAATAAAATATTTTTCACGTAATCAAG
>DUKH01000115.1:11388-15009 GCA_013329415.1 Methanosarcinaceae archaeon | reverse complement strand
AATATTTTTCACGTAATCAATAAAATATTTAACACGTAATCAATAAAATACATTGGGATACTGGATAAGAATACAGGATGATTGCTAATAAATTTTGTCAATGTTACGCAGGAAAAATTATGGGAGAGAAAAAATACTCCCTGTTCCGAAAAGAAAATTGTTTCCGGAAATACTTTCTGCACCTCATCTTTTAAATTATTTATTAAATAAAACGTTTTATCAATATATCCACCAATCATTCCAGTAATACATTCAATTAATTATTCTCATGTCTTTAACTTACCGATCTTTACCTGCCCGTCTTCCTGCTATTTACCCCCGGCTTTATCCTGGACTTCCCCGGAAAGCCTGAATAAGCAGGCTGGTTTTCCGGACAGTGAAACTTCCCCGCCGGAAGTCCCTTCGGCAGCCTCCTCCCCTTCCAGGCTCACCAGGAACGAACTTGAAAGGATCAGGGCGCAGCCCAGCAGGGTGCTCCGGTAAACAGGATCATCGAGGATAAGGTATGAAAAGAGAATGGCACTCACCGGTTCGAGCAGGGAAATGATACCGGCGTTCTGGGCTTTCACGTGCATAAGCCCCGTGAAGTAAAGGATCGAACCGAGAGCGGTGATCATTACCCCCAGAAAGAGGAGCAAGGACAGGTTTTCGAGCAGGGAGGAAGCAGGAGTTTCCAGGGAATAAGGGAGCAGGAGCACAAGGGTCACGGCTGTTGAAAGGAAAAGCTGTTCCAGGCCCGAATATTCGTCCCTGAGGTGCCGGGAGGTCATGATGATACAGGCATGGAAAACACCCGCCAAAAGCCCCATCAATATCCCGAAGAGATAAGCGGAACCAGCGATTCCCCCGCCAAAGGAGAAGTTTTCCGGCCCCACCACAATTGCCACTCCGACAAGGGAAAGCGCAAGAGCGGCAAGGTTTCGCACATTCGGCTTCTCCTTCAATAAAAAGGGGGCCAGAAGAACCACGTAGATAGGGGCGGTGTAAAGGAGCAGGGCGGAAATCGAGACATTGGTGTAGCGGACAGCTGTGTAATAAGAAAGCAAAACCCCTGCCTGCCAGGCCCCGAGTAGGAAGAGGGCTTTTCGTTTTCCCTTCAAACGTGTCCCGGAAAGCCGGCCTGTGGCTGCCATGTATGCGGCAAGGAAAAGGAACCCGAAAAGGAGCTGGTAAAACACCACTGGCCCTGCAGCCATGTTCCTTACATAAACGAAAAAGATGCCTGCAAACCCATAGATAACGGATGCCGCAATTACCTGGGCACTGGCCTTTACTTGCCGGGATTCCATAACCTGCTCAATACGGGGTTTAATTAAATAATACTTTCCGGAGCGTGCTGAAAGTATTATCCGGAGCTTCCTGTTCTCCGCGGTTTCCGGAATACTCCGGGAGGAAATATTGGAAAAGGAAAAGAGGGAATGCGAAAAAACGTGCTATGAACCCCGGATTTAAACAAAATATACCTCGAAACTTAGCAAGAATCCCTGTAAAATAGAATATAAAAACAATTTTATAAAATAGTTTCGATAACATTAAATACTGCCAAAACAATTATTTATATGAACAGGCGAGTGCGGAAACGGAGAACTAGGGGCGTGTTTGGGTTCTTTAACGACTATCATCATATCACCCCCAAACACGCCCATGCCCTTCAATCCACACAGCTTTTTCAACCCTGATTAAAGAGAGACAAAAAGAGAAGCCCTGCCGGGATTTGCTGTCAACTGTTCTGTCTGCCTTAATTGTTCTGCCTGCCAAATAAGAAGCCATCTAAAATCCATCCTGCCCGGCAGGGCTTTTGAGTAATCCATTTTCTGTGCGCCTTTTTTGAATTTTCAATATCCTGAGCCTTTAATGGGGCCTTCAAGTTGCAGCGATGCTGTTTCTCTTCTTCACTCCCAGCACCCTCACGACCACCATGCTGATTTCGAAAAAGATAACCATGGGAATGGCTACCATGACCTGGCTGATTACGTCCGGGGGAGTTATCGCAGCCCCTGCAAACAGGAAGATGATGTAGATGTGCTTTCGGTAGGTGACAAGGGTTTCATACTTCACGAAACCGTTTCGGGTAAGGAAGGTTAGCACGATTGGAAGCTCGAAGATCAGCCCGAAAAGGGCTGTTCCGGCTGCTGCAAAGGAGATGAACTTGAAGACCGAATAGGTCGCGGAAATTCCTGATCCTGCTGCGTTCAGGTAGAGGTATTTCAGGAAAAGGGGCAGCATTATAAAGTAAGCGTAGGAAGCCCCAAGGATGAACATGACAAGGGAGGCCGAACTTAAGAAGACGAACTGGCTGCGCCTGACAACGACCGGGTTCCTGAAAGCAAAGCGCTGTGAAATACCCCTGTAGATGTAAAAAGCAATAAAGGGCAAGGCTATAAGAAGCCCGATAATGAAAGAGAGCTTTAGCTTGAGCATCATCACTTCCAGAGGGGTGACGTAGATAAGTTTTGCACCTTCCGGAAGGAGGTCCTCTTTCATCCTTTCGATCAGGGGGCCTGTAAACTGGAAAGACAGCGCAACGCCCGAAAACAGGACTGCCGCGATTAATACCAGTTTTTTTCGCAGGGTCAGCAGGATTACGCTTAAACTTTCAATAGCTTCAGACATATGGAGTACCTTTTTTGCAACGCAAAAACGCGTTTATATCGTTTTTTATCCACTTTATTTTTGTCCCCTTTAATTACCCACTTTCTTTTGTTCCACACAATGTTTTGTACTATCCTTATCTTTATTCTTGTACTATCCTTATTCTTAACATTCTTATAAGAGACAGCAGGAATATCCGCGGAGTAGTGTCGGGAATAAATGTAATATTCTGTTCCGATATTAATATATTTATTTAAGTGCAGTAAAGACAGTAAACATGAATTCTCATAACCCCGGAAACCAGACCCCTGCCGGAGAAGCCACCGGCCCCGGAGAAAGCCGCGGATTCGACTACGAGTCCGCAAACGCAAAGGGCTCTGCATACGCAAAGGGGTCCCCATCCGCATCCGGTTCAGGAGTCCCGGGGGACCTTGAAGAACCCGTCATGGCCCACCTGTATGAGCTCAGGAACCGGCTGGGGATCGTTCTTATCTGGCTTTTCCTGGCAATGATGCTTGCGTACCCATTTTCGGAGAAGGGGATGCTGCTCATCTGGAGAGAATTCATAAGCCCCGAAATTAGCATGTCAGTCTACTCACCCCTGGAATGGGTCTTTGCCAGGCTCAGGCTCTGCCTGGTCTTTGCCCTTGCAGTTTCCATCCCGCAGATTTTTTACCAGCTTTACAGGTTTGCGGGCAAAGGGCTCTATCCCCAGGAGAAGCGCTTCTTCTTAAAAGTCGTGCCCGCTTCCTTCCTGCTCTTTATCCTGGGGACAGCCGTGGGTTACTTCCTGGTCCTGCCGGTGATGTTCAAATATGTGATCTTCTATTCGGGAGACCTGGCTTCAGCGCAACTTTCGGTCAACAGCACCCTCTCAGCCGTGACCACGATCCTTGCAGGTTTCGGTATTGTGTTCCAGGCACCCCTGCTTGTTATCTTTGCCGTGAAAATGGAGCTTGTAAAGTACGAAACCCTCAAAAAACAGAGGGTTTTAGTCTACAGCGCAATTCTGGCCCTTTCCCTCTTTCT
>DUKH01000115.1:9880-11001 GCA_013329415.1 Methanosarcinaceae archaeon | reverse complement strand
CTGCTCCTTGTCCGGCTCTTTTGAAAGCCGAAATTCGTTCCTTTTGCAAGAATTTTTATATTTGGTGGGTAATAATATCCGACAATGATAGGGTCCACTGAACTGATCGCAATTCTAATCGCTGCCCTCTTCCTCTTCGGACCCCGGAAACTCCCCGAGCTTGCAAGGTCTCTCGGGAGTGCCGTAGGGGAATTTAAAAAAGCCCAGCGTGCGGCGGAACTCGGGCTTACAGACTTTGACCCCTACACCCGGAAAGTCAGGCAGGAGGGCAGCCCCGACGAAAACGGGGAAAATAAGGGAAAAGAGGTAAAGGAAGAGGAAAAAAACAAGAAAAAGATCAATTCCGACCCCGGAAGCGTACTGGAAGCTAAATCTTCCCTCCCGGAAAAGGAAGGAAAAGGGGACAGCTGAATTTCCGCCGAAAACAAAGCGGATTTTCGAAGCAAATACTATTCAAAGATAAGTCCCACAGACAAGCCAGCAATCAGACAGAATACTAAATATGATTAAGCCAGATACTATTATGGCAATCAGATTATCGTTTATGGCAATCAGATTATCTTCCGGGCAGGGAGTATTATACTGATATAATAATAAAAACTCATCAAATAATAATTAAAAAATAGAAACTTTATATATCATAAAAAATCCTTTCCCTACATAAAGGTCAGAGTAACTTTTAAGATCAGAAGAATTTTTTAAGATCATTTTTAAGCTGCCAGAACCCCAGTACTCTTTAAGAAAACGAAAAACTTGAGGTCTAAAAGCCATGCTACCAATAGGCACAAGTGAACTAATACTGATATTTGCAGTGGTTATGCTCCTTTTCGGGGCAAGCAAACTTCCGGAACTTGCCAGGTCCATGGGAGGTTCGGTGGGAGAATTCAAGAAAGCCCAGAAAGAATCCGAACAGTCCTTTAAGGAATTTGAAAAATCCATAAAGGAGCCCACGGCTGAAGCCCCGGCTGCAAAGACAAAAGTCCAGGAAACTGCCGAAAAGCTGGGTATCGACATCAAAGGCAAAACCGACGACGAACTTCTGGAAGAGATCCAGAAAGCCGCCGAAAAGCCCAAAGAGGTCGCAGAGCCCTGAATAAAGAAACTGTAAACTGTAAACTGTA
>DUKH01000115.1:0-9538 GCA_013329415.1 Methanosarcinaceae archaeon | reverse complement strand
GTAAACTAACTGTAAACTGTAAGTAAAAAAAGCCGGATTTCTTTTTGAAATCCCGGAGTTTTTTATCTCTTTTACGCACAGCCCGGAATACGCAAGAACCCGGGGTCCAGGCATTCAAACCCCCACAATTTCAGAGTTCGTACCTCGAACCCGCGTATTCTCCCGTAATCGGGATTTTTTCCCCGCATTTCGGACAGGTCTTTTCAGGGGTGATTTCGTATTTCTCGATCTCGAAGAGCCCGCGCTGAATAAGCATTTTTCCGCAGTTCGGACAGTAGGTGTTATCGTACTTGTGCTCGAAAACGTTTCCGACATAGACGTAATTCATCCCCTCTTCGCGTGCTATTTTGTAGGCCGTCTCAAGGGTTTCCACGGGAGTGGGGGAGAGGTCCCGCATCTGATACTGGGGATGAAAGCGGGTGAAATGGAGAGGAGTGTCCGGACCCAGGTTCTTGTAGACCCATCTGGAAAGTTCCCGGAGCTCGTCAGGAGAATCGTTGTGGGTGGGAATGACCAGGTTCGTGATTTCCACGTGGATTCCCAGCTTCTTTGCCAGAACTGAGGACTCGAGCACCGGAGCCAGTTTCGCACTTACGACATCGTGGTAGAATTTTTCGGTAAACGCTTTGATGTCAATGTTTGCGGCATCAAGGTAAGGAGCAATATTTTCAAGGGCTTCGGGGGTCATGTACCCGTTTGTCACATAGACAGTTCCGAGCCCGGCTTCCTTTGCAAGCTTCGCACTTTCATAGCTGTACTCGTGCCAGATCGTGGGCTCATTATATGTCCAGGCGATGGACTTCGACCCTGACATAAGCGCCCTTTCCACCAGGTCTTCGGGAAGAATGTCCCTTGTATAGGAATCTTCCACGCAGGTCTGGGAAATCGTCCAGTTCTGGCAGTGTTTGCAGCGGAAGTTGCACCCGACGGTCCCCACGGAATACGCAAAGGAACCCGGATAAAAGTGATATAGCGGCTTCTTTTCAATCGGGTCCACGGCTTCGCTGGATACGGAGCCGTAAATAAGGGTAAAGAGGTCTCCTCCCCGGTTTTCCCTGACCCTGCAAAAGCCCCCTTTTCCGGGCGCTATTTTGCACCTGTGGGCGCAGAGTTTGCACTGGACCTTATCGGCATCGAGTTTCTCGTAGAACATGGCTTCATGAATCACAGCAATCCCCATATACTAGATATCCGCCCGCCAATTAAAAGTTAATCCCCTTACTTTTTCCTGGCAAACACCATCCTTGACCCTTCTTTCATGTCCAGGGTCCTGAAGACTTCAAGCCCGTAATCACCCAGCATCCCGATATATTCATTGAAGGGTACGCTGTTTTCAAAGCAGTATCCTGTACCTCCTTTCTTCGTGTCTTCAAAGGTCCAGAGGTTCCAGTCCAGGTTGAAGAGGGGATTTGAGTCCGTATTTTCTTCCGGGACCTGCCGGGTTACGAAAACCCCGCCTTCATTCAGGGCTGAAGCGATTTTCGGGATAAGTTCGGGGACCTTGCCTCCGGGGTTAAAGGATGAGAAGACCAGGTCGTACCCGGTCCCGAGTTCGTCCTTAAAGAAGTCCCCGGGAATTACGTCCACGTTTGAAGCCCCGTATTTTTCAATGTACTGCTTCGTCTTTACGGTTACAGGGGGAAGGTCGAATACGAAAGCTTCAAGCTGCTCGTTCATTTTTGCAAAAGCAATGGCATAGAGCCCGTGCCCTCCTCCCAGGTCCAGGAGTTTCCGGACATTTCCGAAATCAACATTCTCCATGACCGTCCTGACGGTTTCCTGGAGCAGCCCGCAGCGTGCGTTTTCAGCCATGCAGCTAATAACCTCCCCGAAAAACGGACCTTTTTCGACAACCTCCGGCCCCTTCCTCATAAGCTCGGGCAAACGGGCCCAGAGCTCAACGTTCCTGAACTTTTCGGAAAGGTAATGCTGCTGGGAAAACGGACTATCTTTAAGGAGATATGCAGCACTAAGTTCCGAATTCACATACCAGGGGAAAGCCGGGTTTTTTTCGGCTCTTTCGTCGTTCTCATTTTCCCTCCGTTCTTCCTCAACCTCAGCTATCTCCTCAAAACTGTCCAGAAACCCGAGCCTGACGAGAACTTCGCAGAAATGGGGGACTAACACAGGGTCGCACCCCAGTTTTTCGGCAAGCTCCCCTGCCTGAAGAGGGGTTCTTAGAGCCTCAAAAACCTCAAGTTCAAGAGCCGTTTCGATTAACCTGTACTCTTTAAGTCCCCTGGTCGAGTCGTCCATGAGCTTGAAGAACAGTTCTCCACCCACAGCCGGAAGTTCCATTATGTCGTTCTCTACTTTCAAGTTTAATCTCCTTTTAGAGCTTTCGTTTCGTCCTTGCCTTGATGTAATTGCAAGCATGTAACTGCTAATATGAAAGAATCAATTGGAAATCAATCGGAAACCGATGGAAACCAATTGGAAATAAATTAGAAATTAATCGGAAATCAATTGGAAATCATAGAAACCACAAGAAATCACCTGAAATCAATTATTTTCCCTCCCTCCATAACCGCAACCTCATCGCTCATCCACTCTACGACTTCCATGTCATGTGAAATAAACAGGAAACTGATCCCGTAGTCTTCCTGGAGGCTTTTTAGCAGGGAGAGGATCTGGGCCTGGACAAGGGGGTCAAGCATGGAAGTGGGCTCATCCGCCACAATGAACTTTGGCCTCAACCCCAGGATCCGGGCAATGACCACCCTCTGCAGTTGTCCTCCGCTGAGTTCCCCCGGATAACGAGAAAGCAATTCCTCATTCAGGGAAACGGCATCAATAAGTTCCAGAATCCTGTTTTCTTCAGCTTCTTTTCCGCAGAGCCCGTGAATCCTCAGGGGCTCGGCAATGCAGTCGTAAATCTTCATCTTCGGGTTCAGGGAAGATTCTGGGTGCTGGAAAATAATCTGCATTTCCGTCCCGAGCTTTTTAAGTTCCCTGCCCCTCAGCCCGGAAACGTCCCTGCCTTCGAAAAAGACCTTTCCCCCCGTGGGCTCCATCAGCCTCAGGACCGTTCTTCCGAGTGTGGATTTGCCGCAGCCGCTTTTCCCGACAAGCCCCAGGGTTTTGCCCTTTTCAAGCTCAAAACTTACGTCGTCAACAGCCCGGTTAACCTGCCTGCGGAAAAGCCCGGAATTGTAATACTTTTTCAGGTTCTCGACTTTTAAGAGTGTCACCGTGTCTTCCCCCCCCGTTTCTTGCCCTGTATCTTGCCTTGCCTTATTCTCATAGAGCAGGCACCTGACCTGCCTTCCTCCCTCAAGTTCCAGGAGCTCGGGCCGGATTTCTGGACAGCTTTCCATCCGAAATTCACAACGGGGGTGGTACCTGCAGCCCGGAGGAGGGGAAACAAAACTCGGGCTCTGCCCCGGGACGGCACGAAGCCCCTTTCCGGGCAGGGATTCCAGGAGAGCACGGGTGTAGGGGTGTTTCGGGCTGGAAAAAATTTCCCCTGCTGCTCCGGTTTCCACGATTTCCCCGGCATACATGACCGCAGCCCTGTCCGCAACCCTCTCCGCAACTTCCAGGTCATGGGTGATCAGGAGCAAGGAAGAACCCTCCCGTCGGACAAGCCCGGAAATCAGGTCTGCAATCTGCTGCTTTGTCTGCGGGTCGAGCCCTTTGGTAGGCTCATCAGCAATCAGGAGTCCGGGGTGCAGGGCAAGCCCCATTGCAACCGTGACCCTCTGGAGCATTCCCCCGCTGAACTGGTGCGGGTATTCGGATTTTTTGGAAGGGTCGATCCCCACGAGTTCGAGCATCTCCCCGGCTTTCTTTTTTGCTTCCTTTTTTCCGCAGTTTTCATGGCAGCGGTAGATTTCGGCTATCTGGTCCCCTACCGAAAGCACAGGGTTCAGGGAAAGGGAAGGGTTCTGGAGCATGATCCCGATTTCTTTGCCCCGCAGATGCCTTATTTCCTTTTCGGAAAGGGCCAGCAAATCCCGCCCCTTGAAAATGATTTTGCCTTCGAGCTTCACATTCCTCGAAAGCAGCCTCATAAGAGCTTTTCCAAAAGTAGTTTTTCCGCACCCGGTTTCCCCGATGAGAGCAAGGATTTCTCCCTCTTTAACCTCAAGGGAAATGCCATCGTTGGCTTTCACGGCCCCCCTGCTGGTCCTGAAAGAAACATCCAGGCCCTCTACCGAAAGCAAGCTCATCCTGCCATCACCTCCCGATTTGTCTCCGTATCAAGGCAGTCCCGGAGCCCGTCGCCGGCGAAATTGAAGGCCATGACCGTGAGCATGATCATCAAACCCAGGAAAAAGGTCAGGTGGGGAGCACTACGGAGGTACGGGATCCCGGCTTTGAGCATCGCGCCCCATTCGGGGTCAGGGAGCTGGATCCCGAGTCCGAGGAAACTCAGGGCTGCCGCAAATATGATCACATGGGCTATCTCCAGCGTCCCGAGCACGACCACACTTTCCATGCAGTTGGGCAGGATATGCCGGCGCATGATATAGAAGTTCGAAGCCCGAAGAGCCCTTGCAGCTTCCACGAAAGCCCTTTTTTTCAGGGACAGGACCTGCCCCCTGACAAGCCTCGTGTAGACCGGCCACTGGGTAAGGGAAAGGGCAAGTACGACATTGGTAAAACCGGAACCAAGCAGCCCTGCAATAACAAGGGCAAGAATTATGTTGGGAAACGCAAGGACTATGTCCACGCCCCTCATTACGATTTCGTCAAACAGGCCTCCCCTGTACCCGGAAAGCACCCCGAGCAGCGTACCTGCAATTGAGGTCGCAGCGACTACGAGGACCCCGATCCCGAGGGAAATCCTTGTTCCGTAGACTACCCTTGAAAAAATGCAGCGCCCCAGGTCATCAGTCCCGAAAGGGTATTCGAAAGAGGGAGCCTCGAGCCTCCGATCAAGCTTTTGCTCGAGAGGGTCGTGGGGGGAGATAAAGGGGGCAAAGAGCGCAAGGAAGGCCAGGAAAGAGATAAGCAGGACTCCAAACACTGCAAGTCTGTTTTTTCGGAATTCCCGGGTATTGAGTCTTTTTCCTGTCATATTTATGCACCTCCACCCACTTCAGTCATGCCGCCTGTTTCAATCATGCCGCCTGTTTCAATCATGCCACCTGTTTCGGTCATGCTGCCTGTTTCGGTCATGCCGCCTGTTTCAGTCATGTTTGTCATACCTTATCCGCGGGTCGAGCACCGCATAGAGGATATCCACTGCCAGGTTGGAAAGCGAAAACAAAATGGCAATAAAGAGCACACAGGCCTGGACCAGGGCAAAGTCCCGTGCAAAGATAGAATCCACGAGCAGTTTTCCAAGCCCGGGCCAGGAAAATATGGTCTCCACGATCACGGTCCCGCCCAGGAGATAGCCAAGCTGCATCCCGGCAAAGGTGAGGACCGGAAGGAGCGCATTTTTGAGGGCGTGCCTTAGCAGGATCGTCCGCTCATCAAGCCCTTTTGCCCTGGCTGCCACGATATATTCCTGTTTCAGCACTTCCAGCATGCTGGAGCGGGTAAGCCTGGTCGTTACCGCAGCCATGGAAGTGCCAAGGGTCAGGGCGGGCAGGACCAGGTTTTCCAGGCTCCCGTAACCGAAACTCGGGAGCAGGCGAAGCGTCAGGGCAAAAAGCCAGATTAAAAGAAGCCCGAGCCAGAAATTGGGGATAGAAACCCCGAGCAGGGAAGTGAAAACGCAGGCATTGTCGAGCAGGGTATTTTGCTTGAGGGAGCTCAGGACCCCCGCGGGAATGGCAATCACCAGGGAGAGAAACAGGCTTGCCAGGGCAAGTTCGACAGTCGCGGGCAGGCGCAGCAGGATCTCTTCAAGGATATCGTCAGAACTGATAACGGACTTCCCGAAGTCCAGGTGCAGCACATGCTCAAGCCAGTTGAAGTACTGAATATAGACAGAGGCGTCAAGCCCTTCCGCTTCCCTGACGTCTTCGATCTGTTCGGCGCTCAGGTCCTGTCCGTACCTGGCAAGAGCAATGACCTCGGCAGGGTCCCCGGGAGCAAGGTACATCGCGGAGAAGGTAACAAGCGTAACCCCGAAGATCACTACCGAAATAAGGAGCAGGCGTTTTGCTATGTAGTTCCACATTTTTCTCGGTCCGGTTTTTCCTCAGATACGAATAAGAAGCGAAGAAACCTAAAATAAAAACGAAAGTGGAAAGGGTACGGGATTTTAACTTCTTTCCACAGCAATTCGTTTTTTCATGAATTATTCCTTTCGAAATAATTTCTTCCGAATAAATTCATTTTTTGGAGTTATTTTTTTCGAAACAAATCCTTCCGAATTATTCATTTTTCGAAATTATTCATTTTCCAGATGCACTCCCTCAAGGTTCAGCCAGGGGTCCTCGGAGGTGATGGTGTACTCTTTCACATAGGAATTGGCAGCTACGATTTTTTCTTCGTGGACCAGATAGAAGGCAGGGACTTCTTCGATCACGAA
Organism: Methanosarcinaceae archaeon; assembly: GCA_013329415.1. Classification (GTDB taxonomy): domain Archaea; phylum Halobacteriota; class Methanosarcinia; order Methanosarcinales; family Methanosarcinaceae; genus MTP4; species MTP4 sp9310u. The sequence continues at coordinate 3,108 of DUKH01000115.1, read as the reverse complement.
GTCCTGCAGGGAATAGTAAAGTTCCCTCTGCTTTTCCTCGTCCGCGGTCATGTCAGCTGCGTTTACGAGCTCATCGTAGCTCTCGTTCCGGTAGTGGGAATACGGAGCCACGGAATGGCGCACGAAGAAATGCTTCGGATAGGGGCCCCAGACGAAGTAGCCGGTACGGAGGATTATGTCAAAGTCCCCGGAGTTTTCAAGCTGGGTAATAGCCCCTCCTTCCAGGAGCTTGATTTCCACATCAATTCCCACTTCCGCAAGTTCACCCTGGATTGCCTGGGCCATGGGGTTGTGCCTGGACGCCCAGACCCCCTTGCTGACCAGAAGAGTCAACTGCAGGGGTTCTCCGTCCTTTTCCACTATGCCGTCCCCGTCCGAATCTTCCCAGCCGGCTTCCGAAAGCAGGGTTCTTGCCCTCTCAGGGTCCCGGGAATAGGTCTCAAGGTCAGGGTTGGAGTACATCATCACCGGAGAGAAAGCCCTTCCCTTTGCGGCTTCCCCGACCCCTTCAAGCACCTCGCTGGTAATCATTTCCGTATCTACGGCATAGGCAACGCTCTGTCTGACCGCTTTATCGCTGAAAGGAGCTTTTTCGCAGTTAAACTGCAGGAAGTCGGTGAAGGTAGTAAGTTTCCTGTATACCTCAATGCCATCTTCACTTTCGAGCCTGGAGACGTCATATTCGGGGACCTTGATGATCATATCCACTTCCCCGGTCTCGAGTGCCATAACCCTGGTGGAAGCTTCGGGAATTACCTTGAAAGTGACCTTTTCAAGCTCAGGCTTCTCTCCCCAGTACTCCTCGTTGCGCGAGAGTACGATTTCCTGAGCCCTGGCCCGGCTTTCAAACTTGAAAGGACCGGTCCCTACAGGGCTTACGAAATTTCCTTCAGCATCAATAGAGCCAGGGCTCATTATCGGCCAGGCTACATGGGTAAGGTAGAAAGGCAGAGGCATGGGTTTTGCCAGCACGAACTTCACGGTGTGGGCGTCAAGGGCTTCCACACTCTCGATGGGCCTGAGCACAGCTTGGGCGACATAGGACTGTTTGGAGTAGGAAAAGACAACCGCGTCCGCTTCAAAAGGTGTCCCGTCATGGAAGCTTACTCCTTCCCGGAGATGGAAGACCCAGGTCTTGCCGTCATCCGGCGTTTCCCAGGACTCGGCAAGGCCCGGGACGATGTTCAGGTCGGGGTCAAGCCTGACCAGGGTCTCATAGATCTGGGACCAGACAAAACGGCCGTCTCCATCCGGAAACTTGTCCAGGTACCAGTTGTTGACATCCGTACTTATTCCCACGGTCAGTTCCTGGGAAGAGACTTCGGAACCTGCCCCTTTAGCAGTTCCGTCCTCTTCCCCACCTATGCAGGCACTGGCACTGATTACGGCAAGCAGCATTAAAATGAGCGTGATGAGCTTGAGTTTTTGATTCATGGAAGATCCCCTTCTGGATAGAGCAGTTCCGGGTAGAGCAATTCTGGCGAGATATAAATCTCAAAACTCCGATTCAGTCCATCGTTAAAGGAACCCGTTAAAGAAAGACAGACGGAGCCTGGAACCCCCCAAACGGGGTGTAAAATAAAAACACCCTGTTCAGGCGTAGCCCAACATAATTTTTTTCAAAACATTCACTTGAAATATTTATTTTTATGGAAATTTTATTTCTATAAATGTTAATTTGTCAAAATATTGTAATACTCAATATGATAAAAGAGTTTTCTTATAAGAATAAAGGTAAACAGCGTTAACAAAAGGTAGTACTTAATTCCCAGAAAAATTTTGGAAGAATAAAAAAATCAAATATCATAAGGCCACCCCAATAAAAGATGGAGTATGCTTCGGGCCGCACGCACGGTTTCCCGGATACTCAGAAATCGTCAGGTCTCAATTGCTCAGATTACTTTTATCTATGCGATTGAAACTCTACTTCCGGTTTTCCCAGGGAGGAGCACAAAAAACCTGTGAGGGTTCACTTCATCCCCGACCTAAAAAAGGAATATTCGTGACCCCCACGCTCCCAATGTAGTAACAGCCTGTATGGCAGCAGATACTAACCTTAAAGGCACCTTTTCAGTTTCAACTGGACTCCCCGGAAATCAGGGACCCGACAATGAATTCAATTTCAGGGAGGAAGACGTCGAACTCCCTGCCGGCAAGCCCTGCCTGGAAAAGCTCATCGCTCGGAGGAATAATACCCAACACACGTTCCTCTCCCACAGCCCCCAACATTGCAGTCCTGCCTCTTCCATCAACTTTGTTAAAGATAAAATGAAGTTTTTTGCCGGCTTTGTCACATAACTCAGCGACCTTTTCCGAAAGCCTGATGGATTCGTAGGAGGGGTCCAGTACCATTAAAATGAGGTCGCACCCTTCCTCTACCCCCCTTCCGAAATGTTCGACCCCGGCTTCAGTGTCCACAAGCACGAAGTCCCGGCTTCCGGGGGTGATATTTTTCAGGAAGTTTTTTGCAAGCGCACCCATGGGACAGGCACAGCCCTCCCCGAAATCATGGATCTTGCCTACTGAAACCATTTTTATGTTCCCGTTGGTAGCCACGTAAAGCCCGGGAATGTCGGCGATATTCCAGTTTTCTTCAAACAATTCGGGTTTCTCACCTTTTTTCATCGCACCCATCATCTTCTCAATAAGGGTTTTCTTGCCTCCCAGAAAGTTCATGAAATCTTCAGGTAGTTCAAGCCCGAGCTGCCTGTGAAGCCCGAAATTCGACTCGTCACTGTCCACCACAAGGACATTGTAGCCTTTATCAGCCATCGACTTTGCAAGCAGAGCAGTAACCGTGCTCTTGCCGCTTCCTCCTTTTCCGCAAACCAGAATCTTCATTTTTTCACCTTTTACTCCATAGCAAGCAAACTTAGCAATAAAACAAAGAAAAATATGATCTTAACATATTTTCGCAAATAATATGAGTACTAATTTAACATAATATTAAATAAATTAATACAAGATCATATTATTTTTTATTTTTTTATGCACAATAGAGAAAAATAGTTCATAGTGATAAAAGTTTCGAAACGGATCAATCAAAGAAAACTTGAAAAAAATATTATAGAATATGCGCAGACATGTGAACTACCCCTGAGCTAAAGA
>DUKH01000176.1:3385-11902 GCA_013329415.1 Methanosarcinaceae archaeon | reverse complement strand
AAGTCTGATCGGAACTACTGATCACACTGATAATGTTATATAGTAAGCAAAACGATTAACAATAAGAATCTTAGTTACATGCACTAAGATTCATCAAAATATAGTTTTCAATGTTTAAGTTCCTTACAAATATAATTTTTCTACGTATGGGGGGTATTGGTATTAAGAGGAGAAGCAGGACTGATATTGCTGTCGATATTTTGAGAGTGGCAACTAACGGAGCAAAGAAGACACATATAGTCTATGAAGTAAATCTGAATTTCAACATTGCTCAGAAGTATCTGGAAATGTTGAAGGAAAAAGAACTCATCAAACATGAAGACGGGCTTTTCATAACCACCGAAAAAGGAAAGGTCTTCCAGGAAATGGCAAAGGAGATAAGGTTATAAACCTTTCTCTCGTCCCCTCTTTTATTTTCTTTCTTTTGTTTTTTCGGTTTCTTTTGTTTTTTTCCTTTCTGATTTTTATTTCCTTTTTTATTCCTTCTTACCCAGTTTTCCGTTTTTTGTTTTCCGGTTTTTTTTCGGAGTTGTCAAAAAAAAGGCATTGGGTATTTCATAATCAGTATTCCTGAACAATCCTCCGACCCCGTATATATAACGGCAGTCCGAAAACATACTATTATGGCGATTAAGGCGCTTTTTTTGAATTGCACTCTGAAAAAGTCACCTCAGATCTCCAACACCAGGGCAATCATTGACAAAGCCGTGGACCTTTTCAGGGAGCTTGGGGTGGAGAGTGAAGTAATCAGGGTTGTCGACCATAAGATCTCTTTTGGGGTTTCGTCCGATGAGGGGGAGGGGGACGAATGGCCTCATATTCTTGAAAAAGTAAAGGCCTGCGATATTCTGATCATTGCGTCGCCCATCTGGTTCGGGGTGCGTTCCTCGGTTTGCCAGATGGTCATGGAAAGGCTTGACGGGACATATGCGGATGGGGATCCCGTGACAGGGCAGTACCCGCTCTACGGCAAGGTAGCAGGGGTCATGGTAACCGGGAACGAGGACGGGGCACATAATATTTGTGCGCACACACTCTTTAACCTTACACATCTTGGCTGCACCATACCTCCGAATGTTGACTGCTACTGGGTGGGTGACGCCGGTCCTGGTCCGAGTTACATCGAAGCCGGAGGGGACCGGCACCTCTATACCAACAGGACGGTGCGGTACATGGTCCACAACCTGGCACACTTTGCAAAGCTCCTCAAGGAAAACCCGATCCCAACCAACCTGAAGGAGCTTGATGAAGAGGCCAGGAAGGTCAGCGACTGAAGACTCAGTTGTCAGTATGAGTGGAAAGTGAAGATATGGCTGACGTTTTGCGAGGAAAGTGAAGATACGGCTGACGTTTTGGGGGAAAACTGAAGGTGCGGCCGACTTTTTGCGAGGGAGGTGGTCGGGGTGCATATTCAGGTGATATCCAGGTGCATGTCCAGAACTGAGAATTATTCATTGCCGGAAACGGGGGTATTATTTGACTGAGGGAGACGAAAATTTGATCAAGCTGAAGGTTGCGGAAGCGGATCAGCGAGATGTCGGAAAGGGCATTGTCCGCATCGACGAAGCTTTCAGGGAAAAGCTGGGACTCAAGCCCTTTGATGTTGTGGAAATTCGGGGAGGCAAGACAACCTCTGCCCTGGTCGGGCGTTCGTATCCGGGTGATACGGGGCTTGACCTCATCCGTATGGACGGGCTTATCTGCACGAACGCTAAGACCAGTATCGGGGAATATGTGGAGCTCCGGAAAGCGGAGTGGAAGGAAGCGAAGCATGTGACCCTGTCTCCCGTAACAAAAGGGATGCAGATTTATGCCCCCAGCGAGGCCCTGGGAGCTGTCTTTATGAACCGCACGGTTTCAAAGGGGGACTTTATATCCACCACGAGTCTGCGGAGGTCTCAGGACAGGGATATGTACAGCAAAGGGCCCATGTTCGAGGACTTTTTCCAGGACTTTTTCGGCCCGGGTTTCGGCCCATCATTCGGGCTCGGGGAAATTAAGCTGCAGGTGGTCTCGACCTCTCCTCCCGGGATCGTGAAGATCACGGACATGACCGAAATCGAACTCCTACCCGAGGCCGTGGAGATTCCTCCCGAACAGACCATTCCGACCGTGATGTACGAAGACCTGGGAGGGATCAAGGACGCCATTTCCAAGGTCAGGGAAATGATTGAACTGCCCCTGAAACACCCCGAACTCTTTGACAGGCTCGGGATCGATGCTCCCAAGGGCGTGCTCCTCCACGGGCCGCCGGGGACCGGGAAGACCATGCTTGCAAAGGCGGTGGCAAATGAGTCCGACGCCTACTTTATCTCCATTAACGGTCCGGAAATCATGTCCAAGTATTACGGGGAATCCGAGCAGCGGATCCGGGAGATCTTTGACGAGGCTGAAAAGAATGCTCCCGCTATTATTTTCCTTGACGAGATCGATTCCATCGCCCCCAAGCGGGCCGAGGTTACGGGGGAGGTCGAACGCCGGGTGGTTGCTCAGCTCCTTTCCCTGATGGACGGGCTCAAGAGCCGGAAGAACGTGATCGTGATCGGGGCCACCAACCGTTCCGAAGCCCTGGATATGGCGCTGCGCCGCCCCGGCAGGTTCGACAGGGAGATCGAGCTCAGGGTCCCGGATACCGAAGGCAGGCTCGAGATCTTCCAGATCCATACCAGGGGCATGCCCCTTGACGATGATGTAAACCTCAACGGCCTTGCCCAGATAACCTATGGCTTCGTGGGGGCGGATATCGCGGCGCTTTGCCGGGAAGCGGCTATGAGTGCCCTTCGCCGGATCCTGCCTAAAATCAACCTGAAGGAACCCGAAATCCCGAAAGAGATCCTTGATTCCCTTCAGGTACTCAGGGATGACTTCGAAGAAGCCATGAAAGATGTCCAGCCCTCCGCTATCCGGGAAATCCTGATTGAGGTCCCCAACGTCAGCTGGGACGATGTGGGCGGGCTTGATGAAGTAAAATGCCTTTTGAAAGAAGCCGTGGAATGGCCGCTTAAACACTCCGAGTCCTTCCGGACAATAGGGGTAGAGGCTCCCAAAGGCGTGCTTCTCTACGGTCCGCCTGGCACTGGAAAGACCCTTATTGCAAAAGCCATCGCCCATGAGTCCGATGCGAACTTCATCACAGCTAAGGGAAGTGACCTGCTCTCCAAATGGTACGGGGAATCCGAAAAACGGATTGCTGAAGTCTTCATGCGGGCCAGGCAGGTTGCCCCGTCTATAGTTTTCCTGGATGAGCTTGACTCCCTTGCCCCCATAAGAGGGGCTTATGCAGGGGTACCTCAGGTTACGGCCAGGATCCTGAACCAGCTCCTGTCCGAGATGGACGGGCTCGAAGAACTCAGGAGCGTTGTCGTGCTCGGCGCGACCAACAGGCCGGATATCATTGATCCCGCCCTCCTCCGCCCGGGCCGCTTCGACGAACTCATCATGGTCCCTGTCCCTGATGAAGGGGCCAGGCGAGAGATCTTTAAGGTCCACATGAAAAAAATGTCCCTTGCAGAGGATGTGAACCCGGAGGAACTTGTATCCCTGACTGACCGGTACACAGGGGCGGATATCGCAGCAGTTTGCAAAAAAGCCGGGAGGTTTGCCCTCAGGGAAGATATCCATGCCCGGAATGTCCGGCAGAGACATTTCCTTAAAGCCGTCCGGGAAACTGGCCCTTCGGTTACTCCGGACACCATGAAATACTACGAAGCAATAAAAGGGGAGCTCAGGACCAAAAAGTCAAAAGAAATCGAAAGCCCGTATTATGCCTGAAAATAATTCTGGCTGAAAATTACTCTGCCTGAAAATAATTATGTTAAAAATAATTCTGTCTGAAGCACCATGTTTCGCTTTCAGGTAGGCCATTTTTATACTCTTCTTTATTTTTTTACCCCACTTCATTTTTAACTATTTTTTTATTTTTCTTCATTTATTTATATTTTTCTTTTATTTTTGCACTCTTTCTGTTTCTTTCTCTTTTTATCACTGTTTCTTTTTGGCATTATTTGCCCTAATATATTTGAAGAGTGTTTATTTCCCAAATAATCTTTTTATTGGATTTTCCTTCAAAATGGGGTTCAGGGCATGGATGCTCTTTATATACAAACTCTTAAAATTACGTTAACCAATCACGTTAAATATCATAATTACTATCGGTAATATGTATGCAGCTTCCAACACCCGAAGATCTTAAAAAAAGGAGGAATGAGCTCAGACTTACCCAGAGCGACCTGGCGAAAAGGGCAGGAGTAAGCCAGCCTCTCATAGCACGCATAGAATCGGGAGATGTGGACCCCAGGCTTTCGACGGTCAGGAAAATCCTCGTAGCTTTTGATGAAGCTGAAAAGGAACGGCAGATAATTATCAGGGACCTGATGCACTCTCCTGTCATCAATGTTTCTCCTGAGGATTCGGTAGAAGAGGTGGTAAGCCTCATGCATGCATATGGTTTTTCACAGATCCCTGTCCTGGACAAGGGCATCCCTGTTGGAAGCATTTCGGAAGACATAATTGTAAAGTTGATGGGTGAGAGTAAAAAGAAGTCCATCTCCCAGATGAAGGTCCAGGATATGATGGAGGACTCTTTCCCTGCAGTTTCCCCCGGGGTTTCGATCTCGGTTGTTTCCCATATCCTGGAGGGGAATCCTGCCGTGCTGGTTGTCGAAAAGGGTAAGGTTGTAGGGGTCGTGACAAAACACGACGTCATGAGACTCCTTCACGGTTGAGCCCCGACTTCCTCTGATTATTCATGAATAAACAAAGGGTTTAAGCAGAGTATGGCAGTGGAAAGCACACGATTATATACTAGAATTGAAATTAGAACTGAAATTATCTGAAACAAATTATTAGTACCAACTTACCGGGAATAATTTATCTGAAACAGCTTATCAGGAACTTATCAGGAACAACTTACTGGGGATTATTTATCTGGAACAACTTATCAGGAACTTATCCGGAATAACTTCTCGGGAATTATTTCTCCGGAATAACTTATCAGGAACTTCTCAAGTAAGTAATTGTTAATAAGAACCGGTTCAGATGCGCCGGAAGGTTATAAAGAAAAGGTTCAGAACATTTAAAGCTTAAAAAAATTAATCGAAACCCATTTAAATTTTTAAAAATTTTGGAGCATAGAATATATGGATCTGGAAGATACCCTTCTCATGATGCCCGGGCCCGTACCAGTCGCCCCCAGGGTCCTGAGAGCCATGTCAAAACCGATGATCAACCACAGAAGTGCGGAATTTGCGGCTATCTATGACGACTGCCGGGAAATCCTTGCCGACGTTTACCAGACAAAGAACGACATCTTTGTCATCAGCGGTTCGGGTACCGCAGGAATGGAAGCGGCTGTTGGCTCCGTGGTTGAAAGCGGGGACAAAGTTGTGGCCATAGAAAACGGAAAATTCGGACAGCGTTTCAAAGACCTTGCGGCCCTCTACGGGGATGTCGTACCCCTGGAATTCGAATGGGGTACTTCCGTCGACCTGGAAATGGTCAAGGAAAAACTCGAAGCCGGAGCAAAAGCAATAACTCTCGTCCACAACGAAACTTCCGCCGGCATCCTTAACCCGGCTGCTGAAATCGGCAAGCTTGCTAAAAAGCATGACGCACTCTTTATCATGGACGGTGTGACTTCCCTTGGCGGGGATGATGTAAAGGTCGATGAATGGGGCGTTGACATTGCAGTCGTGGGTTCCCAGAAGTGCCTTGCAGCACCTCCTGGTCTTGCAATGGTCTCTGTAAGTGAAAAAGCTTTTGAAGTCATGAATGACGTAAAGAAAAGACCGTACTACAATGACCTCAAAGCATATAAAAAGAGTGGGGGTAAAGCCCGCACCGAAACTCCCTACACGCCGGCAATTCCTCTCTTCTATGCGCTGCAGGAAGCCCTGCATATCGTAAAGGAAGAAGGCATGGAGGCAAGGATCAACAGGCATAAGGTGCTTTCCGAAGCCGTGAGAGCAAGTGCTGCCGAAATGAACATTGAGATGCTCCCGCAGCTTAACGAGTATAGCCGGTACTCAAACTCGGTCTCTGCCATGAAAGCCCCCGAGGGCATTAATGGGGAAGATATCAAGGGAGACATGAAAAAGCGGGGCATAATTATTGCCGGTGGGCAGGAACACCTCAAGGGCAAGATCTTCAGGATCGGCAGCATGGGCAACGTAACTGCCAGGGATGTCCTTTCCACTATCCTGGAACTGGAACTCGTGCTGAAGAAGTGGGGTTACCTGGACAGCTTTGGGGCAGGAGTCGAAGCCGCAAACAGTGTCATCGACAAACTCTGAAGTCGGCAAATTCTGAAGCGAAGGGGCGGACCTATAAGGTAAAGTCTATAAACCTTCAGGAATACCCAGAAAACAAACGCCATAACCTCATAATTTCCATCGGGATAAACATGCCCACTATAGGAATCGCAGATACTACGTTTGCGCGCTATGACATGGGACGCGCGGCAATCGACGAGATCCAGAAGAATGTTTCCGTGAAAATAAAGCGGGTAACAGTGCCGGGGATCAAGGACCTGCCTGTAACAGCCAAGAAACTCATTGAAGAGGAAGGCTGTGATATCGTCATGGCCCTTGGCATGCCCGGAGCCCAGGAGAAGGACAAGGTCTGCGCCCATGAAGCTTCCCAGGGCCTTATCCTGGCACAACTTATGACCAACACCCATATCATTGAAGTCTTCGTCCACGAAGATGAGGGGACAGACGAAAAGGAACTCGCCTTCCTGATGGACAGGCGGACCCGGGAACACGCCCTGAACGTGATAAAACTGCTCTTCAAGCCTGAAAAACTGGTCCGGGAAGCAGGCACCGGCCAGAGGCAGGGTTTCGAAGATGCGGGTCCTTTGAGGACATGATGCAATTTATTATTTTAGGTAAAAACAAGACCGGAGACCTTTACAGATGAGTATCAGCCTAGGATTTGTGGTAGCTGAATTTAACAGGGATCTGACCTATCAGATGGAACTGCTTGGAAGAGAACACGCCGAATTCCTGGGGGCAAGCGTTAAAGAGACAATCCTCGTGCCCGGGGTCTTTGACATGCCTCTTGCAATCAAGAAACTCTGCCAGAGGGACGATATCGATGCCGTGGTCACCATCGGGTCAGTCATCGAAGGGGAAACAAAGCATGACGAGGTTGTTTTGCAGCATGCGGCAAGGAAGATCATGGACCTTTCCCTTGAGTTTAACAAACCCGTGACCCTGGGTATCCCCGGGCCAGGCATGACCAGGATGGAAGCCCATCAGCGTGTGGACTATGCAAAGCGAGCGGTGGAAGCTGCCGTGAAGCTGGTCCGGCTGCTGTAAAGCTCGGCAAAGCAGTAAATAGCAAAATGGAAAATACAGGAACATTCCCATGACTTTAGCAAGGCTCAAGCGTGTAGAAGAATCTGCAACGATCAGGATCTCCAATATTGCAAACCGAATGACAAAAGATGGAGTAGACGTCATTAACTTCAGCCTGGGCGAGCCGGATTTCGATACTCCTAAAAATATTTGCGATGCTGCGGCAAAGGCCATGTACGAAGGCATGACCCATTATGCTCCCTCTGCGGGCATTCCGGAACTCCGGACAGCCATTGCCGAAAAGCTGAGGACGGAAAACAAACTCGATGTAACCGAGGCCGACGTACTCGTAACCCCCGGGGCAAAGCAGGCGATTTTCGAGATTATGATGGGGGTTCTTGCTGACGGAGACGAGGCTCTCCTCTTTGATCCCGCCTGGGTAACCTATGATGCCTGCATCCGTTTTGCCGGGGCGGACACGGTCTGGGTCCCCACAACTCCTGAAAAAGGTTTCATCCCTGAGGATTTTTCCGAGTACATTACCGACAAAACAAAGCTTATCGTGGCAAATACCCCGGGAAACCCCACCGGCGGAGTTTTCGGAAAGAAAACCCTGAAGTGTATTGCCGACCTCGCCATTGACCATGACCTTCTGGTTGTTTCCGATGAGATCTATGAGAAAATCCTCTATGACCGCGAGCACATCAGCATTGGCAGCCTTGAGGGTATGCAGGACAGGACCATTACGGTAAATGGCTTTTCCAAGGCCTATGCAATGACAGGCTGGAGGCTCGGCTACCTTTCCGCCCCACCGGAGATTTTGAAGCTTCTCCAGAAGATCCAGTCTCATTCCGTGAGCAGTGCCACCACCTTTGTCCAGTACGGAGGTCTTGAAGCTTTGCAGGGGCCCCAGGACAAGGTTACGGAAATGGTGGACCGTTTCAGAATGCGCCGTGACATCCTTATAGGCGGCCTGAACAATCTCGGTTTCAACTGCAAAACACCTGAAGGGGCTTTCTATGCCTTTGCAGACGTGAGTGAATTCGGAAGCGGGACCGAAGTGGCAGAAAAGCTCTTAAAAGAAGCCCATGTGGCCGTAACTCCGGGAATCGCCTTCGGGCCTTCCGGTGAGAACTTCCTGCGGATTTCTTATGCAACTTCCGTCGACCGGATAAGTGAAGCTCTCGAAAGGATGGAAAAGGTATTTTCCTGAGGTCCTATC
>DUKH01000176.1:0-3046 GCA_013329415.1 Methanosarcinaceae archaeon | reverse complement strand
CTGAAGGTCCTATCTGAAGGTCTTATTAGCCTGGAAGTCCTGTCCGTTTGGAGGTCTTCCAGAGTTTTTACCTTTAATGGTTCGACCTTTAATGTTTTTACTGAATTTTTAAAAAAGAAGCCTGGAAAAAAGTTTTGATCAGGGTTTTTTCAGTACGGGTGTTTTAACGGTAGGGGTTCCGTCACACGTACCTTTTAAGGACCTCTTTTATGATTGCTCCGGTGCTGCAGAGGGGGCATTCCCTGGAAAAAGAGATCCTCACAACTTTCGCAGGAATCCCCCGTTTTTTAAGTTCCTGTTCGAGGACTTCGGAATCGAAGCGCTGGTCATAGCCAAGGGCAATGATGTCGGGTTTGATCTCCTTAAGGGGTTCGAACATATCGTTTTCACTGCCGAGGAGGGCTCTGTCCACTGTCCCGAGGGAACTTACCATTTCCAGTCTCTGTTCCTCGGGTACGATAGGTTTTGGCTTGTGGGTCACGTTGGAGTCCCGTGCAACAATGACATAAAGCTCATCTCCCAGTGCCCTGGCCCGGCTTAAGAAGTAAACGTGCCCTGGATGGAGGATGTCAAAGGTTCCTGTAGCAAGTATACGCGTCAACAGATCACCTGATTTTAGTATGGGTCGGGTAAATAGCCTTAAAACATAAGAAATTTACTGAAAAAAGGGGCTAGATTTCCTTCCCATTGACCTCCTGATCAAGAGATATAAGTATATCGGGTGATAGGACCTTCAAAATCTATGAAATAATATTAAGTTTGTAGAAATACGCAGAAGCAATTGTTTATGTTTTTATGTATATTGATTGGGCCTTTAATATTTGGGTATGGTTTTTTAAGGGTCTCACCCGCCCTTCACTAAGAGGTCCTTTTAGAATACGTGCTCGATTACCATAAGTAATATATATTTTATTAAAAAATAACTTATGCTTATTTGAGTCAGTGCCGGAAGTTAAAATTTGAGTGCAGCCTGGCTTTTCCGGGAGTAATAGCTTATCTCCTGAAAGAGTTGTTGCCTCCGGGATTATCATAAGTACTATATAATCTCGGTAATTATTACGATTCAGATAAATTTCCAAAATGAGGATACCTGCATGGTTGAAAAATCGGTTCAAGAGATAAATAACAAAATTGAGGACGGGAGCGTCAATGTCGTCACAGCCGAGGAAATGGTCGGAATTGTGGAAGAACTCGGCGCGGAAGGTGCGGCAAAGGAAGTGGATGTGGTCACCACAGGCACATTCGGAGCAATGTGTTCTTCGGGCCTGATGCTGAACCTGGGCCATTCCGAACCCCCTATCAAAATCCAGAAAGTCTGGTTCAACGACGTGGAGGCATACAGCGGGGTCGCAGCTGTGGACGCTTACCTCGGGGCAGCCCAGAACTCGGACGTCAGGGGGATCCAGTACGGCGGGGCCCACGTCATTGAAGACCTCCTCCGGGGAAAGGAAATCAATGTGCATGCCACCTCCTACGGGACAGACTGCTATCCCAGGAAAGTCCTTGACACTTCTATCACTCTCGAAGACTTAAATGAGGCTTTCCTTCTTAACCCCCGGAACGCCTACCAGAAATATGCGGCTGCCACAAACAGCTCAAAGCGGATTCTTCACACTTACATGGGAGAACTCCTCCCCCAGTTCGGAAACGTGACTTATTCCGGGGCTGGTGTGCTTTCTCCCCTCTCCAATGACCCCGAATACCAGACCATCGGCATGGGCACAAGGATCTTCATGGGAGGAGCCCAGGGCTATGTTATCGGGAATGGGACCCAGCATTCCCCTAACAGTGGTTTCGGGACCCTTATGCTGCGGGGGAACCTGAAGGATATGAGCCCGGACTACGTGCGGGCTGCCTCTTTTACCGGGTACGGGGCTACCCTCTACATGGGAATCGGAATTCCTATCCCTATTCTCAATGAAAAGTTAGCAGCATCCACTGCCGTGCGTGATTCGGACCTTGTGACCGAGATACTTGACTATGGGGCAGGCAGCCGGGACAAACCCCTTATCAGGGAAGTAAACTATGCCGAACTCCGTTCGGGTGCGGTAGAAATCCAGGGCCGGGAAGTCCCCACCTCTTCGATGTCCAGTTTCAAAAACGCGCGGAAGATTTCCAACGAACTGAAGGATTGGGTCAAGCACGGAAAATTCTTCTTGAGCATGCCTGTGGAAAGGCTGGCCAGGGACAGTAAGGTCAAGCCCATGAAACAGACCCAGGCAGTCCCGCTGGTAAAAGACGTCATGTCGGACTTTATCGTTACCATAAAAAAGAATCAGACAGTCCGGGATGCTGCAAAGAAGATCTGGGAAAATTCCTTTAACCACGTGGCAGTTATCTCGGACAGCGGCGAACTTGTGGGGCTCGTGACCGCCTGGGACGTTTCCAAAGCGGTTGCTGAAAACCGGTTCGACTCCGTTGAAAGTATCATGACGAAAAAGGTGCTTTCCTGTGCCCCGAACGAACCCGTGGACCTTGCAGCCCGCAGGCTTGACCGTTACGGCGTCTCGGCAATGCCCGTGGTCGATACTCAGAAGCGCGTCCTGGGAATAATTACCAGCGACAACATAAGCAAACTCCTGGCAAGGAGGTACTGAACATGAAGATCAAGATCATCATCCCCACCGACAGGATCCATAACCCCATCATTGCCGAGTCAATGGTCGAGACCAAAGTCCTCCTGAATATCATGGTCGCAAACATAGACTCGACCTACGGGGAACTGATAGCCGACGTAAACGACCACCAGTTCAACAGGATCAAGAAGGCGTTGGAATCCAAAGGAGCGGTCGTCGCCGTGCTTGACCGGCCCATTACCCGCGATGAGGAGGAATGTGTGGAATGCGGAGCCTGCATCTCGGTCTGCCCCATGAAAGTCTATTCCTTTGACGAGAACTGGAGTCTCTGCGTTGATGAACAGAAGTGCATCCAGTGCGGGATGTGCATCAAGATGTGCCCCCACGGAGCTCTCAAGCTCGGGGAATAAAAGGAAAAAAGGCTTTTTTCTTTTTTCCCTTCTTTTTTTCTTCTCTTTTCTTTTTTCCCT
>DUKH01000178.1:7184-7407 GCA_013329415.1 Methanosarcinaceae archaeon | reverse complement strand
ATGTCCTTCAGGATGGCTGACAACACAGAAAGCTTTGTCAGATTCTACCCATTCGTTGAGGTAACCATCGAAGGCGCTGAAGAAGACGCTGACGATGAAGAACCTGTTGACGAAGAACCTGTTGTTGACGACAACGTAACTGTTGACGAAGAACCTGTTGTTGACGAAGAACCTGTTGTTGACGAAGAACCTATTGTTGACGAAGAACCTGAAGATGCTGAAG
>DUKH01000178.1:0-6873 GCA_013329415.1 Methanosarcinaceae archaeon | reverse complement strand
AAGATGCTGAAGAACCTGAAGAAGAACCCACACCTGGATTCGGATTCGTCTTCGGACTTGCAGGACTTCTTGCAGTAGTCTACCTCGTTAGAAGGAACAACTAAATCTTTTGAATGAAGGGTTTTCCTAACCCTTCTTTCTTTTACCTTTTTTGATTGCTTTTTCTTAGATACCTTTAAATTCAAGCGCCTCTTTTAAATTGACCTCATCCATAGGATTCTATATTCCGATTAAGGATCAAGGTGAAATTATGAAAAAAAGTATGGTTTTATTATCTGTACTTGCGGTTTTGATGATGGCTTTTTCAGGCTGTGTGGACGGTAATGACCCCGCAGTCAACGGGACAGATGCGAATACCTCGGAAGTAACTGCAAATGTCAGCGTGGATATGGGCACTGCTGATATGAGTGCAATTGACCCCGCCCCCACAGGTTTTGAATATCTCGCATCCCTTCCGCTCTCTGCTGAGGACATTAAAAAGGATTATAAAGCCGAGAATGTTTCGGGAGTCCTTGGCGGATCCGAAGGCATGTACAAATATTCCGACGGGAATGACTTTTACGTAGATGTACTCGAATTTGAAAACAGTTCTGCCGCAGAGGAGCTCATCTTCGAATACAAATCTTCCTTCTCACCGTTGAGGACCGGGTCTCGGTTTGTTGAAGAGTCCTTTAACGGGCATTTCGCGACAAAAATTACCGAGTATTCCACAATAGGTGGAAAACAGGTTCCCAGATACTCCTACATCTGGCAGCATGAAAACTACGTTTTCGTTGTCTATGGGAACACCGATGACGGTTCAATCGTTAAAAAACTGGCAGTAGCTACAGGATATTGAATTATTGTTGAGTGAGTTTACGGAGATTGCTCCTTTCTTTTTCGAGAATGGGGCTTAAATCCTTTCTCACTTTTTTTTTAGAATTTTTCAGACTTATTTTTCGTTCTTAGAGTTTTTTAGACTCCTTTTTCTTTTTTAGAGTTTTTTTCCTGATTCTTTTTTTATTGCTTTTTCTCGCTTTTTTTTCTTTTTTATTTTCCAGACTCATTTTTTTAACATCGTCAAATATCGAAAAAGTTGTGCGAAAATTCCATCTTTTTCAGACTAATTTGAATCGATGTATGGGGAATTTGTCAGAAAATATGATGGACTGAATGATTCGGACTTTGCGGACCTGAGTAGAAGGTGTGGAGAAACTGCAACATTATCATAAACTGGAACTATTCAAAAAGAAGTCTAGTAAGTGTAATCTGCTCAGTGCAGGAAGAAAATGTAACAAAGTACAAAATAATGTTAAAAAAATACCAAAAACATAAAAAAAGTACAAAAGAAATGTAAAAAAGAAAAGGACGTTAGAAACGCACTTTTCCGAATACATCTTTGCTGTGAGTTTTGTTTTCAATCAGGTTACTGATTTACTCACTTTCGGCTCACTCACTTTACCAGCAGCATTCCTTTTCCGCCTGCGTTGACATCGCCAACGAATTTGCGGTAGGTTATGCCTTCAACTTCTTCAGTCCCGTCTTCCTTGTAGGAGGGGAGCATGTCAGAGATTTCGCCTTTGATGATTACGGTCCCGTTCTTCATCTCGCTGGCGGGCATGGTGGCATTTCCTTCGATGACGATTGTACCGCCGTTGTTCGAGATTGCCGGGAGGAGACCGACGTTTCCGGTCACGAGGATTTCTCCGCCGCACATGTGCTCGCCGAGGTAGTCCTTTGCGTTCCCGTTGATGGTGATCTTTCCTCCGCGCATGCCGCAGGACTCTCCGCGGTACCCGGAACCCACGTAGTAGGTGGCGTTTCCGTTGAGGATGATTTCTCCGCCTTTCATCTCGCAGCCGAGCCAGCTGTCAGCGTCGCCGTTGATGACGATTTTCCCGCCTTTCATGCCGAACCCGCAGTGCATGTCCACGTTGCCGTTGATTTCGATTTCTCCGGCGCTCATGCCCTGTCCGATTCTCTTGACCCGGGAGACGTCTCCTTCAAACACTATTTTTGTGTTTTCCGCGGAGTCACTGCCCTCAACTTCAACCGTAAAGAAGTCTCCGAGCGGACACTGCCCGTTTCCGTACCAGACGAGAATGGCTTCGATTTCTTCCTTTGTCTTGCCTGCGAAGTTATCCGGGGTTACCGTGTCGGCTTCGATGGGGATCTTATTGGCTTTTTTCAGGGAAAGTTTTACGACCTGCATTTAGAACGCCCCCTCAGTTCTGATTTCTACCGGATTTGGCAGGTATGAGTCCTCCACCATGTAGTTGGACTTGCTCACGGTGTAGTACTTCTTGAACTTGATATCAGTGTCCTTATTCATGGCACTGTCGATATCTGCCGGAACTTTCGCGTTCACCCAGTAGGTCCTGCCCATCGGGGTGGCTTCGATTTTTCCATCCTTGACGACGACGTTTCCGTCTTTCAGGGTGTATGCAGCGCCGCTAAAGGCCTGCTTGACCTTCTCGTGCTCAACGGAGGGGTCAATGTCGCTGGTGATGATGTCATAGATGGCAACGTCTGCATCGGAACCTACCTTGAGGTTTCCTTTCTCAGGCCTGCTGTACATCTTCGACTGCATGCTCCTGGTCATAATCGCAAGTTCATAGAAACTCAGTTCCCTGTCAAGTCCGGGGAGCACCATTCTGTCAAGTGCCATCTTGCCGAAGCCGGAGATGACCTGTTCCCTCTTCTTTGCGCTCATCAGGTAGGTGAAAGCTTCCGGGTAGTTCACGAAGGAGCCGCCGTTCGGGCTGTCAGTGGTGAACATGATCTTCCAGGGGTCTTCTACAAGCAGGGCCAGTTCGATTCCGATAGCCCACTGGACGGCGTTTATGAAGCTCTTGGGGGAATATGAAAGGGGCACGACACCCGAAGCGTCTTCCAGCTCGATATCCTGGTTGCTCCACTTTTCGTGCAGCATCCGGGAGTTTGCATACTCCACAGGGCCGTCGGCAGTCATGGTTACTGCAGGGCCGAAGATGACCTGTCCAAGGTCGAATGTCAGGTGGTTTGCACCGTTCAGGTAGTCTGCAACCATCGGGGCTCCCGTCTCGAAGTCCCGCCAGGAGGTCCCCGCGTAAGCATTGAACTGGACGTGGGTTACGTGGAGGGCCTGCCTGTCCACGGTCGGCTTCACCTTCTCGAACATTTTCATGGTCTCGATGGTGGTCTCATAGTTGCCGGGCTTTCCCAGGTTGTTGCAGTGCACATGCACGGAGTGGGGGAGCTGCAGTTTCTCGTTGGCTTCGACAAGCCCCATAAGGATTTCCGCAGGGGTTACGTCGAAGTTCGGGACGGGGTCATAAAGTCCGCTTACGTTCTTACCCCAGCCCCAGGCTTCTCCACCGCCTGCGTTTACGATCTTTACACCATAGCCCCTGGAGGCCTTCAGGCCCCAGGCCACATAGGCTGCCAGCTTTTCCGGTTCCTTGTCCCGGACGTACTCCATTACCTGCCAGTTGCTCCCGAAAAGAGAGAGCCCCATCTTGTCCAGGATCGGGATTTCCTTGAATTCCTCGTGGGTATGCCTTGCAGCAAGCATCGGGATTGCGGCTTCACAGATGGTTGTGTACCCGAGTTTTGCGTACCTGTACCCGATTGCATAGGTATTGGGTGTGTTATACCCGACCTGTGCCCTTGTCTTTTCGGTCCTTGCTTCGGGGCCTGAGAGTCCGGGCACCAGGGTTCTCCTTGCGTCGTTAGGGTTCATAAAGCGCCCTACGTTGATTTTCCCTGCGCTGTGGGTGTGCCCGTCAAAGCCCCCTGCCATGGTGAGCCTGCCTGCAGCATCAATGACCTCTGCGCTTTCCGAGACGCTTTCAACGATTTTGCCGTCCCTTATGCAGAGGTCCATGGTTTCACAGTTAATGCCCTGTGCAGGGTCGCAGACGTTTGCGTTTTTAATAAGGATTTCCGACATTCTCATGCACCTTCCTTGAGTTCCCTGACCTTTGCAATCAGGTCTTTTGTGATTTGCTCGTCGGTCTTGAATTCCGTATCAATAAGTTTTTTCATGCGGAGAGGAATTGCGTCCATCCTGTAAGCTGTCCCCTCAGCTTCAATCCCTACCACTGCCGCAGGAATCACCACATCGGCAATTTCGGTTGTCGGATTGGCGTACGGGTCGATCTGGATAACGGGGATCTTTGCCAGGTGCCTGACAGCTTTTTGTGGGAAGTGTGCTCCGGGATCTGCTGCAGAGATCATTGCCGCATCCGCTTCTTCGCGCACCAGGACGTTGTTTGCTCCGGTCTCTCCGGGGTTATAATAGGGGAAGCCTCGGGCAAAGTCAATTGCCATGGGGAAGCCGGTCTCCCAGGTTGCGACCTGCCCGAAACCGGTAACGTTGTAGTGTCCGCGCATTCCGATCATGACGGATTTGCTATGCTGGTTCAGGTCCGAGATAAGGGAGGATACCCCATCTCCGTTCTTGTACTTGGAGCGGGACTGCGTGACTCCCATACCGAAGAAGATGCAGGAGAACTGGGCGTTTTTCAGGGTCTCGGCAAGTTCCATGATTTCTTCTTTAGAAATGCCTGCAACGGTTTCGGGGATTACGTCTTCATGCCCGTTAACTGCGGACCTGAGTGCAGTGATCAGGAGCAGGTCGCTTCCCTGTTCGATTTCCACATACTTGTCGGCAAGCTTTGCGGTGTCGGTCTTCCTGACGTCGATAACCACCATTTTCCTGCCTTTTCTCCCTTTTGTGGAGAAGAAGCCCTTTGAAAAGCTTGAATAGCGGCTCATGTGCCTGGGGTGGGCGTGCACGGGGTTGCAGCCCCAGAAGACGATTACGTCAGCCCGGTTCTTGATTTCTCCAAGGGAAGCTCCCGGAGCTCCTTTCTCCTGAGCTGCAAGAGCTGACGGGCCGTGGCAGACGTTTGCGGTGGAATCGATCAGGGCCCCGGTCTCCTCGGCAAGCTGGATGGCTTTGCCGATGGCTTCACAGGAGGTGGAGCACCAGCCGTAGGAAAGGGTCCTCCTGGAATTTACGAGGATCTTTGCGGCAGCTTCAATGGCTTCTTCGTAGGGGACGGGGACCAGTTCTCCGTCTTTCCTGATCATCGGGGTTTCGATCCTGTCATGTTCGAACATGCCGACAAACTTGCTGTGCCCGAGGATACAGGCATTTTCTATTTTCGTGATTTTGTTATCTTCAACAGTAACCGTGATGTCGTCGCAGAGGGACCCGCAGAGGGAACATACTGCGTCTTTTATTACTGGCATACTTTTTCCTCCAAGTTTTTCTGGATGTCTCCGGATTCTGGCTGGAAAATTAGTCCTTCCTGTATGGCGTTTAATCTTCCCTGTACTGTTTCATAAGGGACTTCATGTCCAGAGGCTTCTCTTCCGTAGCTTCGATTTCTGCAGGGACGCCTTTTAGCCCTGGCATTCCGCAGCCGTGGGTGTCAGGATCCAGGACGGTGTTTGCCCAGGGGCCCATGGGGATAAAGGCCAGACCGTCGGGATTTCCGTCGTTTGCCTTTGCAAACACCACTACTTCCCCAAAGTCAGTGGTGACCTTCAGGTTGTCTCCTTCGGAAACACCCAGTTTATCGAGGTCTGCAGAGTTCAGTTCGCAGTATGCACAGGCATCAAAATAGCCCCTGTAAGTCTTTGCTTCCAGATGTGCGCCCTGGTCGGCGGTTCTTCCGGATATGAGATTTGCTTTCAATTTCATGGAAATTCCTCATCTGGGGGTATAAGGTTTGGATATTATGAGCGGTATTTTATTCAATGAATATTCTGTTGCATGTTTCCGAAGCAACACCTTCCAGTCCGAATCCCTCCAGGCCCTGTGAACCTTGAAAGTTGGTTTCAGGGGCTTGATTTGGGACTGTTTCTGGACTGTCTCCGGGATGTGGCAAATTTGACGAATACTCGCTTTCGTATGGAATGAAATACTTGATTTCTTATGAAATGAATGACGTGGGCTCTTGAGGTCGTTTTCTTTTGATGCGGCCCCTTTTGATGTGAGCCTTTTTGATGTGGCGCTTATGTATTGATCATTCATTATAATTTTGCCGTTTATATATATTTATGCCTATTTATCTCTTTACTACTCCTATGTGAATGAAGGTATGGGAAAGATGTATACGAAAACCCGGCTAAAATCGTTTTTTATCCGGCTTCTCTTCCCTTTTTTAAAAAACGGTTCGGATCTCTATAATTATTATCTTCTTTATTATATATTAAAACCTTATATGAATCATATTCCAATTATCAGTTGTATTATATATTACTATATTATGTCAATTCTAACATAACGCCCCCCTTTTCCGGATGGAGTCCCTCGAAGAACATCGCAAGGTCCGCTTTTTCCTTCCTCCTCCTTCCTCCCTTCAGCATCTGTCTATAAAAATTTGCTCCAAATCCTCCTTTTTTCCATTTTCAATCGTTACCCTTTAATATACCTTCGTACATTTGTGTGTTGCAAGCCCGGATAGCCTAGTCGGTTGGGGCGCCAGACTCATAGGGACCTTTAATATGAGGCGTCTTTAATCTCCTGAGATATCTGGAGGTCGCGTGTTCGAGTCACGCTCCGGGCACTTTAATTCTTTTTTCATTTTTCTTTTGCTTCAGCTCCTTCACTTTTGTTTTTTGGAAGTATTTCCCTTGCTTTTGTTAAATATGGCAAAATCGGCTGTCTCCCGAAGGGAAGATCCACTGTGAAAGGGGTTTTGTATCACTCTAACAGATTTTAATTTTTATGTCCTCATTTTTCGGGGGTTTTCCGGGGTATTCTTTTCTTTTGGGCATTTTGCTTTTCTCGAATTAATTTTCCAGGACAGAAGCTGGATAAACTATGATGTTTCAAGGGTACAGGTAATTATAGGGAACAGAAATCCTGAACACCTGGTGTAAAAACTCTAACGTAAAAAC
>DUKH01000128.1 GCA_013329415.1 Methanosarcinaceae archaeon | reverse complement strand
AAAAGGAGACCGAAAAGGGGACTGAAAAAGAGGTAGAAAGGGAATACCCGGCGCAAAAAGCGAATAAAAAAGCCAACACTGACCCCCTTGAAGGCCTCCGGATCATTGGCCAGGTCTCGAAGATCTATATCCTTGCCGAAAAAGGGGAGGACCTTGTGATAATCGACCAGCACGCCGCCCACGAGCGCGTCCTCTACGAGCAGATCCTGAAGATGAAAAAGAACAGGGTCCAGGAACTGATCACCCCGATTACTATAGACCTGACCCCGAAAGAAAAGGTGCTCATGGAAGAATACATCCCCTACCTTGAAGAACACGGTTTTGGAATCTCGGAATTCGGGGACAACACCTATGTGGTGACTTTCGTGCCGGACGTCTTCGGGCGCCTGGAAGACCCGGGGATTATCCACGACCTCATCTCGGAGCTGCTTGCGGGCGGAAAGATCAAAAAGGACACGGGAGTTTCCGAACAGGTCTGCAAGACCATGGCCTGTAGGGCGGCAATCAAAGGGGGGGCTGCTTGCAGTTTGCGGCAGATGGAAGAACTGGTGGAACAGCTGAAACAGGCGGAAAATCCCTACTCCTGCCCCCACGGCCGGCCCACGGTCCTCACCTTCACGAGAGGGGAACTTGACAGGATGTTTGCCAGAATCCAGTAAACCCGCAGGGCTGCGCACCCCAACATAAAACAAATAATCAAACTCTCGGGAACAAGAGCTGATTTGCCAGTATTGGAAAACACTACCGGGAGGAAGATACATCAGGTATATAGACTAACAATTACTACCCATGTCAACAAATGACACACTGGAAAAAAGATAAGTATTTGCTAAACATTTATATAATATAACTGAAGAGTTAGGAACAGGTGTCAGGCATAGAACTGGCATCTTTATAGGCACCATTCCGGGCTATTTTTCACACACCAACCCCCCATGAGAGAATGGAAACCCCCCCCATTCCCAAAACCTGGATACCCCCCATTTCCAGAAAAAACGAATGAAATATCCCCAACACCCTGGAATGGTGCCACCCCTTTTCTTAAAGCTGTTTTCGGATGTCTTTTTTTGTTCAGGATGTTTTCTGTCAGAATAAATTCCGGATAGGTTCAGACAGGATAAATCCAGGATATTTTCAATTCAGGCAGGATAAAATCAGGCCATTTCCAAATTTCCACATCAATATATTTATACAAAAAACCCCTGAATATCTTCCATGATAGATCCCGTTAACAATTTTGACATCCCGGAAGAATGGATAGCCCGCACCGGGATGCCCAGGGAAGAAGTGGAAGAAAAAGTGGCATCCGGAATGATCGTCGTCCTGAGCGACGGTTCTGTTCTGAAACGCGGGTACACCACCGGGACCACTGCCACTGCCGCAGCAAAAGCCGCGGTCCTCTCCCTTAAAAAAACAGTTGACCGCGTTTCCGTCCCGACCCCTGCAGGGCTCAGGGCATACCTTGAAGTAAGCGAATCGGGTTCAGGGCGTGCCATTGTAAAAAAGATCCAGAACGACCACGAATCCGATATCACCCGCGGCCTTGAGTTTGTGGGCGAAGCCAGGGAAGCTGACGGGATCCGTATCCTTGGCGGAAAGGGCATAGGGGTTGTAAAGAGGGACGGGCTCCAGGTCCCGAAAGGTCAGCCTGCAATCAACCCGAACCCCATGGGGCAGATCAAAGCCGCGGTGCAGGAAGCCGTGGAAGAACTGGGCCTGCGGGGAGCGGAAGTCACGATTTCGATTCCCGAGGGAGAAAGGATCGGAAAAGAAACCCTGAACAGCAGGATAGGAGTCGAAGGCGGGATTTCAGTCCTCGGAAGCACCGGCTTCGTTGAGCCCTGGAACGACCACCTTGGCGAGATGAAAGGAGACCTGATCCGCTGTACCGACAAAGTGGTCCTGACCACCGGGCGCATAGGGATGCGCTATTCCCACATGCTTTTCCCTGACTATACCGTGGTTATGGTCGGGAGCCGGATCTCCGAAGGGCTCGGGGCGGCCTCGGGAGACATTGTGATCTGCGGCCTTCCGGGCCTTGTCCTGAAATGGGGCAACCCGCAGATGCTCGAAGGAAGCGGCTATGCAACAGTCGTGGAGATGCTTGAAAAAGCCCCGGAACACGAGCGCCTGAAAGAAGCCTTCAAGATGGCAATCGAAAAAGGGAATGGCGCAAGGATTGTTGTCATCGAAAGGGACGGCTCGGTCCTGATGGACAGCAAGAGTGAGAATTGAGTGAGAATAAAAATACAAAAGCGGACAGAGGTAAAAAAGCATGATAGTGGTAGGAGTCGGGGTCGGGCCCGGCATGCTCACGGAAGAAGGGATCGAGGCTATTCAGAATGCATCGATCGTTTACGGCGCAAAACGGGCTCTTGAACTTGCACAGAAATACATCACCTGCAAGACAAACACGATCAAGGACTACAAGTCCCTCCACCTCCTGCCCGACGACGCCGTGGTCCTGTCCACGGGAGACCCCATGTTTTCCGGCCTCGGGAAGTTTGCAGGAGAAAAGGATACCGTAATCCCGGGGATCTCATCAATGCAGGTAGCCTGTGCCCGCACGAGAGTGAACCTTACAAACCTCACAGCAATTACTGCCCACGGCAGGGACTTCGAGCCCGCAAAAGGCGAACTGGTCCGGGAACTGAAAAACAGGAGGAATGTATTTTTACTTCCCGACGCTAAATTCGGCTCCGAAGAAGTTGCCGAAGTCCTTCTGGAAATGGGCCTTTCGGCGGAACTCTACACCTGTGAAAACCTCGGCTACCCGGAAGAGAAGATTGCAAAAGGAACCCCTGAAAACCCCCCGATTGCAGAAACTATCCTTTACGGGCTTATGATCGTGCAGAAGCGCTGAAAACCTTTTTTGATCCATTTTAATTCATTTTTTGAGCATTTTTTGATCCATTTTTGATCTATAGTCAAGGACCCAAATTCCTTCACCAATGCCAAGTGAAAGTTTAACCACAGAAAGCACAGAAAACA
>DUKH01000111.1:13372-14148 GCA_013329415.1 Methanosarcinaceae archaeon | reverse complement strand
ACGCTCTTATTTATAAAAGAAACACATTCAAGAATGGGCTGCGGAAGGGGGAGCACGGTGAAAAACGAGAACAAAAAAGAAGAAGCGAAAGGATTATTTACCCTATCAACAGGGTGTAAGTGCCATGAACCCTGACAGGTTTTTGATATATACAACGGTTCTCACAATCATGGGGCTTTCAAATGCCGTAATCCCCATCCTCCCGGAACTTGCAGCCCTGGACCACAGTAGTTTCGGGACGTTTGCTTCCAGCCTTCTCTTTTCGGCTTATTTCCTGGGAGCCCTCGCAACAATGCTCCCTTTCGGAGTCCTGTCGGACAGGTTCGGAAACCTCAGGTTCATAGGGCTCGGCATTCTCCTTACAGCAGGTTCAGGTCTGGCCATGCTGCTTTCCGAAAACCTCTGGGTCCTTCTGCTTGCAAGGTTTGTGGAAGGCTCGGCTTGCGGAGCGTTTTTCCCGGCAGCCTTTTCCACCCTTTCGGAATACCGGAACCCGGGGCGCTACATGGGAGAATTTACCTTTCTACTCAACGCCGGCCTGGCCTCAGGTACCCTTATCTCAGGATTGCTGGCTGAAACCCACCTGAAAGGGGCAATTTTTATCTTCACGTTCATGTCATTTTTCCTTATCCTGCTCATTCTGCCCAGAAACCGGGAACTTAGAAGTCCAGGCAAGGTAGGGAAGAAAACCACGGAAAACAGAGCCGCGGTAAACAGCACTACAGAAAACCGAAATACGGAAAACCGAAATACGGAAAACCGAAATATAGAAAACC
>DUKH01000111.1:8904-13038 GCA_013329415.1 Methanosarcinaceae archaeon | reverse complement strand
AGAAAACCGAAAGGATTCTCTTTCGGAATCCTTCAAACGCGCCTTCGGGACCCTTGCCGCCGTTCTCCGGAGAAAGCATTCCAGAATACTGCTCCTTTCCGTACTCCTGAACGGAGGGATAGGGATTCTCATAGCCTACTACCCGGACTACAGTGCTGACTTCCTGACAAAAGCCCAGCTTGGAAGTTCCATCGCAAGCCTCTACATCTGTGCCATGATAACCTCGCTCCTTATAGGCCGCTTTTCCATAGGAGAAAAAACCATGATAAGGATAGGGATTGCTTTTTCTGCACTTGGAGCCTTTCTTGCAATCCAGTACCCTTTCCCCGGCTTTTCCTGCCTGGGCGGAGGCTCCGGAATTGCCATTGTAGGGTTCTCCCTTGCCTTTGCCCGGATGGACATAGACAGGGGCCTTGCCATGGGACTCTTTAATACCACAATCTATGCAGGGCTTTCCCTTGCCCCGATAACAGCAGGACTTTTTACAGGGGTCCTGAGCCTGGAAGAAATCTTCCTGGCAAACGGCTGCATCCTAACAGGGGCTTTTTTCCTGAAAGAATGAAAGGAAAATAGGGATGAAGAAGGAAGAAATAACAGTGAAAAAAAGAAAAATCAGAATGAATAACCCATGAACTCAAAAAAACTCATACTCTACTCCTCGGTCTTTGCAGTCCAGAGGCTCTGCAATGCAGCGATTCCGGTCCTTCCGGAACTTGCAGGAGGGAGCGCAAACTCTGCCGCAGCCTCGAACCTGATCTATTCCGGGTATTTTCTGGGGGCATTTCTCACCCTTCTTCCCTTCGGGATCCTCGCAGACAGGATGGGAAACCTGAAAGTTGCGGGACTCGGGATTCTGCTGACTGCCCTCTCGGGCCTTGCCATATTCCTATCTGGCAACATCTGGATTCTGGGGATTTCCAGGTTTGTGGAAGGCATGGGCTGCGGGGCATTTTTCCCGGCAGCCTTTTCCATGATAGCCGAATGGAAAGACAGTAAACGCAGCCTGGGAGAGTTCAATTTCCTGCTAAATGCCGGGCTTGCAGCCGGGGTTCTATTAGCGGGACTGCTCGCAGGACAGGGTATTAAGACCGCAATCGGAATCTTCACCCTCCTGGCGGGGCTTTCCACCGCCTTCCTTCTAACGGAAACCGGGGAACTTCTGACCATCAGGAGAAATGCAATAAACCAATCCACCAGATTTCGAAAGGTCAGTCCTGCCAAAAGGAACCAGGGAATGTCCTTCTTTTCAGAACTTAGCCGCCAGCTGAAAAAAAGCTGCGAAGCGCTTTTCGGAAGGAGCTTCGGGAAAATCTGGAGCACTTCGGTCCTGCTCTACGGGACCACCGGACTACTGACTGCAAATTTCCCGGAATACAGTGCGGACTTCCTGACAAAACCGGAACTGGGAATTGCGATTTCTGCTTCATACCTGGCCGCAATGCTGAGTTCCCTTGCCGCAGGCAGGACTCGGGCAGGATATAAAAGCATAATCAGGATAGGGATAACCTTTGCAGTTGCCGGGATCCTGCTTTCCGTAAAGGTGCCCCTGCTGGCTTTTGCCTTGATAGGGGCGGGGGGAGGAGCCGCAGTGGTTGGCCTGGTCACGGCCGTCTCCCGGATCAGCTCCAGCGGCTTTGCAATGGGGCTTTTCAACACAGGAATCTATGCAGGGCTGGGCCTGGTCCCCGTGTTAGGGAGCCTCTTCCTGGGCCATTTCAGTTACGAAGAGGTTTTCCTGGGCAGTGCCCTGGCACTCCTCCTGATGCTTTTTATAAAAATTGATTGACTTGTTTGAGTGAATATTGAGCAGACAAAAGCAAGAGCTCCGGGGCAAAAAATACCCGGAGGAAAATAAGGAACTCAGGGAAAGAAGACAAGAATTCTTACCCCGGAAGGAATAAAGGAAGTTGCAAAAACTTCGCACAAGCTTTAAAAAGCCAAAAACCCCTATGCTATAGCAATACAGAATTTTTTGACATTTGGGTGATTGGTTGAAAATAAAAGCCAGAGTTCAACTAAGGAAAAATGCGAAGAACAAACTTGTAAAGGAACTTGTTTCCCTTTTCGGGGACGGGATTTCCGGACTTGCCGACAGCAGCTTCGAAAAGCTCACCACGGACGAATACACCCTCATCCTGGTGGGAGGCAAACCCCTGATTTTTGAAGTGGAAGGAAAGCTTTTCCCTACCGTCCGCGGAGCCCTTGAACTGGGGCTCAAGCAGCGTCTTGTTGTCGTGGATAAAGGAGCAGTCCGCTTTGTTTCAAAAGGAGCGGACATTATGAGCCCCGGAATCGTAAACGCAGACCCTGAAATAAAAGAAGGGGAACTGGTGATCATCGTGGAAGAGACCCACGGAAAAGCCCTTGCAATAGGGAGAGCCCTGATGGACGGGCCCAGGATGACAGAAACAGATTCCGGAAAAGCAGTCAAATCAATTACTTATGTTGGAGATAAACTCTGGAACCTGGAAGTGTGAGAAGACCCGGCCTCAAAATAAGGGGCTAAGGGCTCCAGAAGAAGACCTGGAAACGGGCAGACCTGAAAACAATCAGACCTGAAAACGACCCGGGCACAACCCAAAAAAGGACATCTTATGTAAAGGGAATCAGGGCCTTTTTTAACAGCAAATTTAATTAGTTATAGATTTCAATATAGGAAAGTACTATCTAAATTAAAAAAAATAGAAAAGGCGTGCATAGATGGCGAAACTCATAGACAAGATCCTTGGCGGCAACGTAAAAAGTGCGACCAGTGCCGACGACTACACTGAAATTGACCTCAGCAAGTATGAGGAGGTCCTTGAGGACGAACCTGCGGAAACCTACATAAAAATTGCAGAAATAACAAACATCAACCAGGTAGCCGCACTGAAACAGGAAGTGTACAACGGGAACATCCTGATGATCGACATTTCGAACATCCGGAGTGACGAACTTCTGAGGGATAGGGTTTTAAAAGAGCTCAAAGATGTAGTGGTTGACGTCCACGGAGACATTGCAGGAGTTAAAGGAAGTACTGTGATCGTAACCCCCACGGGCGTAAAAATAGACAGATCCAAACTCATTGGTGGAAGATATTGAACAAGGATTTTTTTACACAGGAAAGTTTTGAGACCCGGGTCTCCTGCCCACTCTGTCACAGTGAAATGGTGATGCACTGGCAGAGGGATAATATCCCATATTTCGGGGATGTCATGTACATAAGTGCGAATTGCAAATGCAGTTTCCGCTTTGCAGACACCATGATCCTCGCAAGCAAGGAGCCTGTACGTTATGAACTGACAGTTGAAAGCCCGGAAGACCTTGATGCAAGGGTCATACGTTCGACCTCAGGCACTATCCACATCCCGGAGATGGGGATCGATATCGAGCCTGGCACGGTTTCGGACTCATACATAACGAACATCGAAGGTGTACTGCAACGGGTCCGGAATGTTCTGGAAATGGCAGGTAGATGGGCAAAGGATGATGAAGAAAGGTTAGCCCGTAGCCAGGAGCTTCTCTGCATGCTCGACGAAGTGCTCGAGGGCAAAAGAACGATTACAGTCATAATCGAAGACCCCATGGGAAACAGTGCAATAATTTCAAAGAAAGTAAGGGAATGCAAACTCACGAAAGAAGAAGTTGAAAAGCTCAATACAGGTATGATCGTATTCGATGTTGATAAATCCGAACTTGAAATAGACATCTCGGATAATGTCAAGCCTCTCGGAGGAAACTAATTCTTTTTTCCAGATTATTCAGTAGTTCGGAAAGGGGCCCGGGGACCAGAAAGCCCGAATAGTTCTAATACAGTGCTCGCTCAGTACTCATATAGTGCCAATATCGTACCCCGTATGGCTCCGGAATCTACCCAAATAGTTATCAACTTTTATCCCTGTATACCAGCTTTTATTTAAAAACAAAACACTACATTTATCCCTATATATGCACTTGCACCCTTCACGGTTAAGTTTGCACCCCCTAAAATTACGCTTATAACCCCACACAATTAAGTTTACATCCCTTAAATTAACTTAAAATCCCCATTACAATTCAAATCGGGAATCCCTGCACACCTTCCGAAATTACATTTGAACCCTTTAATCCCTTTAATGTTACGTTTACACCTTTCATGATTTGAATCCATCATGA
>DUKH01000111.1:5202-8529 GCA_013329415.1 Methanosarcinaceae archaeon | reverse complement strand
CATCATGATTTGAATCCATCATAAGAATTAATTGACATTACGGTAATACGGTGAAGCTATGGCAGAAAGTGAAAAAGAAGCAGCACTCCCTCCAAAAGAGGAATTTAGCGATTGGTACAACGACCTCCTGTGGATGGCCGAGATCATGGACGTCCGCTATCCGGTAAAGGGGCTTTACGTCTGGTACCCCTTTGGTTTCGCCATTCGGAGGAGCACTTACGGGATTATCCGGGAAATCCTTGACGAAAGCGGACATCAGGAAACCCTCTTCCCTCTGCTTATCCCCGAAAACGAGTTCATGAAGGAAGCCGAGCATATCAAAGGCTTCGAAGATGAGGTTTACTGGGTGACCCACGGAGGAAAAGATCCCCTGGACGTCCCCCTGGCGCTTCGCCCCACCAGCGAGACTGCTATTTACCCCATGTACAGGATCTGGATCAGGTCCCATGCGGATTTCCCTCTCAAGCTCTACCAGGTAGTAAACACCTTCCGCTATGAGACAAAGCACACCCGCCCCCTGATCCGGCTCAGGGAGATCACCTCTTTCAAGGAAGCCCACACCGTGCACGCCACCTGGGAAGATGCCGAAGCCCAGGTAAAGGAAGCCGTGGAGCTTTATACCGAGATGTACCGCAGGCTTGCGGTCCCGGTACTCCGTTCAAGGAGACCTGAATGGGACAAGTTCCCGGGAGCGGACTACACCGATGCCATTGACGCCATGATGCCGGACGGAAAGACCCTCCAGATAGGGACCTGCCACCACCTTGGGGACAACTTCGCGAAGACCTTTGACATCACCTATGAAGACCCCGAGGGGGAACAGCGCTATGCACACCAGACCTGTTACGGGATTTCCGAGAGGTGTATTGCAGCTACAATCTCCATCCACGGAGACGACAAAGGCCTGGTCCTGCCCCCGGAGATCGCTCCCGTCCAGGCAGTGATCATCCCGATCATTTTTAAGAAAGGTGCAGAAGAAGTCCTTGCAGCCTGCAAAGATGTCCAGGCCCGGCTGAAGAGGGTCGGCATCAGGGTAGAAATCGATTCAAGTGACCTTCGGCCCGGAGCAAAGTACTACAGGTGGGAAATGAAAGGAGTATCGCTGCGCCTTGAAATCGGCCCCCGTGACCTGCAGAACAACGTGGCAGTTGCAGTCCGGAGAGATACGGGAGAAAAAGAGCAGATCCCCCTCCCGGAAATTGAAGCAGGGGTGCTTTCCAGGTTCGAAGCAATCCACACCAGCCTCTACGAAAAGGCGAAGGCAGAACTTGAAAGCCGGATCTTTGCCTGCTACGACCTCGAAGAAGTCAAGGAAAAACTTCCGAAAGGCGTGCCTACGATCCACTGGTGCGGCAAGAAGGACTGCGGACTTGCTATGGAAGACCGCATCGGAGCCGGAATTCTCGGCATCCCCCTGGACCAGGAAGGAACGGATGAAGGAAAATGCCCTATCTGCGGTGAAGAGACAAAAACCCGCGTGTATGTGGCAAGAACTTACTGAAAAAAACTTTATACTACTACCGCCTGCCCCGGGAAACCAGGGGCATGCGAAATATATTATTGAAACCTGGAATTGAGAATGTCCCCCCGAGGACATCCTAATTCACAGGAAAACTTCTTTTTTTAAACGCTGGCATTTGCCCATAAATCGAAAAATATAAAAGTTTTTATAAATAAAAATAGTTATATAACTCGAAGAATTGTTCTTTTAATATATATAACACAGGAGATTATTGTTTTATCGGCATCATCCACCGGAATCTCTCAGTCAGTAAATCGGTCAGTAAATCAGGGCAGGATAAATCAGGCAGGCAGGTAGAAATCAGACGGAGAAACAGAAAGCTAGAAGGCCAAGGAATACTGACAGGAACACTGACTAAAAGTATACGCAACTGATCTTTATTTGACGTTAAAAAGAAATTAGCCACATGAAGTCGGAATTAAGCAAAAATAAAGTAAAGTTAACTTTATCAGGAGTAAATATTATTTTATTGTTGATTAAGATTAAATATTATTTAGTCGATAAATCCTTCCTATATTATCAGATTTGTATTAACCCTTCAGGCACTATTCAAAGATCGCAGAAATCACATTACTAAATCACATTACTAAATCACATTACTAAATCACACCGTTAGTACGAAATATTACATGTTTATTGAAAATTTACATGGAGATAATTTTACTTATAAAGGAGATATGATATGGCCTGGATTGAACCGGAAATACCAGCGAAACCTAAAAACCCGTTGTTCTTATGCGTGCTTTCGAACACGAAGACCGCGCACATCCCGAAGCTTTCAGCCGCAGGAAAAACTGCCGAACTCACGGACTATACACCTGCGGGGGACGCGGAACTCATGGAAACCGGAAACATAATCAGTGTGCCCGTGTTGCCCATGACACCCCCCTATGACACCCCGACCCCTGCTATCATGACCCGCTCGGCGCTGAAGCTCACCGGGGCTCCTTACCATTTTGTAAATTCCGGCCTTATCGTGACTCCGGAAGTTCCATGCATCGACCTTAAAGCAAAGCCGGGAGAAGACATCAGGGAAGCTGTTGCTGTAAGGGATGTGCAGGGAATCTACGAACGCGCAAAGTTCCTGGCCAAGAGGCTCAGGGACCACACCGACCACGTGGTCATAGGGGAAAGCATCCCTGGAGGAACGACTACTGCCAAGGGGGTCTTGAGCGCACTTGGTTATAACGGGAATGTCAGCAGCAGCGCAGACGAAAACCCACTGGAACTGAAAAACAGGGTAGTTGCCGAAGGGCTGGAAGCCTCAGGCCTGACCTTCGGAAGCCTGAAAGACGACCCCATGAAAGCCATTGCCTGCATGGGAGACCCCATGATGCCTGCAGTGGTCGGCCTTGCTGCAGGATTTCAGGAAAAGGGTGTTAAGGTTGTTCTCGGCGGCGGGACCCAGATGGCAGCTGTCTATGCCCTGATCAAGCACCTGGGAATCAACACCGAAAATATCTCCATCGCTACCACCCGCTATGTAGTTGAAGACAAATCGGCAAACTTTATGGAACTTGCCAAAAATCTGGGTGTACCCGTCTATGTTGCAGACCCCGGATTTGGGAAATCGACCCTGAAAGGGCTCCACAGGTACGAAACAGGTACCATCAAAGAAGGGGCAGGGGCAGGAGGAGCCATGTACCTTGCAGGCCTCCACGGGATCAGCCAGGACGAGTTTCGGGGCGAAGTAGAAAACGTCTGCAAAACGCTCAAGGCAGGGGAATGAGATTTTCGGACTCTCATGCCCCTCACCTTTTACAAAATTGAAATTCATACCGGATTTCTTCAAGTCTTTTTCTTCA
>DUKH01000111.1:0-4848 GCA_013329415.1 Methanosarcinaceae archaeon | reverse complement strand
TCAAGTCTTTTTTCTGCAAACCTTTTTTCTGCAATAAAGTCCAAGCGGATAAGAGAAGCTTAAAGAAGAGAAAAAAACCGCAAAAAAGTTGAAAAAAGGTATTGAGAAGCAAGAACCTGTTAAGGCTCATCTTCAAAACGATTTTATTTTTCGATCGGGCCGAACTGCAGAATATATTTTCCGGAATTAACTTTCAGTCACAAACTCCGGGTTACTCTCAGCACATTCCATAGTTGTGAGAGCGCTAATCCCGCTTACAGTCGCCTGCTCCTTAAGTACACAGGATGTTTCGAACAGGCAGGCAGCCGAACTCATGCGTCCGCATTTTCGACAGTAGTAGAGAACGTTTGAACCTACTACCTGACGTTTCAGGCGGGTATCGCATGTGCTGCAGTAAACGGAGGCATTTGATTCATCCATTTAAGGGCCCTCATTCGTAAATCATAATTGAGTCAAGTCTTGCGGTACCAATTCGGGTCCAGTATTTGCAGATCGGACAGTACTGGAGTTCCCTGCTTGTACTCATTTTCAGTTCGGCATTACATTTTGGGCATGTTTTAAGATATTTCGTTTGATAAACCCCCTTAGATCCATTTTTAGCGGTCGGACCGGAACAGGACCAAAAAGCTCGAAACAGCACCGGAAAAAAGCCGTATACTGCTCAAATCGAAAAAGGTCACACTGCTCAAAAGTACCTGAAAGTACTGGAACAGCACTGTCCCCATATCCTCAACTGTTCGAAAGGCGCGTGAGGGCCATCCCTGGCTCCACACGATTCAAATTCCCCCGGGCAGGTTTTCAGCATAAAGCAGATTAAATTGACCGGAACAAAACCATCCCAAGGCCAAACCTGTCCATTACGTCGCACAACGATGCAAACGTAATCTGATATATTGTTCGCAAAAGCATATAAGGTTTGGTATGTAGCTAAGGAACCTGAACCAGAAGGACATAACAAGGAACAGCCCACCCCACTCACATAACCACAGGACAAATAATAGAAAACAGATTGCAACGCTGAGACAGGGGGAAATCCTTCGCAATTCACCAAACTTCTGCAGTCTTAAGTTGTTTGGCCGAGATTTCCCCGAGCAAGCCCCCCAAAGCGTAATATATAAATACTATTATCGCTTTAGGAGTGTTCGCGACAGGGTGAGCAAAAAAGGGCACACCCGATACCAAGAGCCGCTTTAACTCAGTTGGTAGAGTGTCTGGCTGTTAACCAGAATGTCGTAGGTTCGAGCCCTGCAAGCGGCGTAAGTCATTTACAATTTTTATAACACTTTTTCAAGCAGTTCAAAAACTATCAAGAAGCGCTGGGGGCCTGTAGCTCAGTCCGGTTAGAGCGCTCGGCTCATAACCGAGTGGTCGCTGGTTCAAATCCGGTCAGGCCCACCATAAACTATTTATTGAAAAACTCAATAGTACGGAAGCCTGAAATTACCCGTACGATCCAGGTCTGTGTGACTCAAGTCCGTACGATTCAAGGCAGTACAACTAAAAAGGAAAGCTTCCTTTCGAGGAGCAAGTTTCCGATCCGAATGCCGCTTTAACTCAGTTGGTAGAGTGTCTGGCTGTTAACCAGAATGTCGTAGGTTCGAGCCCTGCAAGCGGCGTAAATCCTTTTTTGTTATTGTTCTACTTTTTTAGAATATTATCCCATTTCGGAGCACACCCCATTCTTATGACCACGTCATGTTCTTTTGGCCATATCATCTTCTTATAACCATTCCCCATTCCGGAAAACACACCATTCTTATAGCCACACCCCTTTCAACCACCATATCACTTCACCTCAATCAACAAGGTTTACACCAACTCCCTTAAATTCAAACCCCCGAAATACTTAATAATTCCAAATAGAATATTCATAATGTAGAAAAGTGGGGACATTAGAAATTCACTGACATTTATAAACTAGCAGCAAAGAGGGAAAATTAAAAGAATATCGCGGGGATTTTACCCGGCCAGCCTTAAATTTAGAGTTTCATTACCAGAACCGGATTCCATTACCGGATAACTAACTAAAACCCCTTTTGCTTCCGGCTCTAACCTTGATAATTAATACAGAACACGTTTTTGTAAAAATAATTAAGCCAGTTAGAAAGATATAGATAAATACGGTTTCAAAGTATCTACTAGCATCAATCTCGCAAAGTATCATAACAGCATCAATCAAAATGAGGTTTACAGACATGGTTTCAATTAAAAGTGAAGACGTAATCGTACCTTTAGACGTGCCAAAAGCAATGCGCGAAACATACGTAAAAAATTATATGGAAATCACCAGGGAAACCGGCAGGCTCATGCTTTTTGCGGGAGACCAGAAGGTTGAACATTTAAACGACGACTTTTTCGGGGAAGGCATCCCTGAAGACGATGCTGACCCCGAACACCTTTTTAAGATCGCAGCCGGAAGCAAGATCGGAGTCTTTGCAACCCAGCTAGGCCTGATTGCCCGCTACGGCATGGACTATCCCGACATACCCTATCTCGTGAAGGTGAATTCCAAGACCCACCTCGTGAAAACCGCACAGGCAGACCCCTTCAGCAACCTCTGGCTTGACGTTGACCAGGTTGCCGAGTTTAGGGAAAACAGCGAACTCAAGATCATGGGAATCGGGTACACCATCTACCTGGGCAGTGAGTTCGAAGCCGAGATGCTCGTACAGGCCGCACAGGTTGTTTACGACGCCCACCAGCACGGGATGGTCACAGTGCTCTGGATCTACCCCCGCGGGGAAGCCGTTATAGATGAAAAGGACCCGCACCTCATAGCCGGAGCAACCGGAGTAGGGGCATGCCTGGGAGCCGACTTCGTAAAGGTCAACTACCCGAAGAAAAACGGCGAATCCTCCGCCGAGATCTTCAAGGAAGCCGTAAAGGCAGCAGGGCGCTCCAAAGTGGTCTGTGCAGGCGGTTCCAGCGACGACCCCGAAGCCTTCCTGAAGAAACTCCACGCCCAGATCCACATATCAGGAGCTAAAGGAAACGCAACCGGCAGGAACGTCCACCAGAAATCCCTGGACGAAGCCATCCGCATGTGCAACTCCATATATGCAATAACAGTGGAAAACACAAGCGTGGAAGAAGCCCTGAAAATCTATAAAGGCGAATAATCATAATTACCAGTAATGCCCGGATCTTAAGGGCATCATGTAATTGAAAGAATAAAGATCCCAAAAACGACTTTGAAAAACGGCTTTGAACATTAAAAGGCCGTGAAAATATGCAATTTCCGGACCACAAGACAAAGATCGTGTGCACCATAGGCCCTGCTTCCTCTTCCGAGAGCATGCTCAGGGAAATGGTGCTTAAAGGCATGAACGTGGCAAGGATCAACTTTTCCCACGGGGACTTCGAGAGCCACGGAGAGATAATCCGGCGGGTCCGCAAGGTCGCGGAAGAGCTTGATAGGGTCGTGGCCATCCTTGCAGACCTCCCGGGTCCCAAGATCCGCATAGGCAAGCTCGAAAAAGAACCCGTTATGCTTTACAAAGGGAAAAAGGTCACCCTGACCGTCGAAGATGTCCCGGGCACTGAAGAACGCATCCCGGTCAACTACGAACAGCTCCCGGAGAGCGTGGAGAAAGGAAGCCTCATCTACCTGAGGGACGGCTTCATACAGCTCCGCTGTCTCGAGGTTTCCGGGAGGGACGTGCTCTGCGAGGTCCTTATAGGAGGAGAACTCTTTTCCCACAAGGGACTGAACCTGCCAGGGGCAAAGATTTTCCTGGACACGGTAACGGAAAGGGACTTTGAAATCCTGGAGTTTGCCCTTGAGGAAGGAGTGGACACCTTCAGCGTCTCTTTCGTGGAAAAAGCCGAGGACATCCGGAAGGTCCGGAACTTTGCGGCAGACAGGGGAAAAGCGGCTTACATCGTTGCCAAGATCGAGCGCGGACAGGCGGTCCGGAACATAGATGGGATCCTGGAAGAAGCCGATGCCCTGATGGTTGCCAGGGGAGACCTCGGGGTGGAAATCCCGATCCAGGAGATGCCGGCAGTTCAGAAAGAACTCATTTACAAAGCCAAACTCCTGGGGATCCCGGTGATCACGGCCACCCAGATGTTGATATCCATGACCGACAACATCCGCCCCACCCGGGCCGAAGCGACGGACGTTGCCAACGCCATCCTGGACGGTACGGATGCGGTAATGCTCTCGGAAGAAACCGCAGTCGGGAGCTATCCGGTAGAAGTCGTGGAAATGATGGCAAAAATCGCAAAAGCCACCGAGAACTGGCGCGTCAGGACGAAATGGGGGCTCGACACGATTCTTCAGGGCATCCTGGCAAGGGAAATGTCCGTGGACGAAGTCATCACCCTCCAGGTCCACGAAGCGCTCCAGAAACTTCCCGTGGCTGCCATCCTTACCCCGACCCGGAGCGGGGCAACCCCGCGCAGGATCTCCCGTTTCAAACCCGAGCCCTGGATCCTGGCTTTCAGCCGTTTCCCGAAAACCTGCAGCAGCCTCTCCCTGTCCTATGGGGTCTACCCTATCTATGTCAAAGACCCGATTGAAGGTTGGGAAGAAAAAGCTACGGAGAAGGCAAAAGAGCTCGGCTTAGCAAAAACCGGAGACCTTGTAATCTACACCCAGGGCCCAGCCTCCGGAAAACCGGGAGGCACAAACGTGCTAAAGATCCTCACGATGGATTAACCCTCATGATGGATTAAATTCGGGAAACCCCGAAATCCATAAACCTTTATATGTAACTTTAGCTTTTGACTCTTAACTTTATTTTTTAGCTTTATTTTTTAGCTTTATTTTTTAGCTTTAATGTTTAGCTTTAATGCTTAGCTTTAATGTTTAGCTTTAGTGTTTAGCTTTAATGTTTAGCTTTA
>DUKH01000074.1 GCA_013329415.1 Methanosarcinaceae archaeon | reverse complement strand
AGCCAGTTTCTTTGCTATTTCGGCCACATGCCGTCCCTGGTAGCGAGCCATTGCAAGTTCATTTTCGGAAGGCTGGCGACTCCCGCCCCCACCTGCAATAGTTGATGCCCCATAGGGGCTTCCCCCCGTAATTTCATCCATCCTTGTCTGCCTCGTTTCTGAGTAAGGCAGACCCACAATGACCATCCCGTGGTGAAGCAGGGTAAAATGGAAACTGATTATCGTGGACTCCTGCCCGCCGTGCTGGGTGCCACTGGAAGTAAACACGCTTCCGACTTTTCCTACAAGAGCATACCGGGTCCAGAGGGTCCCTGTCCCGTCCAGCATGGCCCGCATCTGGGCAGTCATGTTTCCGAAGCGAGTGGGACTTCCGAAAATCAGTGCATCGGCACCTGTAAGCACTTCTTCATACATATCCCGGGTGACTACCGGGATATGAGCAAAGGCTTTTTTAGTCTCAGTTGCCCCCATCTTCGCGATAATTTCCTCAGGCAGGGTTTCAGGGACCTGATAGATACATACTTCCGCACCTTCTACTTCCCGTGCCCCTTCGGCAACGGCTTCTGCCATCTTGTGGATGTGCCCGTACAGACTGTAGAATATGACGTTTACTTTAACCATACTACCCCTCGTCCGAATCTGTTCGAAAAACGTAACTAATAGTTTAAAATCCGTAAACTCCAGACCCCATAAGTGCCGGTAAACTCCGGGTCCCCTTTAATAAAGGGCTTTTTGATTCCTTATAAAAGTTGTCAGTAAAGAGAATCTTCTGCATTCCAGCTTCAGCTTCATAAGTAACAAAAAACCTTCTGCTTCAGAGCTCTGCCGCCAGTAGAAACAACTTTCTGTTTCAGAATTTTGCTGTCAATAAAACCAACCTCTTGCTTCAGAGCTCTGCAGCCAATAGAACTTACCTTCTGCTTCAGAGCTCTGCCGCCAGTAGAACTTACCTTCTACTTCAGAACTCTGCTGCCGATAGAACTTACCTCTGCTTAAGGGCCTGGATATCGGCAAAAAGTAACTTCTTACTTGGGTTCCATAACACTTTATTTCCAGCCTTCAACCAGATGTCCCTTTTGAAAACAAAATCCCAGACTTGATATGTTATTACAATGCCGGTATCAAAATAGTTATTAAGTAACACGATGTATTAACCGGGTATGCCTTCACTTTCTATCGTCATGCCCTCTATGAATGAAGAAGAGACAATCAAAATCTGCATAGAGAAGGCTCATGAAATATTCAAAACATATGGGATAGAAGGGGAGGTTATACTGGCTGATAATTCTTCGGACAGGACCGCCAAGATTGCGGCGGCTATGGGGGCAAAGGTTATAGGTCCTGTCAAGGGCTATGGGAATGCTTACCTCAAGGGCCTCGCACATGCAAAAGGAGATTACATAGCCATTGCTGATGCGGACAATACCTACGACTTGCTGGAACTATCCGAATTCCTGGGACCTCTTATGAACGGTGAAGCGGATTTTGTAATCGGAAGCCGCCTCAAGGGGAATATTAAGAAAGGAGCCATGCCCTGGCTGCACCGGTACATCGGAAATCCTCTCCTGACAGCTATGCTTAACCTGCTGTTCAAGACAAGTATATCGGATGCCCACTGCGGGATGAGGGCTTTTACAAAAGAAGCCCTGGAAAAAATGAACCTTAAAACCCGGGGGATGGAACTGGCATCCGAAATGATAATCGAGGCTTCCAAAAGCGGACTCCGGATAATGGAAGTCCCGATAACCTACCATCCCCGGAAGACTCCTTCCAAACTGCGCTCTTTCCAGGACGGCTGGCGCCATGTGCGCTTCATGATGCTGTATCGTCCCCTCCCGTTCCTGTTAATACCTGGATCTGTGGTTTTCATCCTGGGGGCACTCATAACAGGAACTCTCCTGCTGAACGGAAATGCGGTAGAAAACAGGATGCATTCCTTCATCCTGGGCAGCATGTTCCTTGTCATAGGTGGACAGACCCTGGCAACCGGCGGCTACATTAAGACATACGGCCTGGTCCATGGCATGTACCGGGAAGGCGATGAGGGGTCAAGGAAATTGCTCAACTACCACTCCCTCGAAAAAGAACTGGTTGCCGGGTCCCTTATCCTGGGGGCAGGCATCCTCCTGGGACTGAAAGTAGCATGGGCCTGGGCCAGTTCCGGTTACGGCTCCCTTGCAGAAGTGGAAAGTGCGATCGTTGCCATGGTTCTTTCTTTCATAGGACTCCAGCTTATTTTTTCCGCAATAATCCTGAGTGTAATGCTTCTTGAAGTTGACACCGAATGGTAAAGCGATAAAGAGGTATGAAATAGGGATGAGAGAAGGGTGAAAGAGGGATGGAATGAAAATTGCCTTCGTTTATGACGCTGTCTACCCCTG
Organism: Methanosarcinaceae archaeon; assembly: GCA_013329415.1. Taxonomy (GTDB): domain Archaea; phylum Halobacteriota; class Methanosarcinia; order Methanosarcinales; family Methanosarcinaceae; genus MTP4; species MTP4 sp9310u. Next base: position 13,168 of record DUKH01000074.1, on the reverse strand, counting down.
GGTCAAAGGCGGTGCAGAAATGCGCGTCCATGAGCTTGGAAAGCGCCTGGCAGCCCGCGGAAACGAAATGCACCTCTTCGGAATCAAATGGTGGGAAGGCGAAGATATTATCGAGTACGAGGGGATGACTCTGCACGGGGTCTGTGATGCGAGAGAATTGTACGTAGGCGGCAAGCGCTCGATCTCCGAAGCAATAGTGTTTTCCGTTAAACTTTTCCCCAGGCTCCGGAAAGAAAAGTTCGACCTTATCGACGTGAGTGTTTTTCCCTACTTTTCCTGTTTTACCGTGAAAGCAATATCCGTATTGAGTAAAACTCCGGCAGTGTTCACCTGGCACGAAGTCTGGGATGGGTACTGGTCTGAATACCTCGGACGCTGGAAGGGGTTTTTCGGGCAAACGGTTGAAAAAGCGGTTGCAAAAATTTCAAGCAATGACATCGCAGTTTCTGACTGGACAAAAAACAGGCTTGAAACCCTCGGGGTCCCCGGAGAAGAAATTACAGTTGTCCCGAACGGGATCGACTTAAAATGGATTTCTATTATTGAACCTGAAGGCGGTTGGACTTTTGCTAACCCGGAGAGGAAGATTTATGATCTAATCTTTGCCGGCAGGCTCATAAAAGAAAAAAATGTCGATGTCCTGCTCCGGGCGGTGGCTCTCCTTAAAGCCGATTTCCCGGGAATCAGGGGCTGCATTGTCGGGGACGGCCCTGAAAAAGAAGCGCTGCTGAAACTTGCAGATGAACTCGGAGTTCGGTGTCATGTGGATTTTGCAGGCTTTCAGGAATACGAGGCACTGATAGGGAAGATAAAGGCTTCAAAGGTCCTTGTGCTGCCATCTTCCAGGGAAGGGTTCGGGATGGTTGTGATCGAGGCTTTTGCGTGCGGAGTGCCGGTGGTGACGGTGAAGGAGAAGTATAATGCGGCGCAGGGGCTGGTTGAGGACGGAGTGGACGGGTTCGTTGTGGAGCCGGGGGAGGGGGAGCTTGCGGAAGGGGTTCGAAAGTTGCTTGGGGGGAGTTTGAACTATAAAGAAATGTCAGAATATGCAACAAGGAAAACCGAAAAATATGAATGGGAAGAAGTTCTCACAAAACTTAATTCTTTTTATGAGGAATTGATGTGAAAGTTGCAATCTTCCATGACTACATCGGAGCGATAGGGGGAGGAGAGAAACTGGTCCTGACCCTTGCGAGAGGAATCGGGGCTGATGTCATTACGACGGATGTGGACATGGATTCTGTTACGAAGATGGGATTTGAGGACATAAATATCATAAGCCTCGGAAGCACCTTGAAGATGCCACCCTTAAAGCAGATAGATGCTTCTATTAAGTTTGCAACTTCGAATTTTTCAAAAGAATACGAATTTTTTATTTTTTCCGGCAACTGGGCACCTTTTGCAGCGAAAAAGCATAAACCAAACCTTTATTATTGCCATACGCCTACAAGGGCGTTTTATGACCTTTATGATAATTATTTGAAAAAACATTCTTTTTTTGTCGCTGTACCATTTGTTATCTGGGTGCATTTCCATAAAAAATTCTCTGAAAATTATCTTGAGCATGTGTGTAAGATTGTAACGAATTCGGAAAACACAAAAAAAAGAATTACAAAATATTTGCATAGAGAATCAGAACTTATCTATCCCCCGATCGATGTTTCAAGATTTAATTTAAAAGAATACGGGGATTTCTGGCTCTCGGTAAACCGGCTCTACCCCGAAAAGCGGGTTGAACTGCAAATTGAAGCTTTCAGGAAAATGCCGGACGAAAAACTGCTTATCGTTGGGGGATATGCAACAGGGGATCATGCATCCGGATACGCATCAGAGGTCACGGATAATCTCCCTGAGAACATAAAATTACTCGGAAGTGTTTCGGAAGAAAAATTGCTTGAATTGTACGCTAGCTGTAAAGGGTTCATAACGACCGCAATGGATGAGGATTTTGGGATGACACCGGTTGAAGCCATGGCATCAGGCAAACCCGTGGTAGCTGTAAAGGAAGGGGGATATCTGGAGAGTGTAATCGATGGGGAGACCGGAATTCTTACAAAACCATATGTAGAAAACATAATTGAAGCCGTAAAGACTGTTTCTAGAAATCCCGAAAATTATAAAAACGCATGTATAGGAAGGGCAAAAATGTTTGATAAATCAATATTTGTCAAAAAAATAATTGAAGCTGTGAATCAGGTAAAAGACAGTAATAAATAATTTAATATTCAATAGGTGTCGTCCTAATAATTATACATAATTACCACTTGAAGTAAGGTTGTGTCCCTATGAGGTCTTTGATGAATGCAACAAAGAGGTCCGTAATTCTTATTTTAACCATATTATTGATTCCTTCTCCGGTAATAGCAGGTGGAGTAGGAGAAAATCATATATTCTTTGATCTTTCAACGGAAGGTTTTTTCGGGCTTCAAAGCAGAGGACCCGCCAGTTTCAGTGAACTTGCAGAAGATCTTGAAAGTTTTGGATATATTGTGAATGACAATTTTATGAGTAACTCAAACTTTGGTTATTTAGCAGAACCGAGTCTGCATGAATCTGACATTGTTGTAATTATTAATCCAAAAAGAAGTCTTGACAATATCGAAACTTTATACTTAATGAATTTTGTTGAAAATGGCGGAAATTTGGTCGTAATATGTGATTCTCCTGACTCCGTATTCAATTCCAATCTGATTCTTGATCCATATGATATCTATTTCAAACGGGAATGTCTTTTGAATACGCACGTTAACATCTCCAGTAACAAATCTATAAATTTAGGCTATTCCATTCCTCTGGATGAATGGGAAGTTTACACGGGTCATCCGAAGGAATTTGATGAAAATCCTCTCCGGTTAAAGGGAATTTCCGAGGTTTCAAGAGACCTGTTCTCTGAAGAAATATCTGAGGAAGAGCACACAATACTTATGGGAAAAAACTTCCAGCAAGGAAAGGTAATTGCTCTGGGGAACAAGGATTTTCTTACGAACTACAGATTCAATGAAAATAAAGAGCTTTTGTATTTTATCCTGAATTACATTGAATGTGAAGATGAGGAAGGGATACAGGGATTGTCATATAACCCTTCCGAACTTCACATTCCGCTTAAAGATGGAAAAATAAGTTTTGTGGGATTATCCCTGGAAAACAAAAACAATAAAAGCGCCGCATACGTATCTGTGGAGATACCGGAAGTTCTTAAAGACGTCGTGGTACCCGTTGAAAGTAACTTCACAATAGGCCCGGATGAAATTCTCGATCTTAACTTCCCGTGCCAGAATTTAAGCAGTGAATACTGGTACATCAAAACTAAAATCGCGCTTAAAGTCCGCTACAATGAATTCAGCGAACCCTATATATATAAAATACCTATCGAGGTCGTCCGTAAATGAAGAAATACTCTGTCGTGATTTGCGCTTTGATTTTTTTATCCCTGATGATTTCAGTGGCTTCAGCTTCTGAAGACATCAGCATCAATTATTATCAGGCAGATATCGGGGACGTAAATCGATACTGGTATGGGGAAGGAGAAATCTTTGTCACCGACCTGGGAAATTCTTTTGAACTATACAAAAATGGAAATGAGATCATATCCTATGCCTCAGAAGCAGATGTAGTCAATGTTTCTGAAGAAAATATCCGATTTCTGGCCGATAAAGATGAGAATGAACTACACGCACTCTTCATGAGTCCAAAACCGGGAGGACACGGTTTATTCACACTTGAGTTTTCGAACCCTTACGTGTCTGAAAACGGGAAAAAGAACATAACCATAAGTATTGAAAATGCGGAAAGGGTCCTTTATCTTAACGGTCCTGTATTTTTTGAAAAAGAAAATATTTATTCGGAAGGCAATTTCAAGATCATCCGGCTTGAAACTTCACAAAAAGACTTTAAGGTCATATACATGACCGAACTTGCCTACGGGCTCTTTTCAAGCATAATCGGGGTCTCAGTGTTTGGTTTTGTACTTTTTGTTCTGATGGTTCTCAGAAGAAAGGCAATAACGCACAAAATGAAAAAGAGGCCCCAAGCATTAATCAGGAGCTCCCCTATTGGCATTTCAGAAGTGGATAACGGAATTGAATTTAAGTTTAAAAGAAAAAACTCCCCCTTATTTTCAAATTATATAAAGAAGGAAGATATAGGAAATGGCAAAAGCAACACTTCACTAAATGTTCCCAGGGAGATCATTGCAGGCATTTTTGTGCTGATGCTTTCATACATAATTTACAGGTCACTGGTTGCAATGATTACCGGTTATGTTGCGGATATGGGAGCAGTGACCTACCTGATCCTGGCGATGCTTGCAGGTGTGGGCTTAATGATGTTCCTTTTGCTTTTAAGCATTGAAAGCGCAAAGGAATTCAACGTAACCATGTCTGTATTTGTGGGCGGGATCATGCTCGTCATGTTCAGCAGGCTTGGAATCATCATGGTTCCTGTGGCAGCCCTCACGACCCTGGTGGTCTACGGGCTTAGCAAAGCTTTCTTCCTTAATCTTGATGATCCGGATGAGGAGCCAAATGAATGAAAATTTTTGCATCAGAAGAAAACCTCCTCACCCCTCTGGGAGGAGGAGAACTTTCTTTTGAAACACTTATATCCTGGCTCAGTAAAAATAATGAGGTATTTACGGTCGGAAAGCATGTAAAAAACCCGCATACAGTATCTTTTCCCTCATCCTCCGTCCGTCTGTTTGAAACAAACACTCACATGTTCAACAAATACTTCGTTTTTAAACAGCTTGAAGGCTCCTTAAACCGGAAAATCAAGAACTTTTCCCCGGACCTCGTCATCACACAGCAGGACTTTGCAGCCCCGACAATAAAAACCGCTTATGAGAAAAAGATACCTTCCATAGTTTTCATGCGAAACTATGAACATATTTGTCTCTGCGCAAACCCTGATAGCAACTGCAGCAGGAGATGTTCGGTTTGCTATGGTTACTCTTCTCTAAATCCTTACAGGTATTTTGTAGACGCCGTTTTCCGGTACGAAAAAAAATGGATCCCCAGAGCATCACTTATTATTTCGAACAGTCAGTATATGGCTTCGGTTGTTAAAGATTGGTTTGGTGTGGAATCCCGGGTAATCTACCCGTTCGTTCAAGAAATCAGAATTAATAAACAGAACCCGGAATATATCACGTTGATCAATGCCTCAAAGCATAAGGGAATCGGGACTTTTTTGGAAATTGCAAAAATACTCCCTGATAAAAAATTCCTGGTTGTTGGGCACAATCCCGAATCAATCGATTTTTCAGTTTTTCCCAATATCACATACATGCCCTGGGTAGCCGATCCCGAAACCTTCTATTCAAAGACAAAAATCCTTCTCGTGCCCTCCACATGGCCGGAACCTTTCGGGAGAGTCTGTGTGGAAGCTGCCTTTTGCGGGATTCCTTCGATTGCAAGCAAAATCGGAGGGCTTCCGGAGGCAGTGGGGGAGGGAGGGATATTGATTGATAATTTTAAGGACCCTGAGCAATGGGTAAAAGCTATCAATCTGCTGGAGAACGATAAGACCTATAACGAATTTTCCGAAAAAGCCAGAATTCATTCCCGAAAATTTACAATTGAAAAAACACTGGGAAAATTCAAATCCCTGCTCCGGGATACCTTTGCATTAAAAATTTAACTTTGCAGGCAGGGGTCATTTGACGTCCTGTTTAAGACTCAGATCACCATGAGCTATTTTTAACAGGTCATTAAAAGATATTGTTTTCGTGAGGTCCAGCAGCACAACGTAAATAAGCACTCCGGATCCGATTGTTAGCACAAGGCCTGATATGCCTCCCCCGGAAACAACCATTATGGTATAACAAAGAACTGCCATAATCACTGATGAAGCAACTATTTTGAGGTCCTTTATAATTGACTCCCCTTCTATCCGGATCCGGAAAGCCCTGATTATATAGAATAGCATTGAAAATGTAAGAACCGCGTGGGAAATTATCCTGGCCAGTGCTGCCCCGTAAACTCCGAAAACAGGGATAAGGGTTCCGAGTAAAAAGAGGTTTAGAAGCATCGCTCCAAAGGTATAGTTCATAAACGTTTTTGCTTTGTTTGCTCCTATAAGATATGCGCCGTTTAAAACTGCCAGAGTCTTTGTAAGTATGAAAGGGGTTAGTGCCATCAGTATCAGGCCTGAATCCATAAACTCCGGGCCGTATACCTCTGTAACAAAACTGCGTGCCACCACCAGCAGGCCGAAAATTACCGGCATCATAAAAAAGAAACCGTTTGTAAGGGTCTGGTTAAAAAGCCTGCTTAAATTTGTTCTGCTTTCTTTTTTACCGTAAAGGGAAGCCGCAATTGGCATAACTGCGGTTTCAATGGCTGCCACGGGGATTAACAGGTTATCGATTAAACCCACTGCAAGACTGTAATGTCCTACGTCAGTCGTTTCTCCGAAATATCCAAGGGCAAGGATGTCAAATCTCGTATACATTATAAAGAATATCGTTGAGAACAGAATTGGAGGGCTATATCTAATAATTTCTCCGGTAAGGTTTCTATGGGACCGGTTAATATTTCCCGGTTTAACAACCCCAAAATATACAATGATGGTCAGGATTATGGAAACCGCCAGGGTTGAGACAGCATAACCGGCTATAATGCCAGCTACGTCCAGGCCCATGTAAATAATTACAACCGTAAATATTAACTTTAAACCAGCTTCCAGCACGTTTGCCAGGCAGATCTTCTTAAAGCACTCATACCCCTGAAGCACTGTCTGGTTGAATTCCAGGAAAATGGTGGCTGCAAGCAGCAAAGCTCCTATTTTCATGACAGGTCCCAGGGTCTCGGTATGAAAGACCTCTGAAAAGACCGGAGCGCCTGCGTAAAGAATGATTAAGCCGGCTAAACCCGAAAGTGCCTTTATTGATAATATGCTCTTGTAAGCCCGCTGTATGGACGCCCGATCTTCTCCCAGGTACTGGGAGATATGCTTTTGAACGGACCTGTTGATTCCGGCATCGCTTATGACTGCTGCAAATACTATGATTGTCAGTGCCAGGGAAAGCTCTCCAAAAGCTTCCGCTCCAAGATACCTGGCAACGATTATCGAAAGCAGGAAAAGGGTAGCAGAGGAGATTGTCCTTCCTATAAATGAATATCTTGTACCTGCAATGTTTCTCTGTTCGATATCGTCTGTCATTGTTTTTCCTGCTCTGTTTTCTTTTCGAACCTGTAAACTTTGATCGTATCGTCCGAACCTTCCGGAATAAAAGTCATATTTTCATAGACATATGAAAGAACCTCAGGGTCCGTGAAATAAGAGTCAAGTTTCTGGTCCCCGATCACCCACCCGTTTTTCCCTGCAATCTCCTTCCTGAACGTAGGATAGTCTTTGAGAATAAGTGCCCCTGTGTACCGGTCCCTCAACACCCCTTCGGGGTCCTCGAAAGAATAATACTCGTTCTGCCTGAGCCAGTAATCGGTCTGCCCCAGGTAATACAAAGTGCATATGGGCATCGTGCTGAGCACTACATCTCCCTCATTTACATTTTTTTGCACGTATTCCGAAGCATATTGCCAGTGAGGATGGGGGTCTTCGAAAGGAACGGGCTGGTAATCATCACATGTTACCCTGTAGAGTCCTGCTCCCGTCCGTACCAGAAGAACCGTGATCATGAAAACCATAAGATATTTCGCAGCCCTTTTGTGCCTGACAGTTTTAATGTATTCCCACGCTTCAAGAATTCCGTTCGAGGCGAGAGCGATAAACAGAGGAAACGTGAAGAACAGGTACCTTGAATTTTTTGCATCAAGGAAGAGTGTAAGCAGAATAAAAGGAACAAAAAAACCCAAAACAAGTAAAGACCCCTGATTTTCTCTGTCCCCTGCTCCCTGTCCTGGTCCCAGAACGGAAATAAAAGCAAATACTGAGAGCACCGTGAAATACCTGGCAAGTAGCAGAACATAGAAGCCTGTGCCAAATTGCATGCCTATAGGAGCAAAAGCAGGAGCAAAAGGAATTTTTGAGAATATTATCCGAATAAATATCAAAAGCACGGAAAGCAGGAGAACAAACCGGATCAGATGATTTCCTTTTTCAAACAGTTTTTTTTCAGATATAAACTTCCCGGAAACCAGGTATATCAAGTAAGTAAACCCCGTAGCGGCAAAGAGTTGGTAAAACTGGTGAATGTATGAACTCAGGAACACAACAAGAACCGAAGCCACAAAAAAAAGTGCCATTTTCTTTTTGTTATAAGCATTATTTGAAAGCTTTAAATCAACCTCTCTGAAAAAACCATATCCCAAAAGCAGGAACAAAACGTAAAAAAACTGCAAAATGATATACATCCGGGCATTCAAAGCCCAGTTAATCTGCCACGAAGAGAGAGACAATAGAATAACAGTTAGAAGTGCCGTATTCCGGTCGAAAGTGTTCTTTACCAGATAGTATGTGGCTACTATCGAAAAAACACCAATCACCAGAAAAGGCAACCTGCCCGTAAGCTCTGAAATCCCGAACAATTTGAAAGAAGCAGCAACAAGTAACGTAGTGGGCAGGGAACGTTCGTAGGGAAGCCCTGATGGGAGCATCGGCTGCCCGGTTTCAATCATACTTTCAGCTGCAAAGACATGGAACATTTCATCGACCCAGAAGTTGAGGGGGTGGACGAACCTGATCAAAGCAAGAATCAGGAAGACAGAAAGAGGAATGAGTATTAGGGGATCTCTCTTGTTTTTCATGGCTCGTGGTAATATTCTTCTATTAGTTAAAATAATTTAGGGAAGAGTTTCCATTATGGTAGGTTAATTGATATATTAACTTAACAACTTTCTTGGCAACTACTCATCTTTTTATGATCCAATTATGATCTCACTATAAGGCAAACGCTTGATTAAGTGCACGCTGATGGAACTCAACAGTAAAGTGGATATGAAAAGTAAGGGATAAAACATCCATTGAGTTCTATATATGTCGATGTAAGGAAATAGTAGTTTGACATTTATGTGCAAAAACAGTGCATGGACCAGATAAATTCCAAAAGAGCCTTTCCCAAGTCTCAAAACAAAGTCTGAAAAAATGCTTCTACTTTTTGAAAGATTTATCCCGGTCAAAAGTAACACAACGAAAATAAAAGTGAAATATGCGGGGTACAACATATGTGGTATACCAACATAATAGTTGGGAATTTTGAAGTAGTCTTTGAACTGAAGTAAACCGTATATCCAGAAGCTTGCCATGAATAATGTCACTGGGACTAAAGTTAACAGATGACTCCTTCTTAATCCTAAAACTCTTATTTTGAGCACTTCGTAATTTTGGGAGAAATAGATTCCAAGCACAAAATAAAATAAATGAGATACAAATGCTCTGTCCATTATAACATTAAGTGCGGAATATGAGTATTGGCTAAAAAGAGAAGCCATAACTATCCAGATATCCTGAAAAAATGCACATAAAACCAGAAGTAGCAGAGGGCCCCTTTTTTCGGCAAACTTCTGGTATATACTTATTATAGCCGGGTACAGGACATAAAACTGAAGAATCAGGGGAATATACCACAGGTGCCCGTAACTATTTCCTGAACAAAGGTTTATGAAAAATTCTTCCACTGAAGGAAATTTCAACTGCCCGTTGAACAAATACCGGGGAACAATGAGATAAATCGCAGAACATATAACATATGGAGGTATAACTGCTTTGGCCCTATTTACAAAAAAAGTTTTCTTTGAGAAGTTGGTTCCATACTTCAAAGCCAGGACAAAACCCGATACAAATACGAATAAAGGAACTGCAAACCTTACAAACACGTAAAAGATCAGATCTGTAATGACCAGAGCGTTAACCTCGGGAACATATCTAAAATAATCTAAAGTATGAATGCTAATTACTGCAAGTATGGCAAAGGCCCGAAGATACTCAATTTCTATTATTCTTTTGGTCTGCATTTACTGCTCCATTATAAAAAAATCACCATCGCAATCCATGGGTATTTGGGTAAAATCAGAATCGACGTTCTTTACAAAATAAGGGCACTACCAGAGATAATTTTTTAACATCAAGGGCTGTAAAGTTATGGAGTAAAACTAAATAAATTGTTTCTAAGTATTAAGAAAACAGTAATATTATATACTATTATTTGACATACGATGTCAATTGATTAAGTTTATATCTTGCTTCAAGGAGTATAAGATTATTTGATCCCCGAAAACAATATTGCCTTCGGGCTAAGATTTGAGACTATTTTCCTACTGTTAATCATTTATGCAGATGTTGTCGTTAATACTACATTCAATTAAATTACAAGTTACACAAAGAAAATGGTAATGCGGTCAACATGAACACGTTTGAAAGTTACTTGTTTCTGGCCACAATTCTTTTTGGCTTCTTTACCCTATACCTATACAGAAATGATATTAAAATAATTGAAAATAAAATATACCTGGAAAAAGAAAACGAACAAAAGGCAGAAGCAAAAAGAGAACAAGAATTTGATAGGAAGTTTCCTATTTTAGCAAAGCTAAATCTGGATTATTGCAGCTCAGAATATTGGAAGAAAGGGGATCTTTCTGCTTCGTTATTTCGGTTGTTAATTGCTCCTATTGTATGGACTGCAAGGTTACCATATAGTTCTGTCAGGTGGATGTATAGAGAAGGCGGGGTTTACACTCTTATTTTCATAGCAATATTATTTTTGTTCACTGCAATTAAAGCCCCTTACTTTGATGTTTCTTTTACAGGTGAACATTCTATGAAGTATAATTCATATGTAGAACCTGCAAAATACATGTATGAAAATCACAATCCTTTTCTGTATCGTAAGAGCTATCAAGCAGATCCAGTAAATAATCCCCTGGGTATTTTTAATACTTTTAGTCAATTACCTCTACTTGAGTGGGGACTTGCAGCAACTTATGCTTTAATGCCTTTTAATTCTCTTGAGGTGAATACTAGATTATTCACTCACTTTATTGGAATACTAATCCTTATTTCTGCCTATGTTTTTTTTAAGAACTGGTTTTCTAAAGAGGAATCACTGATTATTCTATTTTTAATGGCGATAAATCCAATAATAAGTTTTACTACTTTCGTTACCGTTGCCGATAGTTTACTATTATTATTAACGTTTATTTCATTAAATTATGCTTCAAAATATATTGAAGAAGAACGACTTAAACATTTATTTTTTGCAGGATTATTTTTTGGAATTGGCGTGGCTACTAAATATTCAATTATTTTATGGGAAGCACCAATCTTTACGATGCTCTTAATTCTCAATAAAAAAACAGACATGTGCACATTCGTAAAAAGTGTGGGCATTTTTGGACTTATGGGGGTTTTGCCTGCTATTGCATTTAAAACTTCATTGAAATATTTGCCTACAGATGCGTTACTTTCAACTATTTCATTTATAATATGGATAGTCGTAATATCGTGTGTATATACTATAATAATTAAAAAGGAAAATAACATAGACAACATAATTTCTAAAGCTACACAGAATAAACTGCTTTTTGTTGGGGCTATTATTTCAGGGATTTCCATTGGAATAACTTTTTTATACGTTACTCAAGCTTACAGACTATTCAATGAATTTTTAACAGATCCCAAATTGATTTTTAATTGGGATATGTATGCCCATATGCTTAATAAACAATTTAAACAATATATGACTGAAAATGTTTTCTACCTCGGTTTAGTAGGATTTATCTTTTCTTTATATTCTGGTTTTAGTAAACAAAAAATCGCATTGATAACTTTTCTCGTGGGTTCATTTTTTTATTGGGTTTTGGCTTCAAAGGTAATTTTCTTCCATAATTATTATACAAATATAATTATAATTGTATTTTGTATAAGTATAGGGTCCATGATTTATAGAGTATCCAGATTTTACGATAACAAATTTTTTTTCATTAGCATAATATTGGTATTTAGTTTATTGGTTTACCCCACTTCATACAATGCCAACGTTAACAGATTAAACGAAGAAATAGATCAGTATTCATTAATGCAAGTTGCACAATATTTGCTAGAAAACACGAACGAAAATGAGATCTATATAGATGATTCTTACCTATTAACATTAACTATTCTAACTGGCAGACCACGAATTGATGAATCTAATTTAATACAAGATGAAATAAGCGAATCTATTAAAACAATTGGTTTTTCTGAGTCAATGAAAAAGTATAATATTTCATGTGTTATCACGACAAGAAATACACCTAGGTACGAGAAGTATGTGAATATATTTACAGATGAAAACCTAGGTTCAGTATCATATGGAAGAAGAGATATTATTTTATCACGGTTAAATCCTGATTATCATTCTTCTGGAGACATCGAAAGAAGAAACCAATTAATTAAAGAATGTAACATACAAAACAAATTTATCTTAGAGCAAAAATTAGGCCCATATAGAATATTTTCATTTTCTGGTTAACTGAACAAGACTTTCCTAATCGAATCAAAAAATCGTTTTCCTGTAAAAGACAACAAATAGTAAATTGCTATTTTATTAAAAAATCCATAGTTCTTAAAATACTTCTTGCAAAGCTTTCTTACGTCTTGAAACTTCTTTATTTTGAACTTTGCCTCAATTTCTGACTTCAATACAAACTCATCTGTTGAATTTTCGACATCTATTAATAGAATCTTGTTCGGATCAAATTGATCATATTTGTCTTTCCCACATTTCAATCTTTGATGATAAAATTCTTTTGCTTTCAAAGCGAAACACTTTTGCTTTGATTGCTTAGACCAGGAAATTGCATTTGGATTAATTCTATATTTAATAAGAGGTTCGGGGATGTTCGATATGTTTTTTTTTCTGGATAGTAACCTTAAATAAAAATCATAGTCTTGTGCATAAACAAATTTTTCTCTATACATAAATTCTTCATGCCTAAACATTATTGTCGGATGGTGTAAACAATTCAGAATGGAAAGCTTCTTTTCAATATCCATAGTTTCAGTCAAAGGTTTCCTTGTAGTGATTATTTTTCCATTTTCATCAACATAATATGCACCTGAACCAACCAAAAAAACATCTCTGTTTTTTTCTAGATAATCATATTGAATTTTAAGCCTTTCCAGTAGGGCAATATCATCTGCATCAATTCTTGCGATATATTTTCCTTTAGCTCTTTTTATTCCTAGATTTAATGATTTAGTCAATCCTAAATTGACCTTGTTATTTATTAAA
>DUKH01000008.1:15332-19068 GCA_013329415.1 Methanosarcinaceae archaeon | reverse complement strand
TTAATTCCTGGATTCACTATAATTAGCAGACTAATTCTCAGTAGAGGGAATTGATTAGCAAGCTAACTTCTCGGTATACAAGGTCAGCTGTGGCCAGGTCAGTCCCAGTATACAAGGTAGTTGAACAGGGCTTCGACTTCCTCATCGCATTCCTCAAAAAAGCTGTAATCTTTAATCAGGTAGCCGTTTGCAGGGAGCTCTTCCAGGCAGCCGTACCAGTAGACGACCATGCCTTCTCCGAAAATTTCAAAATAGTCCCGGAACTGTTTCTTGGAATAGTGCTTGTGTTCGAACTCGTCCCCGAAAAGGGCTTTGCTCTCAATCCAGTTTACGTTCAGGCCTTCGATGCAAAGGGGTTTTTTCAACACAAAATCAGGGGTCTTACCGTCGCCCTGTTCCCTGAGTTCGTTTTCCGTCAGATAGGAAAGCTCCCTGTAGTCGAGCCATTTACGAATAATGTCTTCTCCCATTTCTCCTTTCTTTCCCTGCAGGGCATGGGCGCGGGGGGAAAAGAAGTAGTCGGCGTCCAGGGCTTTTTTCACTTCATTTCTCAGGCGGCGTGTCTCGATTTCGTCGGGGCATTTAAATAGGCAGTTTGTAGCCTTTCTTGAAAAACCGCATTTTTTCATGATGAGAGACGCCATAAGAGTCGGAGGGAAGTGGAAATTCTTTGCAAGTTCAAGAATCGGATGCCCATATTTCCATTTTGTAAAAAGTTCATCTTCCCTGGAATAGATCTTCCTGTGCCTGAACCTTGTCATTTTCACAACCTTCTGGTTGAGAATTGTGGCAAGCACACCTACAGGTTCGACGTATTCTTCCGAGAGAGAGAATACGTCCTCAAAATCGTGCAGTAAGTTGTAAATTTTATGGTATGTATGGCTGTCCATTCTCAATCATCGTGCCCTCTTTAAGGGGCAGAAGCCCCTTACAGCGTTTTCCGGTACAGTATAGGATCTGCCTTCCAAAAGTCAGGATTTACATTTCCTTATGGGAGTCCCAAACATCAGGAGGATTTAATATCAAAGATTAGAAGTTCGAACATCGGGAGGTTTTGAAATCAAATGGTTTTGAAATCAAAAATCAGGAGATTCTAATATCAGCTCCAGCGATATCAGCTCCAGAATTCCTCTTCGTAGTTGTCCGGGAGATCGATGTCCATGACTTTGTCAAGTTTCTTGCGCTTCTCCTTGAGCTCCGCGGACTTACCCAGGTTGTCTCTGCCCGTAGAAAACTCACATGGCTCTTCGGAGCAGTCACAGGCTTCAATGATAGTTGCGTTCCTGTTCCTGGAAATTACCCTTTCCTGCAACTTCGGTTTGGGAGGCAAACTTTCCGCTTCCCTGGCATTTTTCACTTCCCTGGCATTTTTCACTTCCCTGGCATTTTTCACTTCCAGAGCTCTTTCGGCTTCTTCTGCCTGTTCCCTTTTCAAGCGGGATTCAAGCCTTAGTGAAGCTCTTTCGGCTTCATAGGGATCGGGATCAACCCTTTCAGCCGGGCTCAGGTTTTCCAGATAACTTTCCTGGTACCGTCCGCCAGGTTTTCCAGCAGATCCTTCTTTGAGAGCTGTTCCCGTGGACTCCCGGAGTGTTTTCTCCTCCGTTCTCCAGGCAGGTTCTTCGGGCCTGGCACGTGAGGGGACCGTGTGTGAGGGGACCCAGTCTCCTTTTTCGGAGCGGGTTATCCGGCTGGCCAGGGCAGGTGGCTGCTTCTTGTTTAGCTTCCGGAAAGTCTCTTCGGCGTAAGTGTCCTGCTTACGGCCTGCCCTTCCGGAGTTTACTTTGCTGGTCGAGCTGTAGCCAATCTCGCAAATGGGATCGTTTGTTCGCCATTCCACACGGAAAAGGTGGCATTCTTTTCCTTTGCACTTTTGGGAACTGTCAAGAGGGCAGACATCTGGGAGTGTCATATTACTGGTAATGTGCAGAATATAAAAAATACTTAACGGTAATAAAATTTGAATTGAAGCTCAGAGCTTTTGCAGAGCTTCTGCAATAAGGGGTGCTACACTCACCCTGCTCTCGGCTTTTTCCAGGGTATCGCTGGCGATGATGTCCTTTACCCCGGCATTGAAAAGCCTGACTACGGCATTTCTTGCAAGGACCGGATGCACGCAGGCCAGGTAGACATCGGCTGCGCCCTGCCCTCTGAGCATGCGGATAGACTCGGCCATGGTCCCGCCGGTCGCGATCATGTCATCGACCAGGACAATGTGCCTGCCGGCAACTTCCACATTCTTTGTCTTAATTTCAACGGTATCCCCGCTGAGCCTGGTTTTCTGGAGGAAGTCACAGGCAAAACCAAGATCTCCTGCGACATTGTTTACGAGGTTCCCGGCACCGGCGTCGGGGGCGACAAGGAGAGGTTCTTCCAGGGCCAGGCCTGCGATGTGTTCCCCGAGAAGCTTTGCTGCGTCCAGGTCTTCGGCAGGACAGGGGAAGTACTCGAGCACGCTCTCTTCGTGGATGTTGACGGTAAAAACCCTATCGGCATTGATGCAGCGGGCCACTGCCCTGGCACTGATAGGCTCTCCGGACTTGAACTTCTTGTCCTGCCTGGCGTAGCCCATGTAGGGGATCACCACATTTATTTCGGCTGCCCCTTCGCAGGCGTCGATAAGCTGGAGAAGGGCTGCAAAGTCAGAATCCGTGGGGGTGCTCTGGATCAGGGTTACTTTTTCATTTTCAATTTCGTCGGCTATTCGAAGGTACAGTTCCCCGTCAGGGAAGCGGTTAAACTCGCAGAGCACCGGTTCTTTCCCTAAAGCCCGGGCCGTGCGGCTTGCAAGTAACTGTGATGCTGGTCCACCTATGATCTTCAAGTTAAATACCTCAGTTTTCCGACTTGATATATCCCATCCTTTAAAAAGCTTCTTTTTAGCAGACCGGAGGCTTTTCTGTCAGTCTCAGCCTTTGACCTTCTCAAGCACCCTTATGTTCCTGATAGCCGTGTGGGGATAGTTTCCACTGGCATCTTTTTCTGCCGATTTTACCATGTCCCAGATTGTAAGCAGGGCCGCCGAAACCCCTGCAAGGGCTTCCATTTCCACCCCTGTCTTTCCCACGGACCGGACCTCCACAACAGCCTCAATCGTTTCTCCCCCTATCTTGAAATCAACATCTATACTCGTAATCGGGATCTGGTGGCACATAGGGATAGTGTCGGGCGTCCTTTTTACCGCGAACACGGCAGCGACCCTGGCTGTCGCAAGGACGTTTCCCTTCTCAACAGTGCCCGAACTGATCTTTTTGAGAGTTCCTTCGGAAAGCATGATTTCCCCTGCTGCCTTCGCTCTCCTGACGACCTCGAGCTTTTCACTGATGTCCACCATCCTTGCTTTGCCAGCTTCGATATGCGTAAAAATCTTTTCCAAAAAAATCACCACGTTTTTCGTCGTCTTAGCTTTTTCAGTCAATCCGCACCTGCTTGCGTCTGGAATAGTCCTCAAGTGCCTTATTAAGTTTTTCTGCCAGGTCCCCTGCTTCCTCAAGACTGAACTTTATTATTTCTTCATCTTCCCCGTGATACACCGCGATTCTTACCCTGTTCCGTTCAATCTCAACTTCGATTTTTCGGTCGCTTTCCTGAACCATACTCCATTACCTCCCCGTAACTTTTATTCAGAAACCTTTCTCTAAGTAACTTTTCATAAGAATTCTTTTCACGATAATTTATTATCACAAGAACGTATTTTATGAAGATATTTTTTCCATGGAACTTATTCCTATGGAAC
>DUKH01000008.1:0-14940 GCA_013329415.1 Methanosarcinaceae archaeon | reverse complement strand
TGGAACTTATTCCTATGGAACTCCGTCCCTGTATTTGTTTATCCCCTCTCCATCTCTTTAATCATTTCGGGGATTTTTTCGAGCACGTCCGTCGCAAGCAGTCCGTTTCCAAAAGTTTCAAACGCCAGGTCCCCGGCTGCTCCGTTGATGTACGCCGCACAGGCAGCAGCTATAAATGGAGGATTCCGGGCAAAGAGGGTTCCTGCGACCCCTGAAAGGACGTCTCCCGTCCCTCCGACGGTCATCCCGGCGTTTCCGGTCCTGTTCAGGAGGGTATGCTTTCCGTCCGAA
The DNA here is from genome assembly GCA_013329415.1 of Methanosarcinaceae archaeon. Taxonomy (GTDB): domain Archaea; phylum Halobacteriota; class Methanosarcinia; order Methanosarcinales; family Methanosarcinaceae; genus MTP4; species MTP4 sp9310u. The sequence goes on along the minus strand of DUKH01000008.1, from coordinate 14,649 downwards.
ATAATGTCAACGACTCCTTTAAGAAGGGTTATGACCCCGTTTTCTTCAGAAAATTCCCTCACAACTTTCCGGCGAGTCTCCGGGTCAGCCGGGGTTTCCATGCCCCTCAAAAGGGAAAATTCCCCTGAATGCGGAGTGATAATAAGTTCGCAGTTTCCGGCAAGGGTTTCGAAGAGGGGGGAAGAAAGGGCTGAGAGGGCATCGGCGTCAAGGACAGCCTTTCTGCAGAAGGGCAGGACCTTCCGGACCGCTTCAAGGGTTTTAGGGGCTCTGCCCAGGCCCGGCCCGAGCACAACAACATCATTTGTGTTCAGCAGGTCCGTGAGGAGAGGCAGGTCTTCGGGACAGAGGATATTTGAGGACAATTTCCGGACAATCAGGTTGGGAGAATAAGCAGCCACTGTTTCTGCAACCGGTCCCGGGACAGCAACGGTTACAATGTCTGCCCCTGTCCGGAGGGCTGCAAGGGCTGCAAGGGCCGGGGCTCCTGAATACGGACCTCCCCCGATTACAAGAATTTTTCCGGAATCACCTTTGTGCCCTCCGACCTTTCGACCGCGGAGCATCTGCAGGTTCCCGGGCCCGACATAACTTTCGGCATCCGCAAAGACCCCGATTTCCACGACCCTGACAGTGCCGGTATATTCTTTTGCCCCCTCCCCCAGGAGCCCGTTTTTCATGCGGTGGAAGGTTACGGTAAGGTTGGCACGGACCGATTTTTCGAAACTTGCACCTTCCGGGTCAAGCCCTGAGGGGATATCCACTGCGACCACGGTTTTCCCGGCTTTGCTGGCTTCGTTAATAAGGTCAATGGCCGTGGATTCGGGTTCCCGGACCTTTCCTTTGACCCCGGTCCCGAAAACAGCGTCAACCAGGAGGTCTGCTTCGGAAAACCAGCCGCAGGTTTCAAGCTGTCTGGAATCCCTTATCTCAAGGACCTCCACCCGGCTGAACTTAAGCAGGGAATAGTTACGTGCGGCTTCTTCGGTCCCGATTTCCGCGGCTTTCCCGAGCAGGATTACCCGGACTCTGTAAGCGGGAAAGCCTGCAAGGTGCCTGGCTGCCACAAAGGCATCTCCCCCATTGTTCCCCCTGCCCGCCACAAAGAGCACCGTCCCGTTCTCAAGCTTCTCTTTTACACAGCGGGAAACTCCTGCACCCGCATTTTCCATTAGCTGTAGCGGGAGCAGACCCAGATCTGCGCAGTTTCGATCGATTGCCCTCATCCATGAAGAACTTATACTTTTCATGTTAAACGCCGCTAGTGTTTTCTGGTGATTCTCACTGATATGTTTTAGAAATGCTTGAATCAGATTTCAACCCTGGCTGAAAACGCAGCTTGTGAAACTTTCACCCGGGGTTCTGGAATAAAGTCCATATTTATATTTATGGAAAGGAAAACTTATTTTGTATCATTAACTATATACGGTACATTTCAATATAACATGTTATACTGAAAAGAAATGCGAAGTTAATTGCAGAGAAAAGGAATTGAAAAGAACATAGGCTTGAGCATAGTAATAATCGGCACCTTGTGGCTTATTAGACCTTTATTTGTGTCAGCCCCTGGAAAGGTCCCGGGCCTTATAGCGGTTTCCGGAAGTCCGGGGTTGCCAGGAAGGTACTGCTCTGATAGCTGGAAACGTAACGGTAAAATTGTATACGATTGTACATTATACCATATATTCATTCTCCTTTGGAAGTGTCCAGATGCACATGAAACAGGGAGGCACTGTTTTTGTCTAGTTTTTCAAAAGATTCAGATAGTAGCCTGAAAAGTACTGTTAAACCCAGATATTTGATCCTTGGCAGTGGAAGTATTGGTTTTGCGCTTGCAAAAGAACTCAGGGAAATTAACAAGGCAGTAATCATCGTAGATAAGGATGAAGCCAAGGTTGAGACCCTCCGGGAAGAGGGTTATGAGGCAATCGTAGGAGACATTGCAGACCCTGAACTCCCGAAACAGATCGATCTCAGGAACATTGTTGCAATCCTTTTCCTTAGTTCCGACAGCGAGGTAAACAAAAAAGGGATCGAAAATTTCAAAGACCTTATTAGCCCTGACGTCCACCTCTTTTCCCGGGCTTCCGATATAATCAAGAAAGAAGAGATGGAATCGCTAGGGGCTGATTTTGTATTCATGCCCTCGAGGGTCGTGGCAAGTTCCCTCTCCCGGTCCCTGGAAAGGACCGAGTCCGCCCACAGGGGCAACAGGCTGGCCCAGTGGCTGGAAGGGACAAAAGGCAAAAAACTTGCCATCGTTATTCACGACAACCCTGACCCGGACGCGATATCCAGCGGGCTTGCCCTGAAAGAAATTGCAAAAAACCTGGGAGTTGAGGCAAACATCCTCTATCACGGGAAGATCGGGCACCAGGAAAACAAGGCTTTCGTAAACCTTCTGGGAATCGACCTGAGCAAGATGGAAGAACACGACCCTGAAAACTTTGACAAAATGGCCCTGATCGACTGTGCCATCCCCGGAGTAAACAACATGCTGCCTCCCAACTCTTACGTTGGGATCGTAATCGACCACCACCCTCCGGGAGATGCCGAAATCAAGGCGGAATATATCGACATCCGCCCGAACTTCGGAGCCACGGCCACCATCATGACAAAGTACCTGCAGCAGCTCAACATCAATATTTCAAAGACCCTGGCAACCGCCCTCCTCTACGGGATCAGGACCGATACCCAGGACTTCAAACGAAAAACCGACCCTGCAGACCTCTCGGCCGCATCTTACCTCTATCCCCTTGCCGACCACGAGATCCTGGAACAGCTTGAGCGCCCTTCCATGGCTATCGAGACCCTGGACGTGCTCGGGGAAGCAATCCGGAACCGGCAGGTCATAGGGAGTTATCTCCTTTCGAATGTAGGGAACATCAGGGACAGGGACACCCTCCCCCAGGCCGCGGACTACCTCATGAGCCTTGAAGGCATCTCGACGACAGTGGTCTTCGGGGTTACAGAAGAGAGGATCTATATCTCGGGCCGCAGCAACGATATCAGGATCAACCTTGGTGAAATAATGCGCCAGGCCTTCGGGGAAGATGCAGGGGGACATGCAACAGCCGCAGGTGCCCAGATCCCCCTCGGCGTTTTCAGTGCCACAAAGGACAGGCAGACCCTGCTCCGGCTTGTCAACGAGGCGGTGGTCAAGAAGTTCCTTAACGCCGTAGGAGTGGAAGAGGCAGGAGAGTAAAATAAGGTTGAAGGCTTTTTGAAAATCAATACCTTTTAAGAATTTTCCCGGATGAAAAAGCTCTCAAACCCTTTTTCATCCCGAAGATCATTTTTATATTCCTTATTCTCTCGAAGGTTCCGGTCCCTCCAGAAGATTCCGGATCTCTTTGAAGGTTCCAGCTTCTCCCGAAAATTTCAGATCTACTCGAAAGTTCCGGATCTACTCGAAAGTTCCGGATTTTTATCAGAACTCTTCAGGAAAACTCAATTTCTATTCTGTTGCCGTTGAGCACATCACTTTCTTTGACCCGGATTCCTGTTCTGGTGGAATTTTCCCCCGCGGTCAGGGTATAACCTGAGGTAGTTGCTGCTGTCACTCCTCCGTCTCCTGCTGCGACTTCATTTCCTTTCCCTGCTTCGTTTGCGTTTCCGGTGTTTTCGGTTGGGTAAGGCACGGCAATTTCAAAGAAGCCGTTTTCATCTGCAGTTGCAGTGTTGTAGTAGAGGAAGCTCCTGCCGGTGTTTGAACTGAGTTCGAGTTCTGCTTTTACGGTCTGGTTAGGGGCGGAAGTGCCTGAAAGCTTTGCTCCCGGTACGTACTCGAATACTTTTACTGTGTTTCCATCTCCGGCTTTATTTCCATCAGCCGTGCTTCTCACGCTTTCGTGGACAAGCCGGAGGTTTCCGAGGGATGCCCCGTCAAGCTGGTGCAGTTTGTACAGTTCCGTGGCTTTAAGTTCTTCTTTTAGAATGACAGTTGTCTGGTATCCGGTTTCGCTTTGTATCTTCCGGAACTCGTAATAATCTTCAATATTTTTTCCTGCAAGTTCGGCTATGTACCTGAATTTTCCCTCGATCATTTTTGAATCCGTAATTACGTATTTTACATTTAGTCTGTCCAGGACAGACTTTGCCTGCTCTTCTGACCCGGAAGTGAAAAAGAGGGCTGAGTCCTCCACCCCTGTCTGGAAGTTGTTGGAGACTGCGGGTCTTTTGGCCAGGTATACGATCCAGTTCCCGTAGTCCCACCAGCTGAGGACCCCGTATTCAGGGGTTTTTGAAGGTTCGGTGTAATGGGAAGTGGCTGGCGTGGAAGTTTCGAGCCACTGCAAGGAGTCCTGCCAGTCCTCGTCAATCAGGACAGCCTGCTTTGAAAACCCTGCAACAATCCCTATGCAGGGTACGAATATGATCCCGATAAGGATCAGGGCAGAGACAAGTTTGAAATAATCCGGTTTTGAGGCTGCAAGCAGGGATTTTGATTTCCTTGCCGCTTTTGCCTTTTGCTTCGTTTCTGCCTTTGAGTTCTCTTTTGCCTTTCCTTTTACCTTTCTTTTTGCTTTCGGATTTTTCCCGGTGTCCGGGTTCGGTTCGGGCAGGTTTCCGGTTTTTATCCCTGTCCTGAAGAGTTTTTTTACTTCATTTTCAACACCCAGGGATTCAAACAGTACCATCAAAAGGTATGCGGTAAGGATGACAACGTTCACTGAGAACAGATAGGAAAAACGCCTCTGGGAAATGGCAAGGTATGCTGCAAACCCGGTCCAGAGCAGGAAAAATACCCTTTCGGGCAGGAATTTTTCTCCTCTCCACTCCAGGCCGAGCAGGAAAATAGCTGCAAGTGCAGCCGGAAAGCCGAGCCCGAAGTTTCCGATCACCGCTGCGAGGGAGAACTCCCCATTAGTGGTAAAAAATAAGGGGCCTGCCTCGGAAATGGAGCTCAGGATTCCTCCTTTTCCCGAGAAGTACTTTAGCCCTTCGATTACAAAGTCGTAGGACTCACCTGAAAAGCTGCGGAGGATGAAAAGCCCTGCACCAAAGGCAAATAAAGTAAGAGCCGGGTAATACCACCAGTCCAGCTTCCTGCTGGCTATATATGCTGAAAAAGCTCCGAGCAGCAGGACTCCCGCGAGCAGGGCAAGGACATAGCAGACCTGGAACCAGGAAAGGAACATCGCACTCAACTCAAGCCCGGGCCGCGCGACTCCTATGCAAAGAGGGGCTGAGAGCAGGAGCACCGTAAGAAGGCTTGAGGCGGAACATATTACAAGGTAATCGGACTTTCTGCCTGCTTTCAGGTCAAGCACGGACTGCAAAAAAAAGTAAAGGGCAATGAACCCTATGAGTATGGGTGCCCCGATCCAGGTATACACAAGGAGGGCAAAACAGGCTCCGCTGCAGACTGAAAAAACCACAGGCAATGCAAGTTTTCTCTCCGATGGCAGGTTTTTGAGGGCTGCAAATGAGAGCCCGGCATCTCTGGCAGCTTTCAGGGCAAGTATGAAAAAAGCAAAAGCCGCCGTTGAGAGGAGTACCTCTGCCACATGGTGGTCAACCATCCCGAACTGGGAAGTATACACATGCACCGGGATAACGGCAAAAATAGCAGCACTGAAAACCCCTATCTTCCTGTTAAACAGAGCCGATGCCGCCACGTAGACCGGAATAACCGTAAGGGTTCCCAGCAGCACCGGTAAAAGAGCCCCTGCCAGTTCCACCGTGTGGGTGTCGGGATTTCCGGCCCCCAGAACCAGGGCAAGGCCTGCCCCCAGCAGGTCATAGAGAGGCGGCCAGCCGATCTCAAAGCCGGAAGGATAATTGAGGTAAGAGTCAAAGCGGATGTACTCAGGGAAGTTGGAAGTAGTATAGAAGATGCGCCGCATGTGGTAAAACGCGTCAAAGCCTACAGGAGTGATGCGGCCGTTAGCGGTGACCGCAGTGTAGGAGAGCATACGCATGAGGAAAGCGGCTGAGATAATTGCAATTAAGGAAATTATTCCGAGTTTGGAATTGTGAGCGGATTTTTTCGACTCTGGAGACCTCATGATTTTATTCGTAATTATCAACTCGGTTGTATTTGTATTCTCTTTCGTGTTTGCATTATTTTTGCAGGGGTTTTCAGTGGAATTTTAACAAGTAAAGTGTTTTTTGATTGTGGTGTTGTTATTTCGCATATATAAAAAATTTTCCGTTGTTTTAAAGATGTTCTTGAAAACACATTAATCCATATCTTTTTATTCTGGTTGATATATGATCATGTATGTAAATAATTCGCTATAATAATAAATTTTTGAATCTGTTATGAACTTTATCGGAAAGTTTCATAGAATATGATTACATATACTTTGATGTGTGCAGTGTATTTAGACATTCTTTTCAAAATAGTTATAAACCTTGAACTTAATGAAATGTTGAAAATTATGAAAATGACAAAATGCTTGGTAACAGGTGGAGCGGGATTTATAGGCTCTCACATTATCGAGAACTTACTGAATCTCGGACATGAGGTTGTCTGTCTTGACAACTTTGATGCGTATTACTCTCCACAGTTAAAGGGGAAAAATATAGAGCCTTTCATGAAAAATGCCCGTTTCAAACTCGTTGAAGGCGATATCCGTGATAAGGCCCTCTTAAACCAGACCCTTGATGGGGTCGAATATGTTTTTCACGAAGCTGCCCAGGCCGGGGTCAGGATCTCTGTTGAAGCCCCTATGAAACCTCACGAAATTAACGCTACGGGCACATTAAATCTCCTCGAATCCGTGCTTGATTCGGACGTCAGAAAAGTTATAAATGCTTCTTCTTCTTCTTCTGTTTATGGTAGAGTCGAATATCTCCCCTTTGACGAGGCTCATCCTAACCAGCCCGTTTCCCCTTACGGCGTTTCCAAGCTCCTCGCAGAACACTACTGCAGGGTCTTTGAAGAACTCTACGGATTGAAAAGCGTTTCCTTACGCTATTTTACGGTCTACGGCCCAAGGATGAGGCCGGACCTCGCAATCAACATCTTTACAAAAGCTGCCTTGAAAAATGAACCCATTACCATTTTCGGGGATGGGGAGAAAACAAGGGACTTTACCTACGTAGATGATATTGTAAGGGCAAACCTGGTCTGCATGGAAAAAGGAAGTGGGGTCTATAACATCGGCGCCGGAAATTCGATCAGCATCAATGACCTTGCCAGAAAGATCATCGAGATCAATGAGAGCAAGTCGGAGATTGTTTATTCAGACTCGGTAAAAGGAGACGCCGAGCATACTCTTGCAAGTTCGGAAAAAGCCCTTAAAGAACTTGCCTGGAAACCCGAAATAACAGTTGAAGAGGGCCTTGAGAGGTATGCAAAATGGATGTCGAACTCTCAGTCGTAATTCCCGCTTATAATGAAGAGGAAAGTGTCGTTCCCTGCTACCGGGAAATAAAGGAAGCCCTTGACCCTCTTGGCAAAAGTTATGAGATCATATTTGTAGACGACGGCTCGACAGATTCAACTTTTAAGATACTTCAGGATCTCAGCAAGAATGACAGTTTATTAAGAGTCCTGAAATTAAGGAAAAATTTTGGACAGAGCGCCGCCCTGAGAGCTGGCTTCGACCATGCCGAAGGCAGGTACATTATAACCCTGGATGCAGACCTCCAGAATGACCCCCATGACATCCCTGCCCTCCTCCAGAAGCTGGAATCAGCAGACTTTGATGTGGTCTGCGGCTGGCGTTATTCCCGAAAAGATACTTTTTCAAAAAAGATCCATTCTAAATTCGCCAACTGCCTCCGGAAAAAACTGACCAGTGAAAATATCCACGACTCCGGCTGCACCCTCCGCATCTACAAAAGAGAATGCGTAAAAGATCTGGAACTCTACGGGGAACTTCACCGCTATATCCCTGCAATGCTCGGCTGGAAAGGATATAAAATAGGCGAAATCAAGAGCAACCATAGGGAAAGACAGTATGGTACAACCAAATACAACTGGAAGCGGCTGGTCAGGGGTTTTCTAGACCTGCTCGTAGTTACCTTCTGGGAAAGGTATTCTGTCAGGCCAATGCATGTATTTGGCGGTGCAGGTCTGGTTTTTGGATTTACGGGTTTCATCATATCCATGTACCTTGGAATTATGAGGCTTGTTTATGGTAAGGGATTAAGTGACAGGCCCCTTTTCCTTGTTGGAATTCTTTTGATCATTGTCGGGGTGCAGTTTCTTGCAACCGGTGTTCTTGCGGATATTTTGCTTAAGATTTATTACGGTCAGAATGGAAGGAAAATTTACCTGATTTAATAAGATTATATGTTCCTGAAAAGTTGTCGGAAATTTCAGATCATAAAAATGGGTATGAGTGGTATAATGAAGATACTGATGCTGAATTATGAGTATCCTCCTCTTGGAGGGGGTGGGGGGAATGTAACTAAAGCACTTGCTGAAGAATTAGTAGCATCAGGGCATTCAGTTGATGTCGTGACTATGGGATTTAAGGGTTTAAAAAAGGTCGAAGTAATAAATGGTGTAAACATTTACAGGCTTTCCTGTATACGGAAAAAAAAGAGGCATGTAAATCATATGAAATGTTATCATACTGCATTTCTGCAAATAGATTTCTGCAAAAAATACTCTTAAAAAATATTTATGATATTAACCACACTCATTTTATTATCCCGACAGGGATTGTGTCTTATTTAAACAGAAAAAATATTCCCTATGTTATCACATCTCACGGAAGTGATGTGCCCGGCCATAATCCCGATAAGTTTTCTTTCGAACACAAATTGGTAAAACCGTTATGGAACAGGATTATCAATAGTTCACGTAAAATAATAACGCCCTCAGAATATCTGAAAGATCTAATTATTAAAAATGCCAATACGGATAATATAGAGGTCATTAGTAACGGGTTTAATTCATTCGAATTAAGTCCAAAGAAAAAAGAGAAAAAGATTTTGTTAGTTGGGCGCCTTGTTGAATTCAAGGGGTTTCAATATTTTTTAGAGGCAATAAAGGATATTAAGATTGATTATGAGGTTAATATTGTTGGAGATGGTCCATATAAAGAAGCACTAATGGAAAAAGCTAGGGGCATTGAGGCAAAAATAAATTTTGTAGGGTGGCTGGATAACAAATCTTCTAAGTATAAATATTTATTTGAAAGATCTTCTATATTAGTGCACCCTTCTTCTGCTGAAAGTTTTGGAATGGTCTTGCTCGAAGCTATGTCTTCGGGATGTGCTATTATTACTACTAACTCTTCTGCATGCGCGGAAGTTGTAGGTGACGCAGCATTACTGGTTAAGCCTGAAAATCCTGCAGAGATACGGGATGCTCTTCTAAAACTAATCAATGATGAAAAACTCCTGAACCGGATGAGTGCTGAAGCCAGGGAAAGGGTTAAACAAAATTTCTCTTGGGAAGGCATCGCAAGGCAGTACGTGAGCATTTATACGGATGTAATCAAATGAAGGAAGAAGGATTCGATTATAATAAAATTGCTGTAGTGTTCCCCAAGGATTCATCCGCGATTTTTGATGCCAATTCAAAAGAAACTTTCGGGGGAGCAACCGTTCAGATGTTTTTGATAGCTAATGAACTTAACAAGTATAAAGATATTGATGTAACGTCCTTGACGGTTGATTTTGGTCGAACAGATGGTGAATTTGTCAACGGGTTAAAAATATGTAATACTTTCAGTAAAGAGGACAACATTTATGTAAAGATCTTCAAATTTCACAAAGCGATACAAAAAACTAAACCTGATGTGATCATTCAACACGGTTTGACGCTATTTTCCTGTCTGCTTCCACTATATTGTAAATTATTCAATATAAAATTTATATATATGTTTGCGCATGATGTAGAAGTTGCTGGTTACTACCAGACAAGTCGCAAGAAAGCACATTTTTTAAAGTTACTGATTAATTATTCAGATATAATTATTACTCAAAATAAATATCAACATAATAAAATATTGGACAAGTATAATATAAAAACTAATATACTATATAATGGGTTTCCAATTGTTACTTCATTTAACTTTAAAAAAGAACATATATTATGGGTTGCTCGATGTGATAAGTGGAAATGTCCTGAAAAATTTATCAAACTTGCTTTTTTAAATAAACAATATAAATTTGTAATGATTTGCAATGAGTCTGCTGGAAATGAAGAGTATTATTCTCACATTAAAGAGTTAGTAAGTGCTGTTTCCAACCTGGAGTTTTTATCTCATTTATCCGAAAATGAAATGGCTAAAATTTATCAAAAATCCTTGTTGTTAATTAATACCTCTGATGATGAAGGTTTTCCACAGGTATTTATTCAAGCTGCAATGAATAAAGTGCCTATCATATCCTTAAATGTAAATCCTGATAATTTTATCACTAAATACAAATGCGGCATTGTTTGTGATGGGAATGAAATGTTCATGAGTGATTCGATTCAAAATCTATTAAATAACTCCCAAAAATACACTCAACTATCATCAAATGCTTATAATTATGCAAAAGAAAATCATGATATAGTGAGGAATGTTGAAAAACTTTGCAAACTAATGTTTGTGGGTGGAAAATGACAGATAAAATATTACACATTATTCAAACGGGAATGGGCGGTGAAAGACAACAACAAAACCATATTAAAGAAATATTGGATACGAGATATCGAAATATTACGGTTTCTTTCCGTAAGACTGATCAGAGGGGAATTATTTCACTAAATTTTCCTGTTTTTTTAGACGAAGAGTTCATATTTACTAGCGGTATATTTCAATTATTGAAGTTGTCTAAAAATTCAGATATTATTATTTATCATAATTTGTTTAACTATTCTTCTTTAATATCGTATATCTTGCTAAGGTTATTTAACCGAAACACATGTAGTATTGTTGTATTCCATAACAATATAGAAGGCCCTGGAAGTAAATTGAGGAAAGTCTACTATAAAACGAGAAAAACTTCAATAATAAATTTTGCATCGCTACTTAGTGATAAACTCGTATTTCTTACAGATGCTCAAAATAAAGGCTACAAAAAATTATGTTTCTTCTCAAGAATATTTGATGATCGAAGTATAGTTATTAATAATTCCGTAGATGAAAAATGTATTTCGAAAGATAGAATGAAAAATTTGCGTACAATTAAGGTCCTTTTTGTTGGTAGACTATCTTATTTTAAAGGATTTCAGGATCTAATAACTCTAATTGAATTATTTAACAATAATCCTCTTATTGAATTTGGTATTGTAGGGAATGGTTCTTTAGCAAAGAATATCTCAAATTATAATAATGTCAAATATTTTGGCAATGTGGATCATGATATTATATATGACATATACGATAATTACAATATTTTGATCTTACCTTCTTATACAGAAGTATTCCCTTTAGTAATTTGAGAAGCAATGGCGAGAGGGCTAGTTATTCTAGTTTCTGACCTCCCAGGTATGCGGGAAATCATAAAAGAGGGTAGAAATGGGTATTTGTTTCCTTCAGGAGATGTTGAAAAAATGAAAGAGCTAATATTTTATTTAATGAATAATCCTGAAGAAATGGAACAAATGTCAAAAAATAATATAAAAGATATTTGGAAGTTTACAAATGAAAAACAAGCTTCAAAATACTTAAATCTCTGTGAAGAAGCGTTAAAAAAATAAAAGCTCTCTCAAAAATATTGAGTAAGTCTCAAAACAGGTTTTGTTACCATGCTTAATTTATTTTCATCAACTTATTTCTCTCACAAAGAGACAATCCACAACTTTACATGGAGATTTTTGCAAATATTCGGGAAGCAGGGTATTTCGTTCTTTATATTCATCTTATGTGCAAAACTCCTTACACCCTATGATTTTGGTATTTATAATTACACATTGGCCATTATTTTTTTCCTAATTATTTTTGGAGATTTTGGTATCTCAACTGCAACGTCAAAATATGTTGCAGAATATAATGCAACAGATAAAAATAAATTAAAATTAGTCTTATTTAATTCTTTGATACTTACTATTGGCTTAGGTACTGTTGTAACTTTATTGGTAATTTTATTTGGAAGTTACATCCTCAATGATAAATATATTTATGTCATATATGCTTTACCCATGTTATTTTTAGCACCAATTAGTTCTCTGTATGATGGAATCTTTAGGGGTTTAAAAAGATTTAAGGAATTAGCAATAATAACTTTCTCTATTGGTTTGCTTTCTATTGTCTTTGTATATCTATTGGTTAAGAATTATGGTTTAATTGGAGCTTTAATTTCACAGAGCTTATTTTATCTGGTTTTGGTACTGGCATTATTTATATTATATGGGAATTTATGCTTTCAGTTTGATAGGCAGCTGATAAAAATTATTTTTAATTATTCGTTGGTTATTGGAATTTCTAGCATTGCTTACTTTTTATATTCAAGGGTCGACATTATTGTTCTAGGCTACTATGGATATGTTGAGGAAATTGGGTATTATGAACTGATAAACAAAGGGTTTGAATTGATGTTTTTACCTTTTGCTCTACTAGCGCAAGTAGTTGCACCAGATATCACAACTTATTTTTCAAAAAAAGAGTATTCAAAGGTTAGAACAAAATTTAATTTTTTCACGAAATCAATAATTCCTATAGCAATTCTAATGGCGATATTGTTTTATTTAATATTCCCACTGATAATAAAAGTATTTTTAGCAGAATATTATGTTGAAGAAATGTTAATCGCAATATTCATATTAAGCTTTTTAATCCCAGCTAAGATTTGGGGTGTATTCCAAACTCAAAGCTTTATCGTTGCTACAGGGTTTGCTAAGATAGTAGCAATAACTACATTTTTAGGGGGTATTTTTAATGTTATTCTGGACATTATATTCATTAATTTGATTGGTTTCACAGGAGTATTTTGGGTTACATTGGCAATTCATAGTACAAGTATATTTTTTGTAACCGTGTGGTTTAGAAATAGTATCGGGAGAATATAAAATGACTAATTGTTACAATAAGGTAATTAACATAATTAGTAAGAGATATTTTCAAATCCATTATTATTATTATATGCTTGTTAATAAAAAGATTAGATCCAAAATTAGAGATGTATTGAAATTTAATGAAACAGATATTAACTTGTCTTCTTATGAACAAGAAGAGCAAGCATTACCTGGCATGCATAAGTATCTACAGAGTGGTTGGTATAAATACATGATAGGTCGATACTTATTCAGTTTGAAATTTGTAAGGAATAAGTTAGTTCTAGACACTGCATGTGGTTTGGGTTGGGGAAGTTATTTAATATCAGATTACCCGAAATACTTGATGTCAGTAGACATTGACGATAAATCTTTAGATTTTGCAAAAAAACAGTGGAAATCTAATGAAATTGAGTTCAAAAAAATGTCCATATTGGAATTAAGTAAACTAAATACTAATTTTGATGTAGTTTTGAGTTATGAAGTTATCGAACATTTAGAATATTATGATGGTTTAACTTACGTCAATGAAGTGTCTAAAGTTCTCAATTCCAAAGGGATATTTATTCTATCCCCCTATTTTCCAGATAATGAAAAAGATGCAAGAATGGCTGAAAAGAAAAATAAATTTCACCCACATATTTACACTAAAAATGAAATGAATTCTATATTGCAAAAAAACGATTTTTCCAGAATTAAATATTATGGAGATTTAATTATTAGGGCCGAGAAATTATGAACACATGTACAGGTTTCATAACAAGTCTATATAATACTAATGGTTCGTTTAGTTATTCTCCTGACAATAGAATAAGTAATCTTTACTCTACTTGTTTTGGGATTATGTGCTTGGATCTACTTAATGAATTGGATGATTTTAAAGATAAACATAAAGTAACACAATTTATTTTGAATTATCAGGACATAGAAACTGGTTATTTTATTGACAAAACTGCAATTCCTAAAGATAACGCTAATCATAATCAAGAATATATTTTTTTGCAATTGACGGATTTTGCACAACTTGCTCTTTCAGCCCTAAATAAAAAACCTCAACATCAATACGTTTTCCTCAAACAATACAAAGATGAAGAATATTTAGAAAAATGGTTTTATAACTTAAATTGGTCAAATCCCTGGCTTGTGAGTAACTTTATAATGTTTATTTTAAACTGTTTAATTTATGAAGATGAAGATAAAAATAGAAGATATATTGATTATATTATGTATTTACTAACCAAGACTCAGAACCCGACAAATGGCTATTGGAATCTTGGAAATAAGGTGACGCTTCACAATCAAATGGCTGGGGCATATCATTTCATTTTCTTTTATACATATTTAGACATTATGCCTAATTACATTGAAAAAATAATTGATTCAACCCTGGCAATACAAAATTATGATGGTTTATTCAATTATGAGGGGGGAGGAGGAAGCTGTGATGATTTAGATGCAATTGATCTTCTGTGTAGAGCCACCTTCTATTCGGATTACAATCTAAGTAATGTGAAAAAATCATTACAGGTAGCATATCATTCATTGTTGAGTAATAAAAATGAAGATGGTGGTTTTTGTTGGGCTAAACGAAATAATTTGAGCTTAAATGATTTTACCTCTATCATAGACTTAAAGATGATTCGCAATAAACGTGATCTTATGCTCAATGGAATCCTGAAAACAAAAAAAGTACTACGCAATATAACTAAAAATGATACTTATTGGAAATATTCTGGTTTAGAAAATATGAATTTAAA
>DUKH01000204.1:4219-10101 GCA_013329415.1 Methanosarcinaceae archaeon | reverse complement strand
GGGGCCGGTATCCCCGGTCCGCTTGAACAGGCCCTGATCGGGTCAAAGATCAACGCGGTGGAAAACGCGCCTGTCATCGATTACTCTAACCCTGTTAACATCCTTCACATCGGTAGGGCCTATGACCCCTGCTCGGCATGCGCAGTGCACACCATTGACCTTACCGGGAAAAACGCTCCTAAAACCTTAAGAATCGTATAAGGAGATGATCTTTCATGAGAGGCAAAAACAACCCGATGGTTGTTGAGCGCTACACGGTACTCGACAGGGCGGCTCACACCGCCCATGCCCTTGCAATGGTAGTGCTTATCCTGACCGGGTTAAAGATCTATCTTGGCTGGGACTTTATGAGCTTCCATACTGCCAGAGCTCTTCACATGATCATGGTTCCGGTTCTCCTTGCGGTGAACTGGATTCTGATCCCCTACAACATCTTCTCTGCAGGTGAGGGTGGAGTTCAGGCAAAAATGGAACATTTCATGGACACGTATATCTTCGGCCCTGATGATGCAGTGCGTCTGAAAGGAATAGTGTTAAATTTCTTCGGGAAGGGCGACTACCCGGCATTCACCATCTATGATGAGGTTGAGGGGCATTACAAGACCAAGCTTCATCCCTTGATGAAGATCCTTATCGTACTGGAAGGCACTGCGATCCTGGTCATTGCAGTTTCGGGAATTGTCTTATACAAGCTTGACTGGGCTATCTTCGGGCTTCCCGTGGGTTCCTGGATCCTTTCGGCAGGGGACCTGATGGCACCTGTCTTAGGTATGTCTTCACTGCAGTTAATGGGGGCGATTCACCTGCTTATGACCTACTGTTTCGTCTTTGAACTGGTTGTGCATATCGGGATTCTGGAGTTTGATCCCCATGTCTGGAAGTACTACAAGGCAATCTTCTGGTCGGGAAAGGAAAACCTTGAAGATAGGCACTTCGTTGACATCGTGGGCCATGAACCGGGGGACAACGTGCCTGACAGAAGCCTTTTATGGCACGATTCATCCGAAAAAGTTCTGGATGCCGCAAAAGAGTAGATTCAAGAGTGAGGTTTATAGCCGTATCCCGCTAATATAGGCATATCCTTCTCGAAAAAGTAAAACGTCCTGAATTAACCTGTGTTGACCAAAATACCTGTGTTGAGTGAGAGAATATGTCTATATTACATGCTCCGGTCCGAATCCTGGGCTGCGGAAGCCCTTTCATGGGAGATGACGGCGTCGGCCTGAAGGTTGTTGAAGCTCTTAAAAAAACGGAACTTGAAGGGCTTGACGGTCTCGAAGTAGTAGACGCTGGCGTTTGCGGCCTGGACCTTCTAAACCTGCTGGACGGCGCCCGGAAGGTTATAATTGTTGACGCGATACTGACCGGCGCCCGGGCAGGTACCATCCACCGGCTTTGCGGCCTGGACCTTATAGCAGGCACTGCCCCCCACGACATCATTTCGGTACACGACATGACCATCTCCGATGTACTGAAGATAGGGGAACAGGTACAGGAACTCCCGGAAATCGTGGTCTTCGGCATAGAAATAGGAAAGCAGGCTACGGAAATTACAATGGAAATAAGCCCTGATGTGCTTGAAGCAGTAAACGAGGCAGTCCGGTTGATAAGGGAAGAAGTTTCTGATCTTTTTTGATCCGGAACTGCTTTTTCCTTCTTTTTCTTTTTTCCGGAATTAATCTTTTCTTTACCTTGACTTGAAAGCGGCCTTCCGCATGTAAGGGTAATGGCATTTTGGCATCCACTTGCAAATAATGGCTTTCTGGAAAGGTCTTGTCTGAAAATATTTTTAGAATAGATAAGCTCCTTATGGAGGGAAAACACCTTGCTAAAGATGGGGATAGTTTTCTTTTTTTGCTTGAATAATCTTCTTTTTTTTAGGTAAGCTATTTATCAATTGGTTTATGATATTAATTATATTCGGGATTATCTTATGTAATAATATTCTACTCTGTGTGGAGGTGTGGAATGGGTAGAGAAAACTTCCCTGACCGATTCAAGCATCTTGATTTTATGAAGATGGACCGGCGAACGTTCCTTAAAGCCGTAGGGGCTCTGGGAGCGTCTTTGTTTTTGCAAACTTATCGAAGCGATATTGTTAAAGCCCTGGAATTCGCGGAAACCAGGATTGTCTGGATCCACGGCGGGGAGTGCACGGGTTGTTCCGAATCTCTGTTAAACGGAGGTGAGCCTGATGTTTTGCAGGCTTTTGACCGCCTGAACATCCGGCTTGAATATCACGAGCTCCTGCTTGGCCAGCAGGGAATTTACGTGGACGGGGAGATGGTAAACACTTCCGAACTCAATTCTGAAATTCTTTTTGAAGAAGTTATTGAAGAGGCAGGTTATATCCTGGTCGTGGAAGGGGCTATTGCCAACGGGCCAAAAGGTACGGGCAAGTACATCATTCTCGGGGGCAAGACCTACAAGGATATTTTCCGGAAAGCCGCTGAAAATGCTTCTTTAATCGTGGCAGTAGGGCAATGTGCAACGAACGGGGGGGTTAACTCGGCGGACAGTGATATCAAGGACCTTATGGACTTCCGCGGGGTTGCCTTTACCATGGAAGACGGGGAGAAAGGGATGCTGCAGGAACTGGGAATCGAAAAACCCGTCATCAATATTAACGGCTGTCCCCCGCACCCGGACTGGATGCTCCTGACCCTGGGAGCTGTGGTGCTGGGGAAGATCAAAATTCCCGACGACCTCCCTGAGGTTCTGGATCAATGGCTGCGTCCGAAAGTCTTTTTCCCTCCTGATTCTGTCATCCACGATAACTGCCCTAGAAGGGGGTTCTACGACAAAGGAGAATTTGATACCGTTGTAAGCGGGGAGAAATGCCTCTGGAAACTCGGGTGCAAGGCTCCCTATACCCATGCGGACTGTGCCATACGCCGCTGGAATGGTTACCACAGCCTCTGTCCTCAGTCAGGGTCCCCGTGTATCTCCTGCGTATCTCCGGGTTTCCCTGACAGTTCGCGCCCCTTTTTCCAGGAAATTGAGGACGTGGGGATTGCCGGGACAAATATCGATACCGTTGCGAAAGTGGCTATCGGGGCTTCCCTGCTTGCGGTAGGAGCCCATGCTATCCGGAGAGTCGCTGTGAAAGAGGCGCCTGAAGGTAAAGAACCGGAGGAAGCGCCGGGCAAAGAACCGGAGGAAGTTCCAGGTAAAAAAGCGGGCAAGGATGAAGGAGAGGATCAGTAAATGGTCGAAGTTACGGTTGATCAGCTTACCCGGATTGAAGGGCATTACAGGATCGACACCCAGGTCAACGAGGAAGGGGTGATTACTGAAGCCCAGAGCATGGGGCTTATGCTCAGGGGGTTCGAAAGGTTCCTCCAGCACCAGGACCCTCGGGATGCTGCCCTTCTTACCCAGAGGATCTGCGGGGTCTGCCCGACTTCTCACTCCCTGGCAGCGGCAGGTGCCCTTGACCAGCTCTTCGGAGTGGAGGACGCCGTTCCTAAGGACGCCCTTGTGGTGCGTAATATCCACCAGGGCCTGAACACGATTGCCAGCAACACGACCCATATCTACGTGCTCTGGGGAACCGACCTTGCAAACCCGGCTTACAGGGATTTGTTCGGAAACTTCGGGGATACGGGAAAAGCCGTATGGGACGAGCTGCTTCGGAGGTATGCCCCGATTAGCTACAGGCTAAACGGCGTTGATATCCCTGTTGGGGTCAGTTATGCGGCTGCTATCCGAGAAAAGCGGCGGCTGCATGAAGCGATCTCCCTTATGGGGGCAAAGATGCCCCACTCTGTCCTGGCGCATGTGGGAGGAGTGACCTACGGGCCCACCCTTGCGGACATCGGACAGCTTGCTTCCTACTACTGGCAGGTAATGGATTTTGTCGAGAATTTTGCCCTGGGCGTTTCCCCCGAGACCTGGATCGAAAACACCAGGTTTGCGAGTTCCCCCCAAAAAGCCGTAAACTTTGTGGTTGAGCGCCTGCAGGAGCTTACTGCCGCTTCCCTGGTCTCGAATGACTTTTCCCATGCCGCAGGCTGGGGGGACGTGCCTCTTCTTGCGGCTTTTGGCTCCGAACTGATAGGGGAGGAAGTCCTCGGGCTACCCGCAAGCATGAAACTTGACCGGACAGGGGGTTACAGCAACCCTGATACGATTGGCTACCTCTCCTACGGGGTTTTCTACAAACCCGAGGACGGAGACGGCTACGACCCTACAAGCCCTCCGGGTTCCAGGGTTATTTCTTCAGGGTACATGGACGGGAACCTCAAGCTGCATAAGTTCGACCACAGGAAAATTTCCGAAAGCATAGCCCATTCCTTTTATGTTGATTCCGAAGTCGACAGGTTCCCCTGGGAAGGAGTCACCGAACCTGAGCCCGAACCTGATGAAATCGATTACTCCGGGGGTACGGAAAGTCGCTATTCCTGGATAAAAGCGCCTAATTACGACGGGATGCCCTGTGAACTCGGGCCCCTTTCCCGCATGCTCATCATGGAAGACCCGCTCATCACCGGACTTGCGCAGCTTTTCAGGGAAAAAGGGTACCCTGCTATCAACACCTATCTCCGTATGCTTGCCAGGGCACAGGAGATCCTGGTTGTTGCATCCGAACTCCTTAAATGGGTGACCGTAGACCTTGACCCCAGCGGTAAGTTTGCCGTGCCAACCGACCTGTCCATGGCAAAGGACTCCGAAGGCATGGGCCTCTGGGAAGCTCCAAGGGGTGCCCTGGGCCACTGGGTTGCAACCGGCCCGGACTCCAGGGTAACGCTCTACCAGGCCGTGGTCCCGAGCACCTGGAACCTGGCCCCGCGAAATACTGCAGGCATCCCCGGTCCCGTGGAACAGGCCCTCCTGGGGAACAGGATATCGGTGGCAGAAAACGCCCTTGGTGTGGATTATACAAACCCGATCGGCATTTTCCATACGGCCCGTTCCTTTGACCCCTGCCTTGCCTGTGCCATTCACACCATTGACCTTACCGGAAAAGAGGAAGAGAGGGTCAGGGTGATCTGATCAGGGAGGTCGAAATATGTTGGGGAGAAATATGGACGAAAATTCCGTTAGTGCTGGCAGTTCCGGTAGTTCCGGTAGTTCCGGCAGTCCCAATCCCGGAAGTCCCGGGGAAAGCCTGGTTGTGGAACGCTATACGAAGATGGAGCGGGTCACACACCTGATTCACCTGCTTTCCATGCTGATCCTCGTTGTTACCGGGCTTAAGATTTATCTGGGCTGGGACTTCATGGATTTCGATAAAGCCCGCGGCCTGCATATGATTGCAGTTCCTTTCTTCCTGGTAGCGAACTGGATCCTCGTTCCTTACAACGTTTTTTCGTGCCGGGGAGAGGTCTGCTCCCCGAACGACAGGCTGAGTCATTTCATTGAAAGTTACATCTTCGGGCCCGAGGATGCCGAACGCCTGAAAGGTATTGTACTCAATTTTTTCGGCAAAGGGAAGTATCCGGCATTTACGGTTTATGATGTTCAAGAGGGGCATTACGTTACGAAACTGCACCCGCTGCTCAAGCTCCTGATCATCTTTGAAAGCTCTGCAATTCTCCTAATCGCCGGTACGGGAATCGTGCTCTACAACCTTAACTGGTCCCTCCTCGGGCTTCCCATAGCTCAGTGGATCATCTCGATTGCCGGGATCTTTGCCCCTTACCTGAATGTGTCTGCTCTGGGCCTGATCCGTATCGGGCATCTGGCTGCAACTTACTGGTTCCTGTTTGAATTCGTGGTTCATGTGGGAATCCTTGAACTCGATCCCAAAGTCTGGAAATATTACAAGTCGATCTTCTGGTCAGGGAAAGAGGACCTTTCGGACAGGAATTTTATTGAAGTGGTCAATAAGAAGTGAGAACTCAACGAGACATGAGAACTCAACGATAAATCAGAGCTCA
>DUKH01000204.1:0-3882 GCA_013329415.1 Methanosarcinaceae archaeon | reverse complement strand
TCAGAGCTCAACGATAAATCAGTGCTCAACGATAAATCAGGGTGGATTAATTACTGCATTAAAATTATAGGTTGCATAATAATTTATACAAAGTTGCATGTCGGGAGCTGGCAAAGAATCTGTCAGGATTAATCCCGGCAGTCCCCTTATCTTTTTCTTTTTGCTTCCTCTGTTCCATAAAAAAGTTCGAAAATTAACTAAATTTATCACATTTATAATATTTATTCCCATCCAATTAATTGGAAATGTATGAAAATTTCCAAACGGTTATATACTTTCTTCTACATAGATATATGTGGGTATATAGATGTATGAACTGGCAGGGTTTCGTACCAAAGTCGGCCAGATCATCCTCAACCTGTTGATTCTTCTTTTGCTGGTGGCGCTTGGTTTGAAAGTGGTTGAGGTTGCTCTCAAATGTTTGGTGTTTCATCACCCTTTCTGAAAAACGAGGGTGTTCTTTTTTCTATCCTGAATATTTCCCTACCGAAATCCTTATTGTAAGCCCGGGCTATTGGCAGAAGTATGGAAATGCAAAAGGAAATCCAGGTCATCTGCGGGACAGTGCAGATCCCTACCCTTCGGGAATTCCTGAAAACAATGAACGTCGTCTCCTCCGCCCATGGGGGCACCATCCAGGGTCTGAATGCGGAATTGCTTGCAGGGGAGAGACATCTTCATTTTGCGGTCGGAAAGGCTCTTCGGGCAGTGGCTGCAGGTACTAACGTGGCAAAGGACCCGGGAGTCGAGATCATGCGTTATGCAGCCGGGGAAAGGCAGATCGAAAAGAGTTTTGCAATCGGGCTGCATGAAGGAGAAAACAGAGCTGCATTCGTGCTGCTCGGGAAAAGAGAAGATTTGCTTTCGGCTCTTTCCGAAATTCAGAATGTCATTGATGAAAAGCCGTGCCCCGAAATGCTCGCCTACTCCGATGCCAAAAGGGAAGGGATCCTTGCCCTATTCGGGATTACGGACGCAGAAATCGAAGCTGCCGGGGAAGAGAAAATCCCTGAGCTTGTGCTTGAAAGGGTGGCTCTTGCAGACCTGTTGAAGTGAGTTTTCGGCCGGATTTCTATTCGCCTACATTTTCCTTTTCTTATTTTTCACCAGGCTTTTAAGCAAAAAAGAGCAACATTTTTCTCTGAATCTTCAATTAAACCCCATACAACCTTAATTAGTTATATTGTGTCGTTCTTGTTCCCGGAAGCCGAAGGCTTCCGGCTTTTCCAGAATAAAGAGTAGAGAGAATCAAAAGAAAAGAAAAGAAAAGAAAAAAGGGAAAAAGAAGTCTGAAGAAGAGTGATAGCAAAAAATAGAAGCAACCTAAGAAGCAACCTAAGAAGCAACCTGAAAAATCAGCAAGAGTATAAAAAAGAAATAAGTATAGTCTGTAAATACTGCTTTTTCAGATCTCTTTAATACTTCTTTATTATTCTTTCTTGTGAGGGCCGCCAGGCAAGCTGGCGGAGGCATTTTCTTACGATCAGATCGAAAAAAGGTTTTCCGGACCAGTGAATATTTCTCTGACCCGGGAGCATTCCTCAGCATTCCTCGAGCATTTTTATCCGACTTCTTCTGCCGGAACTTCTATTTCCAAATTTTGCCCGGCTTCGGGCTTTGCACTTCTTTGCTCGAACCAGTCCATCACTGCAAAGGCCAGGGCTCTCGCGCCTTCGAGGATTTCCTCCTGTCCGAGCATCTCTTCTTCAGTCCGGATGTATTTTCCTTCCACTATCTCGTGTCCCGAATCTTCGATAAGGTTTTTTATCCACTGCTCGTCAGCTTCCGGGTGGAACTGCAGGCCCAGCACGTTTCCATTGTAGATGAAGCCCTGGTTCTGGCAGGCCTCGCTTTCGAAGAGCCTGGCTGCTCCTGCCGGGATTTCAAAAGTATCCCCATGCCACATGAAGGCAGTAAATTCCGGGGGTATGTCTGCAGGAAGCTCTGAAACAGGAGGGCATTCTTCAGTAAAATGTTTATTTCCTTTTTCGTTCACAGTGGATCTTACCCTGTGCCAGCCGATTTCCTTGAACCGGTTTCTGCTTACTTTCCCACCCAGGACTTCCGCAAGCATCTGAGCGCCGAAACAGCTCCCCAGTATGGGTTTGCCTGCTTCGATCGTCCTCCTGACAAAATCCTTTTCCAGCTTCAACCAGGGATATTCTTCTTCCTGGTAAACGCTCATGGTGCCGCCCATTATCAGAAGCAGGTCGAAATCTCCGGGGTCCGGGAATGTGTGCCCCTCCTCGTAAAGCAGGGTTTTAGTGAGTTCCTGGCTTTTTTCTTCTATCCAGGTTGCAATGTTTCCAAGTGTCTCGGTTTCAATGTGCTGGAGGCAGTGAATTTTCATCGTTTTTCCACCTTGGGAATGATTTGTAGGATGTGAATTGTAGGATGTGAATTGTAGGATGTGAATTGTAGGGAATGAATTGTAGGATATGAATTAGTGGGTGGGTTATTTCCCAAAGATTAATTAATATATTTATAAATTTTTCTTTGCTGTTTCAGTTTGTTCTATGTTTCCTTTCCTGGCAACAGATTCATTAATATACTATCGTGTCAACAGATCACATAAAAAGGCAAAGAACATCCGTATAAAAAATGTTTGATCACCAAAAATTAATTCTACTTTAGAATATGAATTTATTATCAGGAAGCAGGAAAATAGAGACGATTATCATGCCTCATCCGAAGACTGTAGAAGAAATGATTGAGTGTGCTGGCCCTATTGAGTGTGAGTTACTGCCGAGGCTCGTCCAGGTGACGGAAGCCGCTGCCATTGCCGCAGCCTACCAGATGGGGCGCGGGGACAAGCATTTTGCCGACCAGGTGGCGGTCGCATCCATGCGGAGGATGCTGAACAAGCTTGACATGAAGGGCATGATCAAGATAGGAGAAGGAGAAAGGGACGAAGCCCCCATGCTCTACATAGGGGAAGAATTGGGGACTGGCAAGGGAAATCTCGAAGTGGACATTGCCGTCGACCCCCTGGAAGGGACTAACCTTACTGCGGACGGGGCTCCGGGTTCCGTTGCTGTCATGGCAATGGCAGAAAGGGGGGGGATTTTCCATGGCCCGGACATCTACATAGACAAAATCGTTGTAGGGCCCGATGTGGTAAATTATGAAAAAGAGCATCCCGGTGAAAAGATCGACCTGGACGCTCCGGTCAGCCACAACCTTGAGATCGTTGCAAAAGCTCTCGGAAGGAGCATCGACGAGCTCGTTGTCGTAATCCTTGACCGGCCCCGGCACGCCCAGAAGATCACGGAGCTCCGGGAAGCCGGAGCCAGGGTGAAGCTGGTTTCGGACGGAGACCTGATGCCCGGGGTTGCAACCGCAGTCCGCGGCTCGGGTATCCACGTTGTCATGGGCGCAGGCGGCTCGGGTGAAGCCGTGCTCACGGCAGCCGCAATCAAGGTCCTGGGCGGAAAGATCCTTGGAAGGCTTGTCCTGCCCACGGTTGCAAACGGCAAAGCCAAAGAAAAGATCGAGGAAGAAATCGAAGAAAAGCTCCCAAGGCTTGAGAAGATGGGCATAACCCTCGAAAGCCTCAACGAAATCCTGGACACGGATAAGCTGGTCCCCGGCAAAGACGTGATCTTTTCCGCAACAGCTGTCACTCCTGGCCATTTCCTGCGCGAAGTCAACCTCTTCGGCGGCGGGGATGCCAGGGTGCACACGATTTCCATGGGCGCTTCCGGCGTTGTCAAGTTCACCGACAGTATCTATATAAAGGACAAGCAGGAGACTCCGCTCTACCTGTAATTCCTTTTTTTTCAATTTTTCCTATTTTCAATTCTCCTATCTTGTTTGTGCCTGTTATTCAAAGAATTTAATCTGCTTTTTTCCAGGTTTTTCCAGGTTTTTTCAGGTTTTTTC
>DUKH01000181.1:13733-20890 GCA_013329415.1 Methanosarcinaceae archaeon | reverse complement strand
ACATTTTCTCCAATACATTTTCCCCTGCATTTTCCCTTATATCTTTCAGTACCTTACCCAACGCCACCGTTTCACGGGAGAAGAAAAGAGAAGAGGAAGAAGAAAAAGTTGAATGAAATTCTCTGTAACTAATTTTTCATGGTGTTTTTTCGTTATTTTCTGGTATCTTCCTGGTATTTTTCCGGGTAGTTCACTGTTAAGCACTTAATCCGGAAAGGTCACAGGTTTTCGGCAGACCAGTCGGTAACTGCTTTTACCCACTGCTTGAGCCTTTCCGGACTGCTGGGGGAAGGTGTACCGCAGCCAAGCTTGCTAGCTTTTGCTCCACCGTCCAGCCCTCTTCTCGTTTCTTCCCGGATCTGCTCTTCTGTACCGTCAATCATCAGGAGAGGAGTTACATTGCCGACCACGGGCACGTCTCCTGCGATCTTTACGACTTCTGCCATGTCCACGGCCTGTTCGACACTGAGACAGTCTGCTCCGGTGGCTGCCATACCCTCGATAATCGGGGTTGTATCGCCGCAGATATGAAGTTCCCAGGGGCACCCCAGCTTGTGGATGAATTCCCCGAGTTCGATTTCCGCGGGCACGCCCACCTGGTAGTAGAAATCCGGGAGGAGGAGATTGGGCGAGGCAGAAGCATCGGAATAGTAAAGCACGTCCGCCCCGGCTTCGATGCAGGCCCTGGCATAGATCTTATTAATCTCCAGGGCTCTGGAAAACCATTCGATCATCTCGTCCATGACCTCCTCGTGATGCAGGCTTTTGCAGCTTAAATTTGCAAGGTTCTGCACCCCCATCAAATACCCCGAAAGGGTGACAGGTCCGACCAGAAAAGGAGTGATAGCAGCATCAGGGAACCGTTCCTTTGCAAGCTCCGTGGCTTCGAGGGTTGCCCGGACGTAAGGGTCTGCCAGGAATTTGTCAGGGTCAGGATTCACGTCCTCGGGCTTTTCAAAGAAACCCTTGACAGACGGCTGGATATCTATCCTTCCCATCTTAACCTCAAGCCCGAGAGCAATGGATTCCACAAACATCCCGAAAGGCACGACAATATTGTCGACTCCTGCATCCGTATGCATCAGACTTGCAGCATTGGCCATCATTTCCGAATCATTATGATAATCGGGGAAAACTCCCCCGCTTTTCTTAATATATTCCGCAACCATGGCGGAGCCCGAGATTACGGGGACCCTATCTACGGGCTCCCGCCTGAGCATGGCCAGGACCCGTTCCCTTGAAGTCATTTTATCCTGCACGTTTTAACTCTCCTTTTTATCTCTTTAACATTTATACAAACAATATATATTTAATTTGCTTCTCTGATACCCGGTCCCGGCCCGTAAAATCAATAGCAAATCCCAAAAATCATACATCAGGAAACTTGTCTTACTCTTTCAGGCTCTTTTCGAGCTCATTTTTGATTTGATTTTGACCTGATTTTTACCTAATTTTTACTTATTTACGTTTTTTAGCTCATTTCCCTGGCCACGAACCTAAACTGCAAATGAAACCGCACCTTAAAAAATCAATAAATAAGTTAGGGACTAATTAAGGGATAGGAAATTCCTCCTTAACCATGAAGGAGCATCGGAGAATTCTATGAAACCTAAAACTCTGAAACAATCACCCATCCTTTTAATCACACTGGCCCTCTGCCTGTTCTCCCTGATAGCAAGCCCCGCAGCAGCCGAGTTAATCGCAGAATCCGCCGAAATTCCCTATCAGGTCAGCAACTCGGACCGAATAGCAATCGGAACGGTCAGCGACATCGAACCGCATTACGACTATACCATCTTCACAATCACAGTCGAAGAATGGCTCTACAACCCCCTGCCCGCTGAAACCATAAAGGTAAGAACCGAAACCGGCACGGGCGTCTGGACCGAAGACCAGCCCGAATTCGAGGAAAATGAAGAAGTGCTCCTCATGCTGAAGGACCTGGACCTTGAGGACCGGCTCTTCAAAGTGTCCGTTGAATTCCCCGGAAAGCGCCCGGTGTCCGACAGGGATGCCGTGATTGAGGAACTGAAGGTGCAGGGGAAGTGGCAGGAAGGAAATGAGACCGGCGAAGATGGGGTTGAAGGCGAGCCGGAAGAAGGAGATACGGGTTCAGTCCCTGAATCAGAAAGTACTCCTTTCGTTAATTCGGTGTGGGTGCTTGTAGCAGTGATAGGGGCGGTTTTCGCGATCACGAGGGTGGAATAAAAGCTTAGAAGAAAAGAAACCTATTATCTTTTTCTGGCCTTCGTTCGATTTATTTTACCAATTATCCAGAATAAAATCTCTTCTCTCCTAAAAACCACAAGCTAAACTGCAAATGAAAATGTATCTTAAAAAATCAATAAATAAGTTGAGAAATAAGTAGGAAATAGGAAATATTTCCTGAAACATGAAGGAGCATCTGAAATTCCATGAAGCCTGAAACAGTGAAACAAGCATCGATCCTTTTGATCATCCCTTCCCTCTGCCTGCTCGTCCTGACCGCAAGCCCCGCAGCAGCCCTGCTGGATCCGGTAGCCGCCGAAATCCCCTACCAGGTAAACCACTCAGACCGAATAGCAATCGGAACGGTCAGCGACATCGAAGCGCGTTACGCCTATACCATCTTCACTATCACCGTCGAAGAATGGCTTTATAACCCGATGCCCGCCGAAACCATAAAGGTGAGGACCGAAACCGGAACAGGCTTCTGGACCGAAGACCAGCCTGAATTCGAGGAAAATGAAGAAGTGCTCCTCATGCTGAAGGACCTGGACCTTGAGGACCGGCTCTTCAAAGTGTCCATAGGTTTCCCCGGAAAGCACCCGGTGTCCGACAGGGATGCTGTGATTGAAGAACTGAAGGTGCAGGGGAAGTGGCAGGAAGGAGATGAGACCGGTGGAGATGAGTTTGAAAGCGAAGTGGAAGAAGAAGGAGAAGATACAGGTCCCGAATCAGAAAGTACTCCTTTCGTTGGTTCTGTGTGGGTGCTTGTGGCAGTGGTAGGGGCGGTTATGTATATTGAAAAGAGAGGATAAAAATCCGTGATAGAAATAATTAAAAAATTCAGGAAGGAAGAAGATTCAAAAAGCCCTGTTAAAAGGCCGAAAGGATTAAAAGTCCCCTTAATCCGGGTTAAAAAAGAAATGTCCTGGACATAAAGGCTGTAGTCAAACACTTTTTATCCGTCTATAGCAACTTAATCCAGACTACACTCAGAATCCCCACGAAATTTTCTTATACCCTTTTGGCATTTCAACATTTTTACTTTTCATTGGTAAGCCTCTTTTCCTGTTCTATAAGTTCCCTTTCCCTTGTTAGTTCTTTCTTCAGTTCTTCTTCACTTGGCAGGTAGAGTTTGTATTTTGAGGCAAAAATGGTCTTGCTCTCATTTAGCAGGGTGTACTTTACCATTGCTTCGTTTTTGTTTGAGCAGAGGATGAGGCCGATTGTGGGGTTGTCTCCTGGCTGCTTTTCTTCTTTTTCGAAGTACCGGACGTAGAAGTCGATCTGGCCTATGTCCTGGTGGGTGAGTTTGCCAAGTTTGAGGTCTATTAACACGAAGCATTTGAGGATGTAGTTGTAAAAAACGAGATCGATGTAATAATGGTCTCCGTCCACGGTTATTCTTTTCTGGCGTTCCACAAAGGCGAAGCCGGCTCCGAGTTCAAGGAGGAAGTCCTGCAGGCGGCGGATTAGGAGGTCTTCAAGGTCTTTTTCAAGAAAGTTTTGCTGCTGTTTTATGCCCAGAAATTCGAGGACATAGGGGTCTTTGATGAGGTCTTTAGAGGTTTTTATCAGGTTGCCCTGAGTTGAGAGTTTCTTTACTTCTTCAGGGTCTTTGCTTAAGGCGAGCCTTTCGTAGAGCAAGGAATTTATCTGCCTCTCCAGCTCTCTTGTACTCCATTTGTTTTTGGTGGTTTCAACAAGGTAAAAGTTTCTTGCATCCTCTTTTTCTATGCTGCTTAACAATCTGTAATGAGTCCAGGACAATTCGCCAAGCAGTGACTGGCGAATTGGAAATGCAGTGTAAAATTGTCTCATATACTTTAAATTCGACTTGTTGAATCCCCTTCCAAATTCACCCGTCAATCTTTCAGCCAGTGTTTTGATCAGATATGTGCCGTATTCTGCCCTGTTGCTACCTTTCTGTTCCTCTTCAACAATTATTCTGCCTATGTTCCAGTAGGCAAACACCATATTGAAATTGATACTTTTATAAACATTATCCCTTGTGTGTTCTACTATATTTCTTACTTCGGAATATATTGATTCAAAATCTCTGGAGGGTGCTTCGTCCATTACATCCCAGCTCCTTCAAAAACCTCGGTATTTACGTTTAAAGACCCCGCAACCTTACGAATTCTCACTTTCATCCAATTCGCCAAGCAGTGCTTGGCGAATTTAAAACTTTGCAATGTGAGATGTGATTTATCTTTAATTCATCACTCACTGCGTGATTAATTTAAAAGCTTATAAAGTTCTCTGTATATTTCTTTTATCTCTTAATCGGTCACGCACCACGTGACAAATTAAAAATATAAAGAAGTAATCCTGAAAACCGATGCTCCTCTCGTTAGTTCGGTCTGGGTGTTTGCAGCGATGGTAGGGGCAATTTTCGTTCTCAGAAGAAGGAGATAAAAACGGGGTTTTTATAAAGAGGTACGGATGCCGAACTTAAACAGAAGCAACCGTATTAGCTTTATCGGGTCTTTCTTGTTCCGGGCGTAAGCCCGGCTTGCCCAGAATAAAAATTAAAAGACTGAACAAAAAGAGAAAACACGAATGAAAAGACTTGAATCGCGGCAATTTTCTTTTGTGAAGATCAACATTTCAAATTAATGAAGATTCTTTATTTCAGAATATTTCTACAAAGCCAATCTGGATTACTTTAAATGCTGTTCCTTATAAACAACTTCCAATGCAGGATTGAAACAATCATATAGTTTTTTCATATTTTGAACAGCAATCTCAAGAAGTTTTTCTTCGCCCAGAGTACAATCACAGTCTATATGAAAACTTATTCCATATTCCCAATCTGGTTTATAAACAATGCCTGGAATGGATTCCCATCCAGAAGCTTTCTTTTTGACTGCTTCCGCCAGTCTCAGGTTTTCCTCTTCTGATTTTTCAAAGTGCAGGCAGACTGCGAAATGCGAAGAATCGTCTGAATAGAAAAACTCGAAATGAGCTGAATCAAGCGGAAAAACGGTCCTTATTTTATAGAATACACTCCCTCTTCTTGAAAATTCAATTTCATCATTCATGATATTGTTAAACGACTTTTTAAGCTTAGCAAAAAAATCATAATGATTCCCCCTAGATTTCACTGCTTGTTCTTGTTCTTTTCGCACTGTATTTCTCTTTATCCTATAATCTTCAGTGTTTGGAGGCGGAAGAATAACAGTAGGAACAAGGTAAAAGCTGCCTGTATGTTCATCTTTGTATGGTTGAATCCTTACACACCTTACGTCTATATCATTATCAAGCAACCACATAACAGTTGCCAATACTTCTTTTCGATACTGTCTTGATACCAAAACTATTCTCTGCTTGGAATTAAGGCTCAAGTCGTCCTCACTCATATCTAAAAATTCAGATATGCTCTTGGAGGCTTCAATCTTTGTAGAACCAAAACCATCTGCCTTTTTGCTCAGATAATGTGAATATATTTCAAAAATGTCATCCATTGTAAGTGTAGAACAATAAGCTGCATACTTGATAGCCTGCCAGTTGACATCCTTACCTGAATCATCTCTCTTAAGTTCAATGATTACCAAATTTCCTTCAAGATCCAATGCAAGCAAATCCAAACGTTCATTGGTGTCATCAAAACCATCAAATTCTTTTTGGATTATGAGGAGTTTTTCACCCAGGATTTCAGGGTTTTTTTCCACCCACTCCTCGATGTCCTGCCTTTCCAAGACACCAATAGAAGAGAAATCGCATTCAGATATCTTCTTTATATTCTTCTCTTCTTTTTCTATCAAGTACATAGACTAAGGTTGACAGAGGGACTATATAAGAATACTTAAAGATTAATGACTAACCAGAAGGAAAAACAACAGCATAAACACCATATATGCATTTCAGAGGCTGTCAGGGTGTTATCTGCAGCTTCTCAAAATTCAGGGCAGTTTCGGGCAGGCGCGCTTCGCGCGAACAAAAACGACGGAAATACGGTATTCCGGCAGCCCCGGAAAAGAGTTTGCAAAGATTCGTTCGGAAAAGACCCCGAAGATAATACAAAAGCAGAAAGTAAAAACCGACCCCGAAGATAATACAAAAGCAGAAAGTAAAAACCGACCCCGAAAAAGATACGAAAATAGAAACTTAAAAACCAGCCCCGTTTCTTTCAAATCCCACACATCTCAATCAATTCCTTCGCCCACTTCAACTTTATCTTCTTAATTGGATTCACCCCGGGATCTTCAAAATCAAACCCCGCAAGCCTGATGCTCGCAGCCCCAAACTCCTTTGCCACAAAAACGCAGCGGTCCCCATCGCTGAAGCCGCCGAAGTTGTAGACGCGGTCAAAGGGCCCTGCCTGGGTCGTGGCTATAAAGCGCTTGAAACGGGACACGTATTTTTCGAGCTTATCGGTGTTGTCCCCGTGGGCGTGGATCAGGACGAGAGCGCCTTTTTCGCAGGCGAGGATCTCTTTTTCGATGTCGGCTTCTGAATTGCCGTCAAGGTCGGTGCAGATGACTTCGGGTACGCGGCCGAGGTCCATCAGGACGGCGGCGGCTCCGTCGGCTGCGATTATTACAAAAGAGGAAAGGTCGATTTCGGAAAGCTCAGCCCGGAGTTTCGGGGCGTTTCCGCAGACAAGGGCGGGTTTTCCGGAAATCGTTGTATTAAGTTTGGAGAGGCTGACAGTATTTTCTTCTGTCAGCATTTTGGAGAGGAGCCGGGCTGCCTCTTCATCCCCGCTGCGGTCGAAGCCGAAATCAGCCAGGATTCGCTCGTAGATCGGTTCCCAGGCGGCAAAGTCCATATTAATCACTCTCCAATTTGCTTAATTGCTTATAGTAAATCCAGGAATTTATAGTCAAGGACCCAAATTCCTTCACCAATCTCAAGTGCAGGTTTAACCACAGAAAGCACGGAAAAACACGGAATGAAGTAAATAGGGCTACAATCCTTCCGTGCTTTCAGTGTCTTCCGTGGTTATA
>DUKH01000181.1:10099-13429 GCA_013329415.1 Methanosarcinaceae archaeon | reverse complement strand
GTGTCTTCCGTGGTTATAAAGTTCGAGACTATAATTGCTTAATTTCTCAAATTTATTCCTTATTCCTTATTCCGAATCATCCTTTGCGATTCCGATCTTCATGGCAATGCCTTCGACTTCCCAGTCCTTTACGAGGTCTCCGGTGATGTCGTCTTCGTTGGAGAGCTCGAGGATGCTTGCCCGGACTTCTTCTGCGAGGAGTTCGCCAAGGGTGTCGACCAGGTCAAGAACCCTGTCGTCGTCGATCTGGACCAGGGCTATGATGTTATCGTCAACAATGAGGTCGAGTTCCTTCCTCATGTCCTGGACCCTGCGGATAACTTCCCTGGTGAAACCTTCGGCTTCGAGTTCGGGGGTCAGGTTAGCGTCCACGTAGACGAGGCCTGCTTCAGAGTCGGCACTTGCGACACCTTCGGGGAGGGTTTCGTTGAAGTTTGCCATTTCGGGGGTGACGGTTACGACCGAGCCGTCGGCAAGGGTGAGTTCGAACTCGCCGGCTTCGGCAAAGGCTTTCTTCAGGAAAACGCCGTCGATTTCCTTCAGGGCGGGGACTACTTTTCCGGCGTCCTTCTTGAAGACAGGGCCGATCTTGCCGGGGTCGGGGATTACTTCCAGGCCCAGTTCGTCCCAGCTTTCGCCAACGGCGGTGAGCACGATGTCCTTGGAGTTTGTCTGGTCCATCAGGACGGATTTGAGCCGCTTGACCGCTGTTGCAGCGTCTTCGCTTTCGGGGCTCAGGACAATCCGGGAAATCGGCCACCTGAGTTTCCTGCCTGCTTTCTGGCGGGCGTTTGAGGCGGCTTCCACAACGTCCCTTACCAGGGCCATGGAAACTTCAAGCTCGGGGTCCAGGAGAGCCTCATTGACAGTCGGCCAGTCGCACATGTGCACGGACTCGGGGGCTTTGGGGTCCACGTTCCTGGCAAGGTTCTGGTACATCTCCTCAGCCAGGAAGGGCATGAAGGGGGCGATCAGTTTTGTGAGGGTTACGTAGATCTCGTAGAGCACACGGTAGGCGGCAAGCTTGTCCGGGTCGTCGGCTTCGTTCCAGGTCCTGGGCCTGATGAGCTGGATGTACCAGCGGGAGAGGTCTTCCAGGGTGAACTCGAAGATTTCCCTGACCGCCTTGTGGAGCAGGTAGCCGCTCATGGCGTCGTCCACGGCTTTGATCAGGGACTGCAGCCTGGAAAGGATCCATTTGTCCTCTTCCCTGAGGGCGCCTTTTACGGAGTCCAGGGAGACCTGCATCGGGTCGAACTTGTCCAGGGCCATGTAGGGTAGGGGGAACCTGAAGACGTTCCAGAGGATGTTGATGGAGCGGTTAACGGTTGCCACTTCTTCCATGTTGAATTTCAGGTCTTCCCAGGGGGCGCTGGTTGAGAGCACATAAGCCCTGAGGGTGTCGGCTCCGACCTTGTCGATCACTTCCTGGGGGGTGACAACATTTCCGAGACTTTTGGACATCTTCTTTCCGGTGGAGTCCAGGGTGAAACCGTGCATGAGTACGCTCTTGTAAGGAGCTTTTCCAAAGTTCACCATGCTGGCTCCAAGCTGGGAATAGAACCAGCCGCGGGTCTGGTCATGCCCTTCGGTGATAAAGTCGGCAGGCCACCATTCGTCAAAGTCCTCCCTGGTGTGCGGGAACTTCAGGGTTGCCCAGGAAGCAACTGCAGAGTCAAACCAGACGTCAAAGACGTCTTCAACACGCTTTTTCTCGCCTCCGCATTCACAGGGGATGGTCACTTCGTCCACGTATGGCCGGTGCAGCTCGATTTCCCCGCCTGCGTTGGAGGACTTCTCTATCAGTTCTTCCTTGGTCCCGATGACCTCTATGCTGTTACACTTCTGGCATTTCCAGACCGGAATAGGGATTCCCCAGTAGCGCTGCCTGGAGATACACCAGTCCCGTGCGCCTTCCACCCAGGTCCTGAAACGGGCTGAGCCTGCCCAGTCGGGGTACCAGTCCACGGCATCGATTTCCTCGAGCATTTTCTCCTTGAGGTCGGTAATTTTAAGGAACCACTGTTCGGTTGCAAGGTAGATGATCGGGGTCTTGCAGCGCCAGCAGTGCCCGTACCTGTGGGTGATGGTTTCCTCGGCAAGGAGGCGGTCGCGTTCCTGCAGGTCCTTGATGATCCCGGGGTTTGCCTCCCGGATGTTCTGGCCTGCGTAGCTGCCTGCTTCTTCGGTGTAAGAGCCGTTAGGGCCGACCGGACAGAAGATGGGGAGCTTGTTCTTGACCCCCACGGCAAAGTCGTCCATCCCGTGTCCGGGGGCGATGTGCACACAGCCGGTATTTTCTGCGGTTACGTACTCAGCCTCATAGACGTTGTGCTTGAACTCTTTCTGGACCGGCACCAGGTCCCCGAGCGGGCTTTCATACTCAAGCCCTGCAACGTCTTCCCCGAGCATGGTCTCAAGGACCTCGTAATCCGTGTACCTGCCCTTCTTGAGCACGTTTTCGATGAGGGGGGTTGCGGCGATCAGGACTTCTTCCTTTCCGTCCTGCCGAACTGCCCGGAACTTTGCGTATTCAAAGGACGGGTGGACAGCAACGGCGATGTTCGAGGGGATGGTCCAGGGGGTTGTGGTCCAGATCACGATGAAGGTGTCTTCCTCTCCCCTGACCTTGAACTTGACATAAATGGAAGGGTCGGTCCGGTCCTCATACTCGACTTCGGAATCTGCAATTGCGGTTTCGCAGCGGGGACACCAGTTGACCACACGCTTGCCCACATCCAGGAGGTCCTTTTCCTGGGCCTGCTTGAGAGTCCACCAGGCGGCTTCGATGTACTCGTCTTTCAGGGTCATGTAGGGGTCTTCCCACAGGAGCCAGGTCCCGAGCCTCTCGAACTGCTCTGTCATAGCCTCTTTCTGGGTGATGGCGAATTCCTTACATTTCTCGATGAAGTTCCCGACCCCGAAGCTCTCGATGTCCTTCTTGGACTGGAAGCCGAGCAAGCCTTCTACCTTGACCTCAATCGGCAGTCCGTGCATGTCCCAGCCCGGCCGCTCCATGATGTTGCGGTTATTCATGGAATAATAGCGGAGAATGGAGTCCTTGATAATCTTGTTCCAGGCAGTCCCCAGGTGAATGTGCCCTGTGGTGTAAGGTGGGCCGTCTACGAAGAAGAGCTTTTTTCCGGGCTTGCGGTGTTCCCGGGTCTTCCGGTACGCGTCGCTGTCTTCCCAGAATTGCGTTACCTTTTGTTCGATTTGTCCTGCATCATACTTGGCAGTAATTTCTTTTATCATGTGGGGGTCTCCCTGTGAAAGATAAGGTTGATTGATAAGGTTGATTGATAAGGTTAATCGGCAAGGTTGATTGAT
>DUKH01000181.1:6689-9706 GCA_013329415.1 Methanosarcinaceae archaeon | reverse complement strand
GACAAGGTTGATCGACAAGGTTAATCGATAAGGTTAATCGATAAGGTTAATCGATAAGGTTAATCGATAAGGTTAATCGACAAGGTTGATCGATAAGGTTAATTGGTGAAGTAAACCTGCTCTTTTTAGAGCGTAAAAGCATCCTATTCCTTACATGTTTCGGTTATAATTTAGTTTATCAAGTCAGTTTATAAAGTCCGGTTATCAGGTCCGGTCAGTCAGTACATTTTATTCAGTAATTACTGCACTCAATTTAAGCTTTATTATAGAAACATGGAAAAGGTGCCTGTTGCCTCCCCGCAGATGGACCTGAAATGGATATTTCAAAGTTTTTTTGCCTAATTTCGATAATCCTTTTGGCTGAGGGTCAGGGTATACCGGGGCTCCCATGGCTCAAGAACAGCTAACCTTTTTGTTGAAGTTCACAGCAGCTTTATTGTTGAAGCTCAGACTATCTTTTTTGTGAAATTTGAGGGATCTCTCCGGAAAAATCCTTGTATTAAAAATTACATACAAAATTATGATATTTTAAATAGAATTATTCACTTCAGATATAAATATAGGCAGATTTATGTACTCCGTATAAAGATACTTTGCTACGAGAACAGGACGCGAGGGTTTGAATGGAAGAGATAATCAAGCAACTCGGGAGCCAGGCCACATTGGCAAAAAACATGAGGCTGGCCCTTAGAAAAATTGGCAAAGAGGAAGAGAACCCTTCCAGACGTTTGAGCATCCTGAAAGACGAAGTGAAGAAAATGGACAGGTACCTGGAAAACTGCCTGTTCGACCCTGTTTTTAAGGGCAGGATGAATTCGGAACTTAAACCATACAGGGCTGAGATTTCAAGTCTCGAGGCCCTTGTAAAGGCGGATTTCGGAAGAAAACTGGCTGAAAACCTGAAGGACCACGGTTTTTCCCTGGAAGGCCATTACCCGCGGCTCAGGACCTCGATGTACACGTTTGTGGTAAAGCTGGATGCAAATAAGGTAGACATCTACTACGGACCTGAATTCGAGAGAATGGACACGGTTAAAGCCAGCCCGGACCTGACTGCGGCTAAGCTGCTGGAATGGGACGAAACCATAAGCGGCAGGGAATTCGATGACGACGAGTTCCTGAACAACCTGCTGGAAGCCTACAGGATCTGCCTGCTCCGGGAGAACAAGAATTTTGATGAAGAAATCCCGGTTTCCGAGATCATTTCTGCGTACTCTTTTGTCATTCAGGATAAAAAGTTCAGGGAAAACCCCCTGAAAAAATACTACGGGGAATACAGCCGGATCATGTTCAGCTATGACCTCTCACGTTTGAGAAAGCGGAAGCTTGAAGGTTTCGAACTCAGGCTCATAACGGCAAGGAGAGCGGAAACAAAACGAAAATCAGCTTTCCTCTGGATCCCCCCGCACTCCGGAAAAGGTCTGGGCGAGTCCATATCCCAGGTTAAGTTCAGGGAAGTGAAGTGATACGGTTCGAATTGAGATAATTGAGATAATACCATAAGAGAAATGGAGTGACACAGCAAGGGAGAGGAAAATGTCTGGTGAAACCGAATTTGAAAAACTCGACAAAATCCTGGCAAAGCGGATCATCAACGAGGTGGGAGGGACCGGACAGCCTCCCCTGTACGGATATCAGTTTTTCACGGCAGGCCTGGAAAGGTACATGGAAACGATCAAAGCCGAGTACCTGAAAGACTACATAAAATACGGTGGGAGCTCCTTTAAAATGGTCGTAGGTGCCTATGGAGGAGGCAAGACCCATTTTTTATACAATGTACTCGGGAGGGCCTGGGAACACAATTACATCACTTCCTACATCGAGCTGAGTGCCAATTCCGTGCCCTTCCACAAGCTGGAAGAGGTGTACAGGGCCATTGTTTCCAACCTGATCTTCCCCCAGGAAGCTGCCGCCCTTCTGGATGAGCCTGAAAAAGGGATAGAAGCGGTCCTGAGAAAGTGGTACGTGGAGACAATTGAGGGCCTTCCCCTGGTCCCCCCCTACCGTCCGGGAGAGGAGGTGGAAAACTACCTCAGGGACCTTGGGTCCTTTGAAAGCACGAGTTTCCAGAACGCGGTGAAAAAGCTTTCATGGCCCTTTACCAGGGTGAGGAAGAACTTTTCGACCTAATCGTGCAGTGGCTGAAAGGGGAAAACCCCTCCTCGAACCTCTTAAGCGAGCTCCACATATATGAAAAAATTGATAGGTCTTCCGCTTTTAAGATGCTACGCTGCCTTGTCCAGTTTGTTTTGAAAACCGGGTATTCGGGGCTTATAGTCCTGCTGGACGAAGCTGAACAGACCCCCAGCATGAGCACAAGGGAACGCAGCACCCTCCTCCAGAACCTCAGGGAACTGGTAGATGCCTGCAGCCGGGGTGCCCTGAAAGGGACCATGGTCTTTTATGCCGTGCCTGACGAGAGTTTCCTGGAAGGCAGGACAAATGTCTACGAAGCCCTCAACCAGCGCCTTTCGACCACGTTTGAAGGGGAAATCAACCCCACGGGAGTCAAGATCGACCTTGAAAAC
The DNA here is from genome assembly GCA_013329415.1 of Methanosarcinaceae archaeon. Taxonomy (GTDB): domain Archaea; phylum Halobacteriota; class Methanosarcinia; order Methanosarcinales; family Methanosarcinaceae; genus MTP4; species MTP4 sp9310u. The sequence continues at coordinate 7,178 of DUKH01000181.1, read as the reverse complement.
CTCTCAAAAGACCCCGTGGACCTCCTGACCGAAATCGGGGCAAAGCTTGCCAGGATCTACGAAATCGCCCACGAAGTGAAATTCGATGAGGCCGAACTGGAAGCCACGATCAGGGAAGTTGCCGAAAAAGCCGATCAGGAAAGCTACGGGGAAATCGCATACAACCGCCTCTTTGTCCAGCTGATCGTCCCTTCCTTCCATGCCCTGAAAGCAAACCTTATTGAAAGTGCAAAGGGGGCGGGGAAAACCTGATAAAAATTTAAGCCAGGACTTACGCAGTTGAACTAAAAACAGCGGCCTGAGATTTCCAACTGTCTAAATAATATTATTATTAATAAGGTCTCAAGTTCTTGTTTTTACTTTTCAAGTGCGTAACTTCTATTAAGCATTAAATAAATTTAATACATTATACTCTTTGATTTTTATTCAAATTATCGATTTTCAATATTTATTCCCAATATCCATTTCCAATATTTATTCCCAATATTT
>DUKH01000181.1:4702-6353 GCA_013329415.1 Methanosarcinaceae archaeon | reverse complement strand
ATATTTATTCCCAATATTTATTTTCAAATTACTCCCCCAGGTGGTGCCGTGGCCGGAAAAAGTTTTTTAGGACTTAGACTCCCTAACTTTGGGAAATTCACTGAAATTTTGAGTAAACTGAGCCGCCGGATTTTTGGAGGCTCTTCGAAAGCAGAAGCCGAAAGGAAAACAAAAGAAACCGGGAAAGCAAAGGAGATACTGGAAAGCAGCAAACCCTCTGAAAAAGCAATTGATACGTTTAAAGCTCTTCCCTTATCCCTGCCTGAGGAGACAAGTCTTCTGTCTTCCGAAGGCCGCAGGGTAGAAAAAATAAGTCCTCCTCCCAGAGCTGCCCTTGACCTTAAAACCCTTTCCTCGATCAGTCTTCCGGATTCAATAGAAACCCCCGATTCGACTAAAACCTCTGATCCGACTGAACTCTCTGATCTTACCAAAATCTCCGATCTGGCAAAAACCCCCGCCTTAAAGAAAACACCGGAAGCAGCACAAACCCCTGCAGTCCCCGTAATCTTCGACCTGCTGAAAGTCTCAAAGCAACTGGATAAACCCGAACCTGAAGGGGTAACGGAGCATGCTGAGGAAAAAGCCTTATTGGAGGTGCTTGCTCCGGTTGAAAGCCCGGCTCCCGTAAAAATGGAGCCGATAGAAATTTCGGATATTCTGAAGATCCCTGAACTTCCGGAAGTAACACACACCGGAGAACTGATAAACCAGCTGGAAGTCCCCTCCAATCCGACAGCCCCTAACTCCGGAAAAACAGCCGATTTAACGGACTCGCAAGGGGCCGCCCAGCAAAATCCTTCGCCTCTTGACGAAATTCTGAATTTGCTAAAAACCCCTGAGCCTTTGGAGAACGAAAGGGCTCCGGAAGGTCCAGGTCCGAATGTTTCCTTCTCAGGGGAATTACCGGACCCTGCGCAAAAGACGGGAGCTTCAGCAACTTCAACTCCTGTAGAAACTTCGGAAGCGGAAATAAATAAGGATTCGACAGGAATCTCTAATTTGCTGGCTACCATAAATTCGATTACTTCGGATGAAAAGCAGAAATACGAACAAATTGATGAAACAGAAGAAGATACAGAGAAAGATAAAGAAATAAGCCGTGCTCCTCTCGAAATAACCACAGAATCAGACATTGAACCTGTAGTACCTGAATCTGTAGAATCCGAGTCTGCTGTTTCTGAACCCGCTGTTTCTGAACCTTTGGAATCCGAATCTGCTGTTTCTGAACTTGTAGTATCTGAACCCACAGCACTTGAACCTTTAGAGTCTGAACTTGTAGTATCTGAACCTTTGGAATCCGAATCTGCTGTTCCTGAACCTGTAGTATCTGAACCTACAGCACTTGAACCTGTAGAGTCCGAACCTGTGGCAGCCAAATCTGCTGTTCCTGCAATTCCTGTGACTTCTGCTGGAATAGGTACTGAAACACTCCTGAAATCAATTGCTGAACTTACCGGAGAGGTAAACGAACTTCCAGATCTTGAATCTTCAGGAACTGAATCTCCTGAACTCGGATCCTCAGGAATTGAATCTTTGGGAATGGAATTGCCTGAAATCGAATCTTCGGGAATGGAATCTCCGGAACTTGACTCTCCGGAACTTGACTCTCCGGAACTTGACTCTCCGGAACTTGAATCCTCTGAACTTG
>DUKH01000181.1:0-4276 GCA_013329415.1 Methanosarcinaceae archaeon | reverse complement strand
GAACTCGAATCTCCAGAACTTGACTCTCCTGAAGTTAACTCTTCGGGAATGGAATTGCTTGAGCTCGAATCTCCAGAACTCGAATCTCCAGGACTCGAATCTCCAGGACTCGAATCTCCAGAACTTGAATCTCTAGGACTCGAATCTCCAGAACTTGAATCTCCTGAAGTTAACTCTTCTGGAATGGAATTGCCTGAACTCGAATCTCCAGAACTCGAATCTCCAGAACTTGACTCTCCGGAACTCGAATCTTTGGGAATGGAATCCCCTGAACTCGAATCTTTGGGAATGGAATCCCCTGAACTCGAATCTTTGGGAATGGAATCCCCTGAACTTGAGTCCTCTAAACTCGAATCTCCTGAACTTGACTCTCCTGAAATCGTATCTTCGGAAATTGGCTCTCCTGAAGTTGAATCTCCTGAAGTTGAACAAAATGCTGCCGGGCTTAAAGCGGAAGTCCCGGGTTCCGGGAATGGAAACGCCCCCGGAGAGGATATCAAACCGAGAATTGCAGCCCGCAGGATAATTGAGGCGCTAAGGCTTGGAGGTGTGCCTCTTTCCTGCGTTGAAAAGTATTCCGTGGGCAGGGAGAAAGAATTCCTTGAAGCCTGTAGCTGGCTCGATTCAGGAAGAGGAGCCCTGCAGGTCATAGGGGAATACGGAAGCGGAAAGACCCATTTCCTTGAGATGCTCTCGGAAACGGCGCTCAGGCAAAACTGGGGGGTTGCAAGGATCGAAATCGATGCCCAGGAGACTCCGTTCCACAAACCGCACCAGCTGTATGAAAGTTTTGTAAACAATTTCTGTTTCAGGGAAAACGGGGCTTTGGGAGATTTCAGGGCATTCCTTACCCTCCTGAACGAAAGTGAAAGTCCTGAGGTAGAAAAGATCCGGAGCCATCCCTACCTTGGCAAAATGCAGGAAGCCTGGCAGGAAGGAAAGGATCGGGAGTGGCTTTTCGAATGGATCGAAGGCAGGAGGGAAGGGCCTGCAGGTTTTCCCGTCCTCCAGAAACACCAGACTGCGGCAAACATTTACTCCAACCTGCTCAGCGGCTTAAGCTGGGCTGCAAAGCACGTCCTGGGGCTGGAAGGGGTCCTCATCCTTTTCGACGAAGCCGAGACGGTTGACCCTTACTGGTATACGGATTACCAGTTTGACAAGGCCCTCAATACCCTCAGGGGGCTTGTCCTGCTGAGCAATTCCGACGAGTCCCTGATAGACGACACCCCGGACGCTGACAACCTGGGAAAGAAAAGCGGCCTGATCTACAGCAAAATGACGCAGCAGCCTGTCCCGTACCTCTGGGAAAGGGAATCTGACCTGAAACTGATCTTTTCATTCGTGCCCGAAATGCTTGAATCCATGGAACAATTTTCGAAAATATCCTCCCTCTTTGGTTCCATGGGCCGGATAGAACTTGAAACCCTGGATGAACCTTCCCTGCAAACCCTGCTCGGGAACATAGAAAAAATCTACTCCGAAGCCTACGGTTATTCGTCTGAAAAAAACCTTTACTCTTACCTCCCGCTTGACAGGCCCCGAAACTTCGTCAAAGCTGCGGTGGAAGGGCTGGACCTCATGCGTTATCGCCCGGACAGCGGTTCCGATGAAAGATTCAAATGAAAAAGCCAGACCTGAAAGGAAGGCAAAAAAAGCCCTATAAATAATTCCGGAAGCCCTGAGTATGAGTGAGAAAGAAGGAAATGAGCGAGCCGAATATGAAGAACGGTTAAAAACAGGGGATGAAAACCAGGAGATAAAAAGGCTCCTTAAAAGGACCTGGTACACCTTTTTTAGCCGGTCTGCGCCCTTATCTCCTGTCCGGAAAATGGTTATTAGGACCGTGTTTGAGGGAAAAAATGCGGTCATCGCGGCTCCGGAAACAGAGGGGATTTCCGAAGCTGTGCTTGCCCCGTTGTGCGAAAATGTCCTCGAAGAAAAGAGGAAAGGGCTGGCTGTGATTTACCTTACTCCTACCCGGGCGCGGGCAAATGAAATATTTGACAGGCTCCGCGAGCAGCTTGCCAGGCCCGGCCTGAGGGTATCTAAAAAAACAGCGTACAGGGCCTGTATAAATGCGGAGAACCCCCCTGATTTCCTGATAACGACCTCCGAAGCCCTGGACTCCCTGCTCTGCAGGTATCCGGAGGGGCTGGAAAGGGTACGGGCTGTGGTCCTTGACGGGGTCCACGGTATTGACGGGGGATACCGGGGAGACCAGGTCCGTCTCCTCCTGGAACGCTTAAGGGAAATTGCAGGAAAGTTTTCCGTCTACGCCCTCTCAGCCCCCGTCGGAAACGCAGTACAGGTCGGGGGACGGTACATAGACGATTTCCAGGTAATCCGGGTGGAAGAAGAGAGGGAGATAAAGGAGACGTATGCAGCGTCATTCGAGGAGATCTTCGAGCTTGCCGGGAAGGAAAAGCTAAAGAAAATCCTTGTTTTTTGCGGCAGCAGGGAGAAAACCGAGGAAGTCGGAGCCTTGCTGGAGAAGTTCCGGACCCCTTTGACAGCAGCCGCTCCCCTGGTCTTCCTCCATGAAGGGCTTTCAGGGTCCGAACGGGAAGAAGTGGAGAACTTCTTCAAAAATTCCGAAAGAGCCGTTTGCATTTCATCAGTTACCCCGGATTCCGGAATCAGTGTTGGAGAAGTTGACGCCGCTGTCTTTGCCGAAATTCCGGGGGACCTTTCTTCATTTGCACAGGGCCTTGAATGCGCCGGGAAAAAGCCGGGGGTCATGAGGGTCTTTTTCCTCTGCGACAGCAAATCAGAGCCCTTATTCGAACTTATTCTGGAGCATGCAAAAGAAAACCGCTCAGGAAACAAAGTGTATGTCCCGGACCTTTCCGTCGCAGTCCAGCAAATTTTTTCCGTCCTGTTCTCAAACCCCTGGGGTGTGGATGAAGACTACCTGTACAGGCTATTCAACAATTTCTGTGCCTACGAAGACCTGAAAAGCATCATCGAAGAACTGCTGGATGCAGGGCTGATAAGCTCCAGAAACCGGAAAATTTACGCCTCGGAGTTCATCATGAACCTCGGGGAAGAGGGAATGCTCCATTCCAATATCCCTTCCGAAAGGCCAGTGGAAGTCGTGAACTCCCGGACAAACAAAAAAATAGGAGAAACCCGGCTTCCTCCAGGCTGCATCAGAGCCCACCAGAGCTTTGCTCTTGCAGGGAAGTCCTGGGAGGTCGTGAAGCTTGAAGAAGACTGCGTACACGTTAAAAAATCAACAGTAAAAGGTGTATTTAACAGCCTGAAATGCGCAGCCGGCCTCGGAGCTTTTTTTGAATATTTGCCCGAAAAAATCCGGGAAGCTGAGATTGAAAAAAGGAAAGAAATTTGAGATAAGAACTTTAACGGGGGGCAGCATGTATTTGCACGGACTTTGGAATCAATACCCTGTCAATTACATGGATGACACCATTAGAACACTCGATGTCCGGCTGGGTTACCTGGGCCTCCCCTACCTGGACCCCCTGGGTGATATCGATCTTTAGTTCCTCGCCCTGAAGGGTCTTTACGGACTGCAGTTTCACGATATCCCGGGACATGACCTGTCCCGAAGCCACATGGAAGAGCAAGACCTGTCTCAGGCTTTCTCGATCTTTTAAAAGGCTGTCCAGAGCTCTCCCGGGAAGTTTTGAAAATGCCTCATCATCCGGGGCACAGACTGTAAAAGGCCCCTCCTTGCTCAGAGTTTCGACCAGATCAGCAACCTCTACAGCCTGGATCAGGGTCTTGAATACTCCTGCCTCAATAGCAGTTTCCACGATATTTTTCATATTTCCCACTTCCCTCATTCGGATTTACGTTTTTTTGCGTTTATGCTTTTTATTTCATGATTTTCCACATTGCTGCGATGCTCTCAATATCGATATGGGTGTAGCCTTCTTCTTTTATATTCCACTTAAGGCTCAGTACCCCGTCCTTACATTCGGCAGCAATTCCCCTGTATGTGTTTCTCCCACAAACGTCAATTTCAACTTCCTTTCCCAGATAGTACTTTTCTATGAATTCCTGTTTCATGATTAAACTCCTGTGTTCAGTGCTTCTTAAAATCCAGCGTTTTCATATCATAACTTATATTCAAATAGCAATATAATCTATGAAAACAAAGCTTCTGAATATTGATACTCCGGGAGAATGAAAAAGGAAAATACAAGGAAAAAGAAAATGAAATGTTAAATTAAAAAAGAGAAGACAGTAGAAGAAGACGGTAGAAGAAGAGGAAGTTAAAGAGAAAAGGAAAGGAAACAAAAAAGGAAAC
>DUKH01000098.1:15974-25054 GCA_013329415.1 Methanosarcinaceae archaeon | reverse complement strand
GAATCAAGGGTAAGTTGACGCTTATAGCCCCTTGGCTAAGACCCAGGGTTTTTACGCTCATTTATAAAGAGAAAGGAAAAGAAACAGAAAGGAAAAAAGAAAAAACAGAGAGGGAAAAACAGAGAAAAGGAAAGAAATCTCCTGTTCTCCGAAAAGGTTTTCAATTACACATTTTCCCTTAGGGACTCAAGTGTTTTCTTAACTATGGAACGGTAAAAAGCCGTATCCGTTGCATAGTGTTCCTTCGCAAGTTTTGCGTTGGGGTCTTCTTCAGTCTCAAAGCCCTTAATCCGATTAAAGGTCTCTTTTGCCGTTTCAAGCACCCAGAGGTCCCGGGTCAGTTCGTCCACCTGCTGGATAGATTCGGGACGGATTGAAGTGAAGACGTTTCCGTCATCTGTGGTGTAGGTACTGGCCTTCCCCACCACCGCCACAAAAGCGGGAAGTTCGCACTCCGACAGGAATTGGGCGGGTTCGGGCTGGTATTGCCCCGCATAGACAAGGAAAGAACCCGTCGGGTCTGAGATCCTACCTCTCCAGTACTCGGAGTCCGTACCAATATCCTCTTTTTCTATCAGGGTGCCCACAAGGAAGATGCGGTTCACTTTTGCCCCGGTAGGGGTCAGAAGATACTGCGGTGCGTACTGGTCGCTCTCGTCCCTGGAGGTCAGGTTCGAATCCTTCAATTCCTGGGCAAATACCCTGCGTGCCACTTCTCTGAAAAAGCCAGCCATTTTACTCTACCTCCAGTTCAGCAAGCATTGCCTCGAGGAGTTCCCTGTCCAGAGAATCCTGCGGTGCAATCGATTCCACCAGGAGGTACCGGTCAAGTTTCGGACCGCTAACTATGTAATACCTTCCTATGAGTTCCTGTTTCAGCCTGTCAAGCACAACCCCCGGATCAAGGGCATCTGCAGCCATGGCAATTGCGCCGTCAAGGGAGATGCCTGCAAGCTCTTCGGTAAGTTCGCGGTTTATCAGGGCATCCTGAGTAGAAGTTCCGGAATCCAGGACTGCCTTGATCCTTAGGTCATATTCTCCTCTTACCTTTCCGTGCTCGGCACAGGCGCCTTTCACAAGGGCTCGCTTACACTCAGGGCAGCGTTTAATCAGCCCTGAGCCGGTCTGGATGTCCACCATTGCTCCGGAGTATGTGAAAGTTGAGGTCCCGACTTTAATATCCTCATCAAGCCCTTCAATGGAACTCCCTCTGTTAAGCTGGATCTGAGCTCTGCCGTTCCACTCGCTCACCACCACATTTTTCAACAGGTAACTTTTGCCTTCTTCCATGTCCGGAAGTTCGGAACTTGCCCAGTTAGTAAACTTGACAACCCCTGTCTCGTCCCCTATAAGCCCGGTCTGCTCTATTGACTCATGGGAATTTTCCCAGAGCTGCACCACTTTTCCCCTGACCGTAACCCACTGGTTATTTCCCTCAAGGTCGACAATATTCCTGAGTTCGGACTCCCTTTGGCCTGGAGTGAAATCACCCCCTCCGACTTCCACTGGTTCGGAAAGCTTCTCTGCAGAGCTATTCCGGTTGAGCTGGACCTGGAACCTGTCATTATATTCACCCGTCACCACACTCCGGAAAAGATAGCTTTCCCCTTCTTCGAGGTTAGGGAGTTCAGCGTTTTTCCATTTAGTAAATTTTATGATGCCGGTCTCGTCCCCCAGAAGTCCGACCTGGGATATAGACTCATGAGTGTTTTCCCAGAGCTGTATGACTTTTGCATTAATGTTTGCCCACTGCCCATTTTCAGAGATATCAGTAATTTTGGTAAGTTGAGGCTCAGCCTGCCTCACATAAAACTCATTTTTAGGGATGGAATATTTCTTCAAGAAATAATTGACAACGCTGCGCTGCGCTTCATTGTCAGGTACTTTGAATTTCGTAATCAATTCGTCAAGTCTTTCTTCGATGTCCTCAATAGGCACATCGACGCCAAGTTTCAAAAACCGGTCTTTAATTGATTCTGCAATTTGTCTCATATTTCTACCTCAAGCCTCTTGGTTGTCTTCTTATAGAGAGGCACTTTAAGGTATGCATTTGGAATATTTAAAGCTGTACAAAGCAGGGTGAAAGTATTCAGTCTTTAATCAGTCTGCTATCCCCCACAGAAAAAAATCCAGGAGAAGAAAATCAAAGTGACTATCCCCTTCCGTGCATGTTTTTCACATCCAGGAAAAAAATCACTCGTCTTTTTTAAGCCTGAATTTATAATGCTAAATTATTTTCGCAGTTTTTTTATTTTCATAAAGTATATTTTATAGGAAATATATTCTCAGGGACTATTATCAAGGACCATTATCAAAGACTATACCTTGCAAAATATTTAAAATTATTTGTGAAGTATATCCGCAGTGCGCTTGGCTGCATCCCCTTCCCCGATCACGGTTATGATGTCTTCATATTCAAGCACAAGGCTCCCGTGAGCGATGATGGAATCACTGCCCCGCTGCACCATTACAAGGAGGCTCTTTTCAGGGAACTGGATATCTTTGATGGCTTTCCCGACTACTTTCGGGTTGGTGACCTTGACTTCCATCATGTCCCCTTCCCCCCCTACCTCACACATGGAGAATAGGTGGGGCCTTCCAATCATGTTATCAAGCACAACCGCCGTCGTTGTGGCCGGGCTCATGGCGCGGATGCCCAGATCCCAGAAAGCCTGCAGGTTTTCAATCTCGTTTACCCTGGCTACCAGCTGGTCACCCCTGAATCCGAAAGAAGCTTTTGCAATCTGGCAGAAGAGAAGGTTCGTGTTGTCCTTATTGGTTGTTGCAACCACATATTTGGCGTTTTCGATTCCTGCCTTTTTCAGGACATTTACATCCCCGGCATCACCCTGAACGATCCGGATTCCGAGTTCCATGCATTTCTTGCAGTTATCCTCGGAAATATCCACCACAACAACATTTTCTCCTCTTCTGTCAAAGCGTTCGGCAAGAATCCTGCCTACCTTTCCTCCACCAATAATAAGGATTTCCATAGGGATTACCTCCAGCATCTCTGCCACTTTTTTTGACAGGCTGCCACTCATGAAGACCGTAATGATGACCGTAAGGAAAACAAGCCCCACAAGGGTCTGCCCCCCGGGAATGCCCATTGAATCAAGCTTGATTGCAAAATAAGTCGCAACCGAAGTCGGCACAACGCCTCTGGGCCCAACGAAGGAAATGAAAAGTTTCTCATTCGTGCCGATCCGCGAGTTCCACATCGAAACGAAGACCGCCACCGGGCGGATGAGGAACACGAGAAGCAGCACAAGGGCTATCCCGCTTGCCCCTATCCTCTGGATATCCTCGAATTTTAGCATTGCCGCAAGCAGGATGAAGATCAGGGAGAGCATCACAATCACAATGTCGCTCTTGAATTCCTTGATGGTCTCCTTGTAAGGGAATTCCGAAGTTCCGAGGATAATCCCGAAGATAGCTACCGCCAGAATCCCTGACTCGTTGCCCAGGTATTCGGAAAGGACGAAGCAGGCAAACACTGCGGTCAGGGAAACCAGCCTTGCGGTCTGTTTGCTGATCGCCGTCCCCCGGGTAAAGAACCAGCGGAGAGCAAAACCGCTGAAAGACCCCAGGAGAATTCCGATTCCCAGCCTGTAAAGGATAAAGACTACCGCATCCGTCCCGGAAAGTTCTGCTGCGACCCATTCGAAGACCATTGCTGCAAGGATCACACTGGCAGCGTCATTCAGGACCCCCTCAAGCTCAAGGATCTTGCCGAGCTTGTGGCTGATCTGGATGTTCCTTACAATGGGAGAGATCACTGTCGGCCCTGTTGCCGTGACAAGGGCTCCGAAAAGGGCAGCGAGTTCGAGAGGGATCCCTATCAGGAGGCTGGTCAGAACCGTGGTTCCCAGGAAGGTCACAAGGACCCCGATTGTTGTCAGCTTCAGGACACTTTCCTGAACCATCCTGATATTCTTCAGATCAATGTGAAGCCCACCGTCAAAAACAATCACGGATACCGAGATTGCCACGATGGCACTGAGTCCCTCGATGTAGAGAGCAGGATCCAGCAGGTTCAGGACTTCGGGCCCTACGATAATTCCTTCGATCAACAGGAAAATGATAAAAGGAATCCGGAAATAACGGCTGAGTGCCTGTGCGACAAGGGACATGATAAGCACGGCAACTACCAGCCCAAGTAAAAGTATTGGATCAAGCATGAGATTCCCTGTAATAATGTGTACACTTAATAAAAATCCTTGGTAGGCATCCAAGATAAATTGAACGGTGAGACATGTCAAGGTGTTGTTGCCAAAAAACACAAAAATGCTTAGTAATGCATACAGTATCATACAATTGTTTTATATAAATTTGACTCCGGATTGTTAACCCCCTGAGGACTTACCGCCCGAAAACTCTCAATATATATAAAACATCATATATAAATTTGACTTATGATTGTCAAACCTCCGGGAACCTGTTGCACGAGTACTTTCATCATATATAAAATGAGAAAGGCAATCCCCGGAGAAGGAATAGTTTTTTTACAATACCTGCCAATCTATTTTCAGGGAAATATTACCAGCTCAAGGAAATATTAAACCGGTCCAGAGAAGTATTACCAAAAAATTCTCAATTTAAAAGCCTGTTACCTTGAAAGAAGGTTACAAAAAACCTGTCATTGGGAGTGAAGGAATGGCAAAAGCAACATGGAAGGGAAAGGTACTCGCACAAAGCGATGAACCTAAAGTAATCGAAGGGAACCTCTATTTCCCGCCTGAATCCGTAAACAAAGAATACTTTAAGGAAAGCGAAACCCGCACTACCTGCCCCTGGAAAGGGAAAGCAAACTATTATGATGTGGTTGTGGAAGGAGAGGTCAATAAAGACGCTGCCTGGCATTATCCGGACCCGAAACCTGCGGCAAAGGAAATCAAGAATTGTGTAGCTTTCTGGAAGGGTGTGGAAATAGAGGCATAAGTTGCTGAGGCACAAAGAAAAGGCGAACAAATATTCTGAAAGACTAAACGATAAAAGGACCATTCGATAAAAATCTAAAACCCGATAAAAACTGCTAAAAGCAAATTTAAAAAACAAATCTCATATCTACATCTCATTTTTAGGTATCAAATTTAAATCTCATCGCTACATCCCATTTTTAGATTTCATATTTAGGTTTCAATTTTAAGGTATTTCGGGGTCAAACGGCGTTCCAGCACCGAGAAGGAGAAGTCAAGGAAAAGGGCGATGGCTATAACCGGAAGGGTTCCTGCCATGATTTTTGCGGTATTGAAGTTAGTAAGCCCTTCGAAAATCATTGACCCGAGCCCCCCACCCCCGATAAGGGCTGTCAGCACAGCTATGCTGTTTGCAAGGATAGCAGCAAACTTGATCCCTGCAAATATGGCAGGGTAGGCATTGGGCAGCCGGACATTGCGGATAATCTGGAATTCCGTCAGCCCGATCCCTTTTGCGGAATCAATAAGAGCAGGATCTACGTTGAAAAGCCCTATGTAGGTGTTCTTGATAATTGGGAGCAGGACTCTCAGCATAATGGCAATGACTGCCGGAGTAAAGCCTATTCCGATAAGAGGGACCACCACAGCTACCACCGCAAAACTCGGGACTGCCTGAACGAGGTTTGAAAACTTCATGACCAGCGAAGCCAGCCTTTCACTATATAATGAGAGAAGGATAAGAGGGACAGCAACAATAATTCCTGCAAGGAGTGCCGTATAAGCCAGGAAAAAGTGTTCAAGGGTGGCTTGCAGGATTTCCGCGCTTATGACCATGTCCCATACCTCACCTTCAGCCTGTTTTCAATAACACCGGCTCCCCCGTCCAGGATCACCGCCAGCAGCCCGACCCAGGCTCCGGTTATCAGAATTGTCCCCATGTCATAGAGCTGTATCCCGTTCTGGAGGGCTGCCCCAAGGCCCCCGGCGGCTATCAGGCCCCCAAGGGTCACGACTCCCATGGTGAAGACAACAGCTATCCGGATCCCCCCTGCAATCAGGGGGAGAGCCAGGGGAAAACGCACCCTCATGAGGATTTCCCCGGGGTTAAGCCCCAGGGCTTCGGCGATTTCTACGTATTCCCTGGGCACGTTTGCAAGGCCCGTGTACGTATTTCTGGCTATGGGCAAGATGGAATATAGGATTGAAGCAGCAACCGTGGGACCTGCACCGATCCCGAAAATAGGGAGCAGGAGTACCAGAAGTGCTACATCAGGGATTGTTTCCACAACGTTCAAACCGTTCAGGACCGGGTCTGCAAGTTTCGGGCTTCGGTAAATAAGAACCCCTACAGCTATGCCTATCAGGATGGAGACGAAAAGCGCAATTGTGAACATGTAAAGGTGCTCGAGGGTGCGAAGTGAGAGAAGCTGGGTATCCCAGACCCTCTGGACTTCCGTTAAAACGTCATTTATAATCGGGATTTCGCTCAGACAACCACCATTCCACAACCTGCCTCAAGTTTAAATCAGCCTTTAGATCTGACATTAAATAAGGCTATTAGATCAGAACATTAGACCAGAACATTAGACCAGAACATTGGATTGGAGCATTAGACCAGAACATTAGACCAGAACATTGGATTGGAGCATTAGACCAGAACATTAGACCAGACCCTGGAGAACCCTGTCGGAAAAAAGAAGACCTACCGGCATTTCCCCCCCCCAAGGACCAGCGCCATGGACTCCCCCTCTTCCTTAAGCTGTGTCAGGGCCTCGAAAAGTGAAGCATCCGCAGGGAATACGGGAAGGGATTTTGAGATTTCGTTCAGGCTTTTCCCGGTATTTCCGGCCTTCAGGACTTTATTTAAGGAAATTCTCCCCACAGTCCCGGATTCCTTAAACACGAAAGCGACTTCGAGCCCGGCATCAACCATTTTTCGAAGGGCAATTTCGGCAGGCATATTCCCTTCCAGGAAATATCCGGGATCAAGGGGCTGCATCATATCCCTTACTTTCAACGCTTCCATGTGCCTGTATTTCCGCTTCGAGTCGACAATTTCAGAAACAAGCTCACTTGAAGGCTCGAAGATCAGTTCTTCGGGAGTCCCCACCTGGACAAGAGAAGCATTATCCATAATGGCAACCCGGTCCCCCAGCTTGAAAGCTTCATTGATGTCATGGGTAACGAAAACAATGGTCTTTCCGAGTTCCTTTTTTATTTTGCAGAACTCATCCTGGAGCTGGGTCCTGAGAAGAGGGTCAAGCGCCCCGAAAGGTTCGTCCATAAGGAGCAGGGGAGGGTCCATGGCAAGGGCTCTTGCAAGCCCGATTCTCTGCTGCTGCCCCCCGCTCAGCTGGTGAGGATAGCGGTCCATGAAACTTTTCGGAGGCAGGGATACGAAATTCAGAAGTTCGCTGACCCTTTCCCGGATTTTGGCTTCATCCCACCCTTCCAGTTTCAGGATGAGCCCGATGTTTTCCGAGACTTTCAGGTGCGGGAGCAGACCGATGTTCTGGATAACATACCCGATGCTCCGCCTGAGCCGTACCGGGTCAAAGTCCTCCACATCCGTCCCGTTTATGGACACCCGCCCGGAATCGGGTTCAATCAGGCGGTTGATCATCCGGAGGGTAGTTGTTTTCCCGGAACCGCTGCGCCCGATAAGGATCATGAGTTCGCCCCCCCGGACCTCAAGGTCCAGGTCCCTTACTGCGAAACGGTCTCCGTACCTCTTCGTTACGTTTTCGAGCTTGATGGACTCGATCCGGTTAAAAAGTTTTTTGAACTTCATGAATTACACTGAGACTTTGCAGAGTCTGAACACAATACCGAAACCCGGTGCTGAAGCCCGGAGAACGTTTAACCTGATAGAGAGTTTCCAGACAGAGCGTTTAACCCGCCAAAGTGCTCAACCTGCTAGAAATCCAGAGTCAAGCAAAAGTGTGGAACAATCCGGGATGAAAAAATCCCGGACCGTCAAGAGCGTCGGAATCAGCCCGAAATCAGGCCTTCATCCACAAGGAAGTCCCGGGCTATGTCCCGGGCATCCCGTTTATCGATATCGTACTCCCCGTTAAGCTGCCGCATGGTGTCCGAATCTATTCTGCCATCGAGTTCCGCAAGGATCGCCATTATTTCGGGGTACTCCTCCTCAAACTCAGCCGAAACAAGCACTGCCGCATCGTAGGGAGGCAGGGCATTCTTATCGTCCTCAAGGACCCTCAGTTCGTAAAGGTCGTTTCGGGTGTCCGTGGTGTAGGCACTTATGGCATCCACTTCATCATTCTTGATGGCTTCGTACATTATGCCCGGAACCATGGGGTTGTAGTTCTTGAAAGTGAACCCGTAGACCCGGTCGATCTGGGGGAGCCCGTCTTCCCGCGTGGCAAATTCGGGGTCGGTGCCAATTTCCATATCAGGGGCATAGGGTGCAAGGTCGCTGATCGCGGAAACCTCGTTGCTTTCCGCCCATCCCTCGTCCACGGCAATAGCATAGGCGTTTTCGAAGCCCAGACTGGCAGCAATTACAATTCCGTCCTCCTCAAGGAGCCCCTGCTCGGATTCGTTGTATACGAGCTCAGGGTCCCATTCCTCAAGGGGCGGTTTTTTCAGGATCTGGCTGTAGATGGTCCCCGTATAATCCACGTAAGAATGGATGTCCCCCTTTTTCAGAGCCTCGTAATTTACAAGCGTGCCCCCGAGGTTCTCCTTCACATCGGTATTGTATCCGCGATCTTCGAGCAAAAGCGAAATCATATGCGCTGTTATATAAGATTCCTGGAAAAGTTTGGTTCCGATTACGATGGTTTCGGAAGTTACCGGCGCAGACTCATCAGCAGCTTCACCTTCAACCTCTTCGCCAGGCACGGTTTCCTGCTCATCTGCACCGTTTTCCGCACAGCCACTGACCAGAAGAGAGGCAATGAGCATTAAAACTACCAGAATATTCAGTTTCATCCGAATCTTTATAAAAATCCCCCCATACAATATGATCGAGATCAAGCTCCTAAACGAGAAAAAACGACCTCTGAGAATTGAAGTCAACTTTACCGGATTGGAGTCAGTCTTACCTCAGGATCGAAATTAATCCCCTAATGATTGAAATTAATCCCCCAATAATTGAAATTAATCCCCTAATTATTGAAATGAATCCCCTAATGA